>CAZMGX010000094.1:0-14611 GCA_964565915.1 uncultured Gemmatimonas sp.
ACAGATCCGGCGTCGCATCGTCTCGCGCCGACGCTTGCCGACCTCTCGCACTCACTCGTGGGGGTCAGCGAGCGGACGTGTCGGTCCCTCACGGTGTCGTCCGCGTTGCGCTACGCCAGCGGGCGTCCGTTCACCGACATCGTCGGCGCGGTCGCCGGCAGCACGCCGCTCGCCCCCCAGTACGCGGCACCGTTCGCGGCGCGCTTGCCGACCTACAGTCGCAAAGACCTGTCGATCAGCTGGTACCGCGGACTTGGCGAGCGCCGCGGCATGGTGCTGTGGGCGAGTGCGTCCAACCTCTTCAGCCGTCGCAACGTCATGCGCTACCGCTGGAGCGACGACTTCCGCACGCGGACCCCGGTGTTGGCCCCCTTCAATCGCTCGGTGTTTTTCGGTTCCACCCTTCTCCTGTAGATCCGATGCTGCGCTCCTTGCTGCTGTTCGCCGTCCTTGCTGTCAGTGCCGTCACCGAACTCGCCGGACAGGCCGCCGGCTCGCTGCGTTGGGCCGATTCGGCGCAGCGCGTCATCCATCGGGCCGTGGTCCGTGGCGACGTGGGCGGCGTGCGACAAGCCATCACCCTCGTCGACCGTGCACTCGCCGCCTTTCCGAATGATCCCCTCCTGCTGCACTACCGTGGGTTCGCCATGTTCCGAATCGGGCAGTTGCTTGCCGTGTCGTCTGCAACCGAGGACAGCGCGACGTCGTACTTCGAGGCGACGCTGGAGTGGATGGACCGCTCCATCGCCGTCAAGCCGCTCGCCGAGTCACACGCGGTGCGTTCGTCGGCCATGGGACAGCTGATGGCCGGCAGCATGCTGGCGGGCGTCCGGTACGGGGCCGCGGCCAGTCGGGCCGACGATCAGGCACGTGCCCTGGGCGGAGAGAATCCCCGCGTCCTGCTGCTGCAGGCCGTTGGCACCTGGTTCAAGCCGTCGATGTTTGGTGGGGGAGAAGACAAGGCGCGTCCGATCATGGCCCGCGCGTTGGCGGCGTTCGCCAAGGACCATCCGACGCCCGGGATGCCGGCGTGGGGGCATGCAGAAGCCCTGGCGTGGCATGGACAGATGGAAGAGAAGGCCGGCCGTGCGGCATCGGCGCGGGCAGCCTATCAGCAGGCGTTGACTCTCGAACCGGACTACGGATGGGTGAAGTACGTGCTGTTGCCCCGCCTGAAATGAGCGGAGCCGTCGGTCGCCTGCGCGGGGCGGCTCGCTATGTCGCGGCGTGGTCGCCGCTGGTGGTGGTCTACGCGCTGCTCGTCGGTGCCAGCGATCGCTTGCCGACGTCGCTGGCAATCCTGATCGCGCTCCAGGCGATCGGTGCGGCGGCGGTCTTTGGGCTTGGCGTCCGGTGGTACTTGCGGCGTGATCCCTGGCCCGGTCACATGGACGCGGCCTTTGTGGCGCGACACGCTGGGGGCGCGCTGTTGTATTCGATCGTGTGGATGGCATTTCTGCTGGGCACCATGCGCCTCGATGCCACGTCATGGCGTGCGGTCTTGCAGGCGGCTGCTCCGTGGTTGGGATGGCAGGTCTTCTTCGGCGTCGCGCTGTATGTCGTGATGGCCAGCATCGAATGGGTCGGGGTGTCGATGCTCATGGCCCGTGAGACCGAGGCGCGACGCGTGCAGGCCGATGCACTCCGCGCGCGCGCCGAACTGGAGGCGTTGCGCGGTCGGCTGGATCCGCACTTCCTGTTCAACACGCTGCACTCCTTGTCGGTCCTGGCCCGCCACGATGCCGTCCAGACCCAGGTGGCGCTGGGTCAACTGGCCGACCTGCTGCGCTATGTCCTGGACAGCAAGCGCGGCGCGCGGGAACAGGTGCCGCTTGCTGAAGAACTCGCCTTCGTGCGTGCGTATCTGGCCTTGGAAGGACTGCGGTACGGTGACCGCCTGCGGATCACGACCACGGTGGACGAGGACGCCCTGGAGCTTGTGGTCCCCAGCCTGTCGCTGCAGCCGCTGGTCGAAAACGCCATCCGGCATGCGGTGGCGCCGCGGGCGGCCGGGGGCAGTGTAAGCCTCTCGGCTCGGCTCGAAGACGAAACACTGGTGCTGGCCGTGCGTGATGACGGGCCCGGGACGAGTGCAACGGCCGATACGACGGGCACCGGTGTCGGGCTCGACGCGCTGCGACGTCGCGTGGCGTTGATCTATGGTCCACGGGCCGCATTGGAAACGGTCGCGACCGGCGCAGGATTCTCCGTCACCTTGAGGCTCCCGGCATGACCGGACAGACGGCGCTGCGTGTCGTCGTCGTGGAGGATGAGCCGCTGGCGCGTTTGCACCTGCGTGAGCTGATCGGCGCCACGCCGTCGTTGCAACTCGTCGGTGAGGCGGCCGACGGACCCGCGGGACTGCGGCTGGTGAACGAGCTGCGCCCGGATCTGTTGCTGCTTGACATTCACGTGCCCGAGCTCGACGGCCTGGCGCTGTTGGAACAGTGTACGCATCAGGCGCAGGTGATCTTCACCACCGCCTTCGAGGCACACGCGGTACATGCGTTCGAGTTGGGTGCGGCCGACTACCTGTTGAAACCGTTCGGTGCCGAGCGATTCGAGCGCGCCGTGCGCCGTGTCGAGGCACGCCTGACCGAACGCCCGGCGCCCGCCACGTCCGACCCGAGTACGTCCCCGAGTACATCGGCGCTGGCGCCGCGCTTGCGCGAGTTGCTTGGTCCGCGCACGGATGCACCACTGCAGCACCTGTACGTTCGGGAACGCGGCGCGGTGCGTCCGATCCCGCTGCAGGACGTCGATCGCCTGGAAGCCGATGATGACTACGTGACGATCCACGCGGGCGGCGCCCGTCACCTGGTCACAATGCCGTTGTCGGAGCTTCTCAAGCGGCTGGACCCCGGGCGATTCGTCCGTGTACACCGCTCACATGCCGTCAACCTCGATTGGGTGGCCAGCCTGGCGCCGCATGATGCCGGACGGTGGGTCGTGATCATGCGCGACGGGACGCGCATCGTGGCCAGCCGCAGCGGGACACACGCGCTGCGCTCCCGGCAACGACCCTGATGATGCGCGTGCTGCTCTCCTGACGGCGACCCCCTCGCGTTTGCCAATCGGTGTGCGGCGATGTCTCTTGCTAGGGTCCAGCCGCCGAGACCGATCGGCGCGCCGCCACATCGACCCGCTGCTTTCATCATGTCCAATCGCAACCGTCTTGCGTTCGCCCTGACCGTCATCTCGCTGCTGCTGCTGGTACCCGGCTTGCGACAGCCCATGATGACGATCACCGCCTCGATCGAACTGATGGGGGCGAAACGGGAAATCTTTCGCCAGACGCAGAGCATTCTGCAGGCCGTCCGCAGCCTCTATACATCCGGCAACCTGTTCGTTGCGGCGTTGGTGCTGTTGTTCAGTGTGCTCATTCCCTTCCTCAAGTCCATTGCGTTCTTCGTGATCGTCGGGCTCAAGCAGCCGGCCACACAGCAGCGGCTCTACGTCACCGTGCGATCGCTCAGCAAATGGTCCATGGCCGATGTGTTCGTGGTCGGCGTCTTCATCGCCTATCTCGCCTCGGTCGCGACGGACAATCTGAACGCGGTGCTCGAGCCGGGCTTCTACTACTTCGTCGGCTACTGCCTCGTATCGAACCTGGCATTCCAACTGCTCGAACCACCATCGAGCGACACCGCGCGCACCTGATGCGGCCTCTGGACAGGCGCGCGGGATGACTGCCTATTCCCGGCATGTCCAGTCCCGATCCCTCACGACGACAGTTCCTCGCGTTCCTCGCCGGCAGCCCGCTGCTGGCCGCCGCCGGTATCGACCTGCGGGTGCTTGAACGACTCACGGGCGAGTCGCCGCGTGGAACCGAGCGCGCGTTCGCGCTGGCGCAGGAAATCATCACCTCGCCGAAGGATGCGCTCGATGTCTTCGACTTCGAGAGTGCCGCGAAGGCGAAGATTCCCGTTGCGCACTGGGGCTATCTGACCACCGGCACCGACGATGATCGGACGATCGCCGCCAACCGTGAGGGCTTCGATCACTGGGCGCTGCGTCCTCGTCGACTGATCGACGTCAGCACGGTCGATGCGAGTGTCACGCTCTACGGCACGAAGTACCCCACGCCGATCGTGATCAATCCCGTCGGCAGCCAGAAGGCGTTTCATCCCCTTGGCGAAGTGGCGGTGGCTCGCGCCGCAAAGGCGCGTGATCACCTGCAGGTGTTGTCGACGGTCGCCACGACGTCGATCGAGGATACGATCGCGGCCCGTGGCGGCCCCGTGTGGTTTCAACTCTACCACCAGACCGACTGGGCCATCACCAAACAGATGGTCAAGCGGGTCGAGCGCGCCGGCGCCCCAGCCATCGTGTTCACCGTCGACCTGCTCGGTGGCAGCAATCGTGTGACGATGGTTCGCGAAGCACGTCGCGACACGCGCACCTGCACCAAGTGCCATCTCGGCGGGGCACCACTACCCGGCATCTCCGGCCGTGTGGACGACCGCGACAACCGTCGCAAGCCCAACCTCGTCGGCTACGAGTCCTTGCCGCCGATGCTCGAGAAAGGCACGCCCACGTGGGAGTTTGTCGATCGGCTGAAGAATGCCACGAGCATGAAGGTGCTGCTCAAGGGCATCGTGACCCGCGAGGACGCCGCGCTCGCTGTGTCCCACGGCGTCGACGGACTGTTCGTGTCCAATCACGGCGGACGCGCGGAAAACTCGCTGCGCGCGACCATCGCGTCGCTGCCTGAAGTCGTGCAGGGCACGGCGGGACGAATTCCCGTCATCTGCGACGGCGGATTTCGTCGGGGCACCGACATCTTCAAGGCGATGGCATTGGGTGCCAAGTCCGCCGGCATCGGGCGCCCCTACATCTGGGGACTCGGTGCGTTCGGTCAGGAAGGCGTGGAAACCGTGCTCACGATCTTGCGGCGCGAGTTCGAGCTGGCGATGAAGCAAAGTGGCACGACGACGCTGGCCGCGATCACACGCGAGCACATTGTGGCGCGATGACGCGCAAGCGGAAACCGAAGCGCACACAGACCCGCACGTATCCACCCGCCACCACGATTTACCGCTACGGCTGGATGGCTTGGTTCTGGCGGCTGCTCGTCTTACCGGGCGCGGTGGCCGGCGCGCTGGCCATCTATTACGGCGTGCGGCTTGATGCCCTCTGGTTCATCGTCATGGGCATCGCGCTACTGGGCCCCAGCTACTTCTTCGGCATGACGCTGGCCGTGCGCATCGATCGAATGGACGGCTCTCGCCTGCGCATCGGCACCCTGCTGTTCTGGCGACGCTACCTGGATCGTTCGAAGTTCGGGACGCCACGATTTCGAGAGCAGTACCACGCGGACCATTCGACGATGTACGCACCGCGCCTGTGGCAACCGGTACGCGGTCACCTGCCGATCTACATCGACTTGCTGGGCGACATCCCCGACCGCGACCTGTTCCGTCTGTTCTTTCACGTCCCGCCGGGGGTCATTCGCTCACGGCGTCGCGACGAACCGGCGGAAGGCCGTGACGGCGTCACGCTTGACCCAGACGCCAACGCGCCCTGAAGGCGACGTATCGAGGGTGTGCTTGAGGGCCAGTGCCGCATTGCCGGCGATCGAGGCCGACACCGACGTGCCGCGAAGGGTGACCACCAACTCGTGCCACTCCCCAAGCGCCAGCTTGGCGGCCCCGGTCCCATGCACGATCAATTCACGTTCACCGTTCCGGTAGCGCCACAAGGCGAGGTCGCCGTCCTTGGTGTTGTAGCGCGCGTACCAGTACTCACCGTCCGGGGATGTTGAAGGCGATGCCGGCGTTCTGGTCCGACGCACCGGCGATCATCTTGAACTGCACCCGAAGCGTTCCGCCGGTGAAGTTGCGCACGCCGGGTGCGACGGCGAGTGGGAATGCGCCCGGTGCCGACCCGTTGCGGATCAATCCGTCCGACGCCGCACCGAAGATCGACCCGCCGATCCGGCGCAGCGTGGAATCCGCCGTCTTCCCGCTCCACGCCGCTCCGTCGACCGTCACGGCGCTGTCGGCCGATGTCGACCACTGCCCCACGACACCCACGAGGCCCGCGGACTGTCCCTCTGCTGCGCTCAGCCATGCGGAACATGGCGTCAGCAGGAGTGCCAACGCCATGATCCGTACGCCAGCGTTCCGTGTGGTACTCGGCACGCGTTTATCCTCGAAAGAGGTCGGGTTACTTCTTGACTTCGATATCTCGCTTTCCGGCGGACACGCCGTCAAGCAGGATTTCGACCGTGTACTTGCCGACCGGCCAGCCAGTGGGCTTGACCAGATGAAATTCCGTCACGGCGGCGGTGTTCGTGGAATCGGTGCGCGCAACCGGCTGCGCCGTCGAGTCGACCAGCTGCCCCGTCTGAAACGTCCACTTGGCCGTCAACATCGTGCTCGGCGTACTGTTCTCGGTCACGACGGCGAGGTACAACGTGTCCTTCGTGCCGAATTCGCTCGTCACTTCCGTCACGCGCTTGTTCGGACCGATGTGCTTGCCTGTCTCAATCGTCGAAATGCTGGCGGCCGGAGCCGGGGCCGGCGCGACCGCGACCGGGGTGTCGACCGGCGCCGGCTGGTCTTTCTTGCCGCACGCCGCGAGGCTCAACATCGCCAGCGCGGCGACGCCGAGTGGCAGTCTGCTCAGGGTCTTCATGGCGTGGGCGTCTCCGGCAGTTCGGGAATGGTCAGAACCCATCCGATCTGGATCAGGTCCGGATTCTTGATACGATCACGATTGGCCTCGAAGATCAGCGGCCACTTCGTGGCGTCGCCGTAGTGACGCTTCGCGATGCGCGAGAGGGTGTCACCGCCGACCACCGTGTAGGTCACCAGCTTCGCTTCAGCGACTTCCTCCGGCATGGCTTCGGAGGAGCTTCCCGACTGGACGTCGGAGAAGTCCGGCAGTGGATCATTGGGTGCGGTCATGAGCAAATCCCGTTGGCAGGTGTGATTCAGTCGGACAGCACGAAGGTAACCTTCATCGACACACGATAGGCGGTGACCTTGCCGTCCTCAACATCGACCTTCATGCTCGACACCCACGCCCCCTTGACGTTGCGAAGGGTCTTGTTGGCGCGGGAGATGCCCTTTTCAATCGCGTCTTCGAACGACGTCTTCGAAGACGATGTGATCTCAGTGACTTTGGCAACGGACACGGGCGACTCCTGATCGAGTGGCGCGACACCCCCTGAGGAGGTGCCGCAAGGGATGCTTCAGGAACGAACCTTCACTCCCGTGACTCGCCGATGCAAGCAGACCGGACTGCGGTCGGTTCGAACGGGCGCCCGATGGATCGCGGTGACGAACTGCCGCACTCGCCGAGTTGATGGGCAGAGTCCCGTTGGCTGGAGGTTATTCTTCTTGCCTGCCGCGGCACGGCCTCGCCGGTCGCCGTGATCACCTGTCGTGTCACTGGTCCCTGACTTCATGACGCTCTTCTCCCGTATCCCCGGTGGCGCGTTCACCATCGGGGCCGCTGCAGTGCTCTGCATCCTTGCCGGGTTCGGCACCTTGTGGGCCGGCGGCGTTACGAGTTCGGCGGTGCTGCTGGTCTTCGGCTACGTCGTTGGTATCCCACTCGCGCTCCTGACGTTCGCGAATATGTGGAGGGCGGATGTGAGCCAGGTTACACCGGCCGACGACGAACCGCCCTATCGCATCGCGGCGATGCTGGGGCTGGTCGTGTTCGGTCTGTATGTCCTGACCCTGGCGCCAACGACGGCCATGTGGGACACGAGTGAGTACATCGCGGCCGCGAAGACGCTGGGCATTCCGCATCCGCCGGGGAACCCGGTGTTCGTGTTGGTGGCGCACGCGTTTGCGGCCCTTCCGATCCCGGTCGGCTACGCGGCGCGCATCAACCTCCTGGCCGCAACCACCAGTGCGATGTCCGCGGCCCTGTGGTTTCTCGTGGCCCATCGGTCACTGCAGGGCTGGTCGCTCGCCCGCACCCCGCGCCTCGTGATCGCGGTGGCGTGCGCGTGGATCGGCGCCACGGCGTTCACGGTGTGGAACCAGAGTGTGGTGAACGAGAAGGTGTATACGCTCGCCATGCTGGGTCTGGCCGCGTCCAGCTGGGCCGCGTTGCGTTGGCACGATGCGCCCGCCCAGTCCCGACGCGCCGATGGATTCCTCCTGTTGGTCGCCTACCTGTGTGGTCTTGGCTACGCCAATCACCCTGCCGGCTTCCTGCCGGTACCGGCGTTCGGCCTCTTCGTGTTGTTGCGTCGTCCCGCGACGATGCTGCGCTGGAAACTGATCGTGGGGGCGGCCGTCATCCTGCTGATCGGGCTGACGCCGTTTGCGTTCATGCCGATTCGCGCCGCGCATTTCCCCGGCATCAACGAGGGCTCGCCGACCGCGTGTCTCAACGGCCCCGAGATTTCCTGCACCCTGAGCGACAAGACCATCACGCGCGTGAAGGGCATCATCCAGCGTGAGCAGTACGGCGGTCACGCGGTGGCCGAACGGCAGGCCCCGATCGGCGCCCAGGTCGGAATGTGGTGGCTGTACTTCAAGTGGCAGTGGATGCGGGACGCGTGGGTGGAGAACCCGCGTGCGCAGAGCCTGCTGGCGGGACTGTTCCTGGCGCTTGGCCTCTTGGGTGGCGTCGTGCACTTTCGGCGCGACCGCAGTTCGTTCGCATTCGTCGCGCCGCTGATGTTCACGCTGACACCACTGCTCATCGTGTACCTCAACTTCAAGTACGGGCACTCACAAGCGCCCGAACTTGGCGACACTGTCGATCGCGAAGTCCGTGACCGCGACTACTTCTACCTGTGGTCGTTCGCCACCTGGGGACTCTGGGCCGGACTCGGACTCGGCGCCATCTGGCAGTGGCTGGCCCAACGCGTCGGTCAATCGAGCACACGTGCCTGGCAGCTCGCGTCTCCGGTGCTGCTGATCGCCCTCGTGCCGCTCCTGACCAACGCCAACGATGCCCCGCGCAAAGGACAGACCTTCACCGCCGACTGGGCGCGTGACCTGCTGCAGTCGGTGGAGCCGTATGGCATTCTCATCACGGCCGGCGACAACGATTCGTTCCCCGTCTGGTACGCCCAGCAGGTGGAAGGCGTCCGTCGTGACGTCACCATTGCGCTGATTCCCTATCTCAACATGGACTGGTACGCGCACCAGTTGATCCGCGAGCGCGTCACGCCGTACGACGGATCCGGCATTGGTGCCTACGCGCCGCTCGCCGGCCAGGTGCCCACCGGCCCCGTCATCGCACTGACCCCGGAACAGGCCGACTCGCTGCCACCCGCCGTGCAGCTGTCACAAGCGGCATCGTTCAAGCACGCCGGCATCGACGCGATTGTGCCGGCCGGGTACCTCACGCGCGATCAACTGATGGTGCTGCAGTTCATCAAGGACGCATTTCCGGCACGACCCATCCACTTCTCAATCGGACCGTACGCGCGGTCACTCGGACTGCAGGAGTACGTCGTGACGCAGGGTCTCACACAACGCCTGCTGAACTCGCCTGCCAAGGACAATCCGGCGTACGTCCGCTATCCCGGCGGATACATCGACGTCCAGCGCACGTCCGATCTGTGGCGACGGTATGAGGCGCCGGCCGCGTTGCTTCGGCAAGGGCGTTGGCTGGACGATGCGTCGGTGAGCATTCCGGCCGCGTATGTGCAGACCGGGCAGTTTCTCGCGTACGGCGTGGCCACGCAGGGCGATTCGGTTCGCGCCGATTCGGTCATCACGCAGATCCGCGCCTTGGCCAAAGCCGCGCGCCTCGGACAGTAGAGGCTACGCCAGCCACTCCTTCCACGTCGCTTCGGCGAGCCCGATCGTCAGCTTGTTCTGCAGCCGCACCAGGGGCTGCTGCAGAATGAGCGGCTCGTCGGCCAGGATCGTCAGCCACCGTTCTTCGCCATACAGCGCGGTGCGCAGGCCGAGATCCGCAAAGCGTCGCGACTCGCGGTCGATCAGCTTCTCGACACCAAACTTCTGCGCGAAGCGCTTCAGCTCGCCGATCGAGGCAGGCCGCTCGGCCAGATCGCAGAAGTGGACCTTCACGCGGCGCTCCGCGAAGAAACGCTGCGCCTTGCGTGTGTCGGCACTCTTCTTTGTGCCGAAGATCTGTACTTGAATCTCACTCATGCCATCGCCGCCTCCGCCTCGGCGCGTTTCTCGTCGTCGAAGGCCCCTTCGCTACGGGAAATCACCAGCGTGGCCACGCCGTTGCCGATCAGGTTGGTGATCGCCCGGGCCTCCGACATGAATCGATCCACACCCAACAACAGCGCGACCCCCTCAACCGGAACCGTGTTGGTCGCCGCCAACGTACTCGCCAGCACGATGAACCCGGAGCCCGTCACACCCGCCGCACCCTTCGATGTGAGCAGGAGAATGCCGAGCAGCGTGAGTTGCTGGCCGACGCTCAAGTCCACGCGATAGACCTGCGCGATGAAGATCGCCGCCATCGAGAGGTAGATGCTGGTACCATCGAGATTGAACGAGTAGCCCGTCGGGATCACCAGCCCGACCACCGGCCGTGCGCACCCGTATCGTTCGAGTTTCTCCAACATGCGCGGCAGCGCCGCCTCGGAACTCGAGGTGCCCAGGACGAGCAGGATCTCCTCGCGAATGAAGCGCAGGAAACGCAGCAAGCGGAATCCGTAGGCGCGGCAGATCAACCCGAGCACGACGAAGATGAACACCGCCATCGTCAGGTACACGTCCAGCATCAGCCGGCCCAGCGGTAGCAGTGTCTTGAGGCCGAACGTGCCGATGGTGTACGCCATCGCGCCGAATGCACCGATCGGCGCGACCTTCATCACGATCGCCACGATCCGGAAGAAGACCGCCTGGAAACGCAGCAGGAGATCGGCGATTTCGCGACCGGCTTCTCCGACTGCGGTGAGGGCCACACCGAACAACACCGAGAAGAACACGACCGGCAACAGGTCTCCGGACGCAAAGGCCGCGACCACGTTGCTGGGCACGATGTGCAGCAGGAACTCGAGGGTGCTTTGCTGCGCGCCCGTGGCGGTGTACTTCGACACATCACCGGTGGGAAGCGCCGATGCGTCGAGCCCGGCGCCGGGCTGCGTGATGTTCACGATCACGAGGCCGATCGCAAGGGCGAGCGTGGACACCAGCTCGAAGTAGAGCAGCGCCTTGCCACCGACGCGGCCCAGCTTGCGAAGGTCCGCCATGCTGGCGATCCCGTGCACGATCGTGAGGAAGATGATCGGGGTGATCACCATCTTCACCAGACTCACGAACGTGTCACCGATCGGTTTGAGCGACTTCCCCACATCCGGCGCGACGACACCCACCGTCACACCCAGGGCCACCGCCACGAGCACCTGAAAGGTCAGGTTGCGCAGGACTCGGTTCATCGACGCGACGGGTGGGGGGGGCGCGAAAAGGGTGGGCGGCACATGGACGGGGAGTTTAGTACACTTCGGCATGTCCTCCTACCGTGCCGCCTGGTGGCTTCCCGGTCCGCACAGCGCCACACTGTGGGGCCGTGTCGGACGCCGTGAGCCGCGGGTGCCCGTGCGCACCGAACGGTGGGAGACGACCGATGGCGATTTTCTGGAGTTGGTCAGGCTGGACGCCCCAGCCCCCGATGCGCCACGCATCCTCCTGCTGCACGGCCTCGAGGGCGGCGCCCATTCGCACTATGCGCGCGCCATGTTCCGCGAGGCAAAGTCGCGTGGCTGGGGTGCAGACCTGCTGCTCTTCCGAACCTGCGGGACCGAGCCGAATCGACTGGCGCGCAGCTATCACTCCGGCGAGACGACCGACCCTCGATTCGTCATCGAGCGGCTGGCCGACGAGTTCCCGGACGCCCCGCTGGGGGTGGTCGGTGTGTCGCTCGGCGGCAACGTGTTGTGCAAGCTGCTCGGAGAAGACGGCGATCGGGTGTCGGCCAACGTTACCGGCGCGGTCGCCATCTCGACGCCGTTCGATCTGGCGCGCGCCTCACGGCACATCGGCCGAGGGTTCGGTGTGGTGTACGAGCGCTTCTTCCTCCGCTCGTTGATTCCGAAAGCCCTGACGAAGGTCGCGCGCCACAAGGAGCTCTCGGCGTTGACGGCTGTGCGCCGTGCTCGCACGCTCTGGGAGTTCGACGATCAGTTTACGGCACCGCTGCATGGATTCCACGATGCGGCCGACTACTATGCGCGAGCCAGCTCGCTCCCGTTCCTGACCGGCATTCGGGTGCCGACCCTGTTGCTCAGCGCCGTGGATGACCCGTTTCTCCCCGCCGACGTCTTGGATCGCGTCCGGACGGTCGCGGACGTCACGCCGGCCATCACCATCGAATTTCCGGAGCGCGGCGGCCATGTGGGGTTCACCGCTGGCGCACTCCCCTGGCGTCCGTGGTACTATGGCGAGTGGCGCGCCGCGGAGTTCCTCGCCAGTGGCTTCCAGCGTGCCGCCCGCCGACTTTCTGACCCGATCCCCGTGAACAACTCATGAAGTTCCAGCGTTCGTGGATCCTCTGGATGGTGATCGCTGACACCGTCATCGCGATCGCGGCGGCCACCTGGTGGTTCGGCTTTCGCGACGCGTGACCGCGCAATACTTCCTCACCATGGACCGTTCAGTGACCGTCATTCACGTCTCGCGCCGCCACCTCCTGTGACCATTCTCTCGCTCGGCGTGCTGATCGTCGGCCTCGTGCTTGGCGTGTTTGCCATGTTGTACGGCACGGAGCGGAGCGTACGGTCGAGCACGTTGCCCAAACCGCACGAGCAGACCAGCGAGCACGATCCGGCCGCCGAGCCGTCGCCGTTCTTCAACCTCGCGTCGGCGGCCGCGTACACTGTCGGATTCGGCTTGACCGGTTATCTGGTCACGCGCTACACCGCATGGCCGATGTCGGGCCGGGTGGTAATTGCTGGTGTTGCCGGCGGGCTGGCGATGGCGCTCCAATCACTGCTCATTGCCCGCTGGGCGATCCCGTCGGCCCGCGCCGAGCAGGTGGATGAACGCTACCTGCTGCAGGGAACGCTGGCGCGCATCGTGCGCGAGGTGCCGTTTGGCGGCGAAGGTACGCTGCACTACGTGCTGGACGATCAGCACTGCGAGTTGGCGGCCCGCGACATCGATGGCGGCGCCATCGCGGCAAACACCGATGTGGTCATCGACCGCGTCGAGCAGGGTGTTGCGTTCGTCGAGTTGTGGGTGCGCGTCGAGCAGCGCCTCTAGGCTGCCATGATTCCCGCGGCCGGACTCGCCGGAACCTGGACCTGGACCGACGCCTGGATCTTCATCGGCGTCATTCTCGGCATCCGGGTCGCGTTCATCTACATCGCGACCAAGGCGTTCATCATGATGATCCCGGACGGCGATTGCTGCGTCATGTGTGACTCGGAGACACTCGCCATCCAACGCGATGGCTGGTGGCGCATGCTGGGCCCGCGCTTTCGCCGCAGCTGGTGCATCGGCTGCGGCTGGGAGGGCGTGTTGCGACGCTCCGCGGTGCCGAGCGTCTTCGCCCCGAGTTACGACACGGCGACTTCGGTGGCGAAGAGACGGAGCCAGTCGGGCCAATTGCCGCTCAACTCGAAGAAGTCGTCGAAGTAGACCAGCCCACGCGCCTCGAGCGTGTCGATCAGATCGGTGAGGGTGCTTTCACCAACCAGAGGGCCGACCACGATCAGGCCGGCCTCGACGCGGAACTCATCCGCCGTGAGGCCAAGGGCTTCATCGAACGCATGACGCGTCAGATCGGCGCGTTCGAAGGCCGAACGGCGAATGGCGAGACTGGGCGCCGTGTTGGGGATGAGCAGTGGCATGCGGACCGGTGGAGTTCGGGACGGGGCGTCGCCGCGAACGTTCGTCCGCGAGGCGTTCCGGTAGAATAACTTTCGTCATGACTTTCCGATCCACGTCCGACCGGATTTCCTCCCCGGACAGCGCGACCTGCGAAGCCACCTACGACGTTCTCGTCATCGGCGGCGGACATGCCGGCACCGAGGCGGCCGTCGCGGCGGCCCGCGCCGGTGCCTCGGTCGCCTTGGTCACCGGTGCGCTCGAGCAGATCGGCCAGCTCTCGTGCAATCCCGCGATCGGCGGCATCGCCAAGGGTACGGTCGTGCGTGAGGTCGATGCGCTGGGTGGCATCATCGCACGCGCGACCGACTTGGCCAGCATCCAGTTCCGGATGCTCAATACCGGCAAGGGCCCGGCCGTGTGGGCACCCCGGTCGCAGTGTGATCGCGGCCTGTATCGACGCGCCGTTCGCGGCTTGCTCGAGGTACACCCTCGACTGCGCACGATCCAGGGAATGGTCGCACGGCTCCTCTTCGATCCATCGGGACAACGGGTGTTCGGTATCGAGACGGTCGAGGGCCGTCGCTTCGGCGCACAATCCGTCGTCGTCACCACCGGCACGTTCGGCCGCGGCCAGATGCATATCGGCACCGGCACGCAGGTCAGTGGTGGCCGCGCGGGTGAGGCGGCATCGACGCACCTCGGCGCACAGCTCGATGCCATCGGGCTGACCACCGCCCGCTTCAAGACCGGCACGCCGCCGCGCATCGACGGGCGCTCGGTCGCTCTCGACCAGCTGCCGATCCAGTTGAGCGAGATCGAAACGTGGGATTATTCGTGGTCGCACTTCTGGTCGACCCCTAGGCGGCGCGGTGACATCA
>CAZMGX010000095.1:0-5984 GCA_964565915.1 uncultured Gemmatimonas sp.
CGGCGGGAACGGCGGGGGTCGCTGCTTGCCAGCCGCGAACGGCGGGGGACGGCTAATTGCAGAACCGCGGGGGAGGGCCACCTGCGGCACTGCAGGGGAGGAACTGCGGGAACTCCTCACTGCGGGTCGCGCTTCGCGCGGATGAAGAGTCATCGCATCTTGCGGCTTGAGCTGACCTCACTGGTCGCGGTGCACGCGGTGCGTGCCGTCCACACGGCACTCGGCGGCGTCGACGGGATCGAGTCGGCCACCGTGAACATGACCGGCGCTGAGGTGGAGCACACCGGGCCGTACGACGCCGACCACTTTGCCGGGGCCGTGCGGGCAGCACTCGAATCCATCGGAGTCGGGCTGACCCGTGTGACGATGCTGCAGGAGCGGGTACTGCCGATCGCGTAGCGCTCGATTGATAGTCCGGCGTGTCGCCAACTGATGGACCGGTGGACGAGGGACTCGAGACTGAGGACTTTGGCCCAACCGATGGACGCGGGGACTGGGGAGTTTGGAGTTGTGACCGTGGTATTGAAGCGGGACCGAAGACCCGTGACCGCGGACCGGGGATTGCCGACCATGGACGGTCCACAGTCCCGAGTCCCGTTGCTCCGCAGTCCTCGGTCCCGCCCCTCTACCACAGTCACAAATCCAAACTCCGCCAGTCCCCACGTCCATTGGTTGAGCCAAACTCCACGGTCCCCACTCCAGAGTCCTGAGTCCAGCAGGCCTCCCGCTTTTCGGTAGAAGGCCTCGACGCTAACTTGCCCCCGCCGTCACCCTCCTCGCCTGTTCGCGAGGCGGTGATGGAACCCGTCGAGCTTCAACACAACCTTCGCGCCGCGCGGCGGTATCGGCCTGGCCGGTACCCCGGGAGGGGACCCGGATGTCAACACCCCGTTACGACAAAGACCGGCCGCTCGCCGCACTGCTCGTGCCCGACCTGCTCGAGCTGCTCGAGGAGTCGCCGGAGAGCATCGGGCCGCAGACCGAAGAGATGCACCCGGCCGACCTCGCCGACGTGGCCGAGGCGTTGCCGGAAGAGGCCGTTCGTGCCTTCCTCGCGGCGTTGCCCAAGGAGCGCGCGGCCGAGGTGCTGGAGTACCTCGATGACGATCTGCGGACGCAGGTCCTCGAGGAGCTGAGTGCCCGCGAGGCCGCGTCCATCGTCGCCGAGATGGACCCTGACGAGCGCGCCGATGCGCTCGACGAGCTGGACGAAGAGACGGCCGACGAGATCCTGGCCGAGCTCGAACCGGCGGACAAGGCGGAAACCGAGCGACTGCTCCAGTACGACTCGTATACCGCCGGCGGCCTGATGACGACCGAGTTCGTCTCGGTCGACGAGTCGCTCACGGTCGAGGAAGCGCTGCGCGCCGTGCGGTCCGTGGCGCGCGCCGGCCGGCGCGAGGCGATGTACACGATCTACACGACGGACACGAGCGGACGTCTGCGTGGCGTGATGTCCCTGCGTGAACTGCTCGCGTCACCCGAAGGCACCCGCGTCAGCGAACTGGCCGGCACCGATGTGGTCAGCGTGCCGCCGGAAATGCTGCAGGAAGAAGTGTCGCAGGTGACGTCCAACTACGACCTCGTCGCGCTCCCCGTCGTCGATCGCGAGCGGCGACTGCTCGGCGTGGTCACGGTCGACGACGTCATCGACGTCATCCAGGAAGAGCAGACCGAAGACGCGCAGAAGTTCGGTGGTATGTCGGCGCTCGAAGAGCCCTACATGCAGATCGGCCTCTGGCAGAACGTGCGGAAGCGCGGCGGGTGGCTGGCGGTGCTGGCCGTGAGCGAGATGCTGACGGCGTCGGTGATGGCCAAGTACGAGCACGACCTCGGGCGCGTGCTGCTGCTGTCACAGTTCATTCCGTTGGTGCTCAGCTCGGGGGGCAATTCCGGATCGCAGGCCACGTCGCTGATCATCCGGGCGATGGCGCTGGGTGAGGTACAGCTCAGCGACTGGATCAGTGTCGTGCGGCGCGAACTGCCGGCCGGCTTCATCCTGGGTCTGATGCTCGGGGTCTTGGCCCTGGTGCGCATCGTGGCGTGGAATGCGTTCGGCTTGTACGACTACGGTCCGCACTCGCTCATGATCGCGCTGACGGTGGGGCTCACGCTCGTCGGCATCGTGACGGTCGGCTCGATCACGGGCTCGATGCTGCCCTTCCTGCTGCGCCGACTGGGCTTCGACCCCGCCAGCGCGTCGGCACCCTTCGTCGCGACACTGGTCGACGTGTCCGGGATCAGCCTGTACTTCAGCATCGCCTATCTGCTGCTCAGCGGCACGCTGCTGTGATCCGTTTGACGCCATCGTGACTGACGCGACGACGCGCCGCGGCGTGGTGCGCGCCACGGTGCTGGTGGCCCTCAGCGCCTGCTGCTTCGGCTCCATTTCACCACTGACCCTGATCGCGCTCGATCACGGGGTCGCGTTACAGGGAATCCAGGCCTGGCGGTACGCGACCACCGCGTTGTTGTTCATCGCGTATGCCGCGTGGCGACCGACCCCGACGCAGGAGGCTGCCCCGGGCGCACTGTCACCGACCCCGTGGTATTCGCCGCGCGTCATCCTGATTGCCGGCGGCGGCCAAGCCACCGTGGCGACGCTGGCACTGCTGGCGTTGCGGTGGATTCCGGCGGCGACCGAGGCCTTCCTGTTCTATACGTTTCCGGCGTGGGTCGCGATCATCATGGCCGTGCGCGGGGTGGAACGCATCGACGGCTCCCGCGCCCTGGCCCTCGCCCTCGCACTGGGCGGGATCATGGTCATGGTCGGCGCGCCCGACGCGGCGTCGTTGCACCCGATCGGCGTCGCGCTGGCGCTCGGGGCGGGGGTCGTCTACGCGCTGTACATCCCGATCCTCGGGTCGTTGCAGCGCGACCGTGCGCCCCTCGACGTCTCGCGCGCCATCACCGTCGGGGGCAGCCTGATCTTCCTCACGTGGGCCCTCGTGACCGGCACGTTGTTCGCCAACTTCGACACCGTGGCCATTGCGGCCAGTGTCGGCCAAGGGGTGTTGTCGGCCGGAGCCTTCCTCGGATTTCTGGCCGGGTTGCGGACACTGGGCGCGGTGCGCACGTCCATCACATCGACCGTCGAGCCATTCTGGACCAGTCTGCTCGGGGTGGCGGTACTGGCGCAGCCCCTGGGTGTGGGCACCATGGTCGGCGGGCTGCTCATCATGTGCGCGGTGCTCATCCTCCAGCGGCCGTCCGTGGCGAAGCCCCGGTTACATTCGTCCTGACGGTACGAGGGGGGCCAGACCGGCCGCCCGATTCCCTTGAGGATTGGCATGGCGAAGATTCTCGTCACCGGCGCGGCCGGGTTCATCGGCTATCACACGTGCGAGCGCTTGCTCGCGCGCGGTGATGAGATCGTTGGCCTGGACAACCTGAATGACTACTACGATCCGACGCTGAAGGAGGCTCGGCTCGCGCGACTGATGTCGCACGCGCGCTTCCGCATGCTGCGCATGGATCTGGGAGATCGCGACGGCATGGCGCGGGTGTTCCGCGAGGAGCAGTTCGAGCGGGTCGTGCATCTGGCCGCCCAGGCCGGCGTGCGGTACTCGCTCACGAACCCGCATGCGTACGTCGACAGCAATCTCATCGGATTTCTCAACATCCTCGAGGGCTGTCGGCATCATGCCGTCCAGCACCTGACGTATGCGTCGTCGAGCAGTGTGTACGGTGCCAACACGACCATGCCGTTCTCGGTGCATCACAACGTGGACCACCCGGTGTCGTTGTACGCAGCCACGAAGAAGGCGAACGAACTGATGGCCCATACCTACAGCCATCTGTACCGCATTCCCACGACCGGCCTGCGCTTCTTCACCGTCTACGGGCCGTGGTATCGACCGGACATGGCGCTGTTCCGTTTTACGAAGGCCATACTCGCCGGTGAACCGCTCGACGTGTACAACCAGGGTGCCATGCGCCGCGACTTCACGTACATCGACGACGTGGTCGAAGGGATCGTACGCGTCAGTGACCGACCGGCACGCCCGAACGTCGACTGGGACGCGAGTGCGCCCGACCCGGCGACCAGTTCGGCGCCCTACCGCCTGTACAACATCGGCAACAACAATCCGGTCGAACTGCTGCACCTGATCGGCACGCTGGAGCATGCCCTGGGGCGCACGGCCGAGAAGCGTTTGCTGCCCATGCAGCCGGGCGACGTGCCGGCGACTTATGCGGACGTCGACGCGCTGATGCAGGACGTCGGATTTGCACCGACGACACCGCTTGAGACGGGCATTGCCCACTTCGTCGCGTGGTATCGCGACTACTATCACATCGGAGACTAGAGTCACATGAAGATTGCCATGATCGGGACGGGATACGTCGGCCTCGTGTCCGGCGCCTGTTTCGCCGAGTTCGGGCCGTCGGTGGTCTGCGTGGACCTCGATGCGGGCAAGGTCGAACGCCTTCGGCGCGGCGAGATCCCCATCTATGAGCCCGGCCTGGACGACCTGGTCGCCAAGGGGATCAAGTCGAATCGTCTGTCGTTCACCACGAATCTGGCAGAGGCCGTGGCTGACGCCGATGCCGTGTTCATCGCAGTGGGGACGCCCTCACGTCGCGGCGACGGGCACGCCGACTTGCGGTTCGTCGAAGCGGCCGCCGCCGAGATTGCGCGCGCCTTGACCGGTTACACGGTCATCGTCACGAAGAGTACGGTGCCCGTCGGGACCGGCCGTCGGGTGACGGACATCGTGCGCGCCACCAACCCCGATGCCGACTTCGACGTGGCCTCGAATCCGGAGTTCCTGCGGGAGGGATCGGCCATCAGCGACTTCATGCGCCCGGACCGCGTGGTCATCGGTGCCGAATCCGATCGCGCGCGCAACGTGATGCAGGAGCTCTACCGGCCGCTGTACCTGATGGAAACCCCGATCGTGATGACGACGCTCGAGACCGCCGAGTTGACGAAGTACGCCGCCAATGCGTTCCTGGCGACCAAGATCACCTTCATCAACGAAATTGCGGATCTCTGCGAGAAGGTGGGCGCCAACGTCCAGGACGTGGCGCGTGGCATGGGCCTCGACGGTCGCATCGGCAAGAAGTTTCTGCATGCCGGTCCCGGGTACGGCGGGTCGTGTTTCCCGAAGGATACGATCGCCCTGGTGCGCACCGCGCAGGAGTTCGGATCACCCGCGCGCCTCGTCGAAACCGTCGTGCAGGTCAATGACACCCGGAAGGGCGCCATGGCTTCACGCGTGATTCAAGCGTGTGGCGGGAGCGTTCGTGGCAAGACGATCGGTGTCCTGGGCGTCGCCTTCAAGCCGAACACGGACGACATGCGCGAGGCGCCAAGCCTCGCGATCGTGCCGGCGCTGCAGGATGCCGGCGCGACGATTCGCGCGTACGATCCGGCCGCCATGCACGAGGCCGAATCGCTGTTGCCGGGCGTGCAATGGTGTGCGGACGCTTATGACGCGGCGCAGGGCGCCCACGCGCTGCTGCTGATCACCGAGTGGAACGAGTTCCGTGCGCTCGACTTCGCGCAGTTGGCGGGGACGATGCAGGACAAGGTGATGGTGGACTTGCGGAACGTCTATCGTCCCGAGGTGGTGCGAGGCGCCGGATTCTCGTATACGAGCATCGGACGGCGCTGACCCGTCGCGGACCGCGAACCGCGTGATCCCCTCGGTCCGGCGCCGGCGCCTCTCACCGAGGCGCATGCGCTTGCATCACTCCGGTCCGTCGGCGGTGTTTCGCCGCCGACCGCCGGCCAGAAACGCACCGAAGCCCACGACGAACACCAACGCAAAGCCGAACCACTGAAACGCATACGACTGGTGCGGCCCCTCGCTTGGTGATGGCGGAGGCACCCGCGACGGCTTGCTCACATCGCGCGGAACCGTGTCCCCCAGGGCCAGCAGCACGACGGGCACCAGGGGGCGACGCATCATCGCCTGCAGCGTATCGCGATCCAGCCACCGCACCGCGCGTGGCTCGCTGGGCAGACGCACCGCTCCGGC
>CAZMGX010000095.1:5994-8441 GCA_964565915.1 uncultured Gemmatimonas sp.
GGGGCGGCGGAAACGCCGTCACCAGCGCATCCAGCGTCAACGTGTCGCCCTCGCGCGCCTTGGCGAAGTCGATCGTGCGCGCGTCGGCCGAGTACAGATAGCCACGCAGGAGCAGCAGGGTCGTGTCGCCCCATCCGGGCTCGAGCGGACGGATGGGCGTGAGCAGATACACTCCAGGCGCCCCTGCCTGCGACCGGGACGCCTGCACCATCTCGGCGTCGTAATCCGCCACGCCGCGCACCGTCACGCGCTGCCAGTGCGTGGCGCTCGTGTCCTGACGGCGCAGCGCGTCCATCGGAATCGCGGACATCGCGCCGCGCTGCAAGACCAGCGCGTTCTTCTCACGACGCTCAGCCAGACGATCGAGTTGCCAGAACCCGAGCCGCACACATACGCCCGCGGCGGCAAGCGTGAGCACGCCGAACAGCACCAGCTTGGCGTTCATCCGTCCCGTTCAGATGCGTCGTGTCGTGATGGCTTCGGCGTGTCTGCCTTGGCGTGATCTTTCTTCGCCTTGGCGAGCCGCTTGTCGGCTTTCTTCTCCAGCTTCTCCTCGGTCTTCTTCTCGGCCTTCTTGTCGGCCTTCTTGTCGGCCTTCTTGTCGGACTTCCGGTCGGCTTTCTTTTCGGATTTCCTGTCGGGCTTCTTGTCCGTGGTTGTCTGCGTCTTTTCGCTCTTCGCACCCGATGTCTTGGCCGGCGTTTTGGTTCGCCCTGTCGTCGGCTTCTGCGCGGATGCTGGCGTTGCCTCGGCAGCGTCCGTGTTGGTGCGTGGCGGTTCCGTCGAACGCGAGGGATTGACCACGGGCTTGACCGCAGGCTTGACTGCGGGCTTGACTGCGGGTTTTACGACGCCGGCGCGACGCACACCGGACGCCCGACGCGGCCGCGCGTCCGGTGTGGTATCCGGTGTGGTATCCGGTGTGGTATCCGGTGTCGCACCCGTCATCGTATCCGCGGCCGTCTCTGCGGTCGGATCGGTGTTCCGGTCCGGCATCCCGAGTGCAGAATCCTGGCCGATCGCCTCTCCGGCGGATGGTGTGGCGATCGACGCCAACGGCTCGACCGAGGCGTCCGTGTCTACCGTCGCATCCGGTGAGACCAGCATGTCGAACTCGACCGCCACGGCCGCGTCTACCACCGCCCCGCGCGCAGCGGTCGGCTCGACGTCGGGCATCGGGTCCGGCAGCAATACGAGAATCGACAACGGCGGCAGCGTCACGCTCAGCGACTGCGGAAAACCATGGTACGGCTCGGCGTCCGTGTCGATCTCGTCCGCGACGACAAAACCACTGCCGCCAAACGATTCCGCATCGCTGTTCAGGGCCACGCGATAGCGGCCACCGGCCGGCGCACCTAGTCGATAGTGCTCCCGCGGCACCGGCGTCAGGTTCATGACGATCACGGCATGCGCCGCCCCATCAAAACGCGCATACGACAGCACCGATTGTTCCTTGTCGGCGACGTCGATCCAGTTGAAGCCCGACGGTTCATGGTCGCGACGCCACAGCGGCGACGTGGCCCGATACAGCGCGCCCGCGGCGGCCATGAACGCCTCGAGGCCACGACGACGCGGGTCCTCCAGCAACTCCCACTCGAGACTGCGATCGTGATTCCACTCCGACCACGGCCCGAGTTCGGTGCCCATGAAGAACAACGACTTGCCGGGACGCGTGATCGAATAGCCGATCAGCGTGCGCAGGTTCGCCAGCCGCTGCCATTCGTCACCGGGCATCTTGCGCAGCAACGACCCCTTCATGTGCACCACTTCGTCGTGCGACAGCGGATTCACGAACCGCTCACTGTACTCGTACATCATCGCGAACGTCAGCTTGTCGTGCGCGCCCTTCCGGAAGAACGGGTCGACCTTGTAGTAGTCGAGGGTGTCATGCATCCACCCCATGTTCCACTTGAACGTGAAACCCAGCCCTCCGTCACTGATCGAGTGCGTCACCCGCGGCCAGGTCGTGCTTTCCTCGGCCACCATCACCACACCAGGATGCAGGTGGTTCATGGTGTGGTTCAGCTGCTTGAGGAACGCCACCGCCTCGAGATTCTCGCGCCCACCGAATCGGTTGCGCATCCACTGCCCGGCTTCGCGTCCGTAGTCGAGGTACAGCATCGACGCGACGGCATCGACCCGCAGCCCGTCGAGATGGAACTCCTCGATCCAGAACAGCGCGTTGGCCAGCAGGAAATTGCGCACCTCATGGCGCGCGTAGTTGAAGATGTGTGTGCCCCACTCGGGATGATCCCCCAGTCGCGGATCGGCATGTTCGTAGCACGCCGTGCCGTCGAACCGACGCAGCGCCCAGTCGTCCTTGGGGAAATGTGCCGGTACCCAGTCCAGCAACACTCCGATACCGGCCTGGTGCAACGCATCCACGAAGAAACGGACATCGTCCGGTGCGCCGTGCCGCGACGTCGGCGCATAGTAGCCGCCCACCT
>CAZMGX010000095.1:8451-14562 GCA_964565915.1 uncultured Gemmatimonas sp.
GCCGTAGGGATGCTCAAGCACCGGCAGCAGTTCGACGTGCGTGAAGCCGAGCTTGGTGATGTGGTCAACCAGCAGCGGCGCGAGCTCGCGGTACGACAACATGCGACCATCGTCGGCCCGCTTCCACGACCCGAGATGCACCTCATACACCAGCATCGGCTCCGCCACAGGATCGGCGGCCGACCGACGTGTCATCCACGCGTCATCCTGCCAGGCATACCCGCCCGCGGGTTCGACGATGGACGCGTTCCCCGGCGATTGCTCGAGCTTGAAGCCCAGCGGATCGGTCTTGACCCGTGTCGCACCACCCGGCGCACGAATTTCGAACTTGTAGAGCGCACCCGGGGCGACGCCGGGAATGAACAGTTCGAACACGCCACTGCTCCCCAGCACCCGCATGGGATGTGCCCGGCCATCCCAGCCGTTGAAGTTGCCGATGACGGACACACGACGCGCGTTGGGCGCCCAGACGGCGAACGAGGTGCCTTCGACCCCATCCAGCACGCGGTGATGCGCCCCGAGCTTCTCCCACAGTCGAAGATGCCGCCCTTCGCCATACAGGTGCAGATCGATCTCGCCGAGTGTCGGCAGAAAGCGGTAGGGATCGTCAAACTCGACCTCTCCACCGTCCACCAACTCCACCGCCAGCCGATACGCCATCGGCAGCGACGCGCCCGGCAGGAATCGCACGAAGAACGCATCGTACAGCCGCTCCATCTCGAATCGCTCGGCGCCCGACACGACCCACATTCGAGTCGCCCGCGGCACTCGCGCGCGAACGACCACGCCGTCGACATCGTCAACCCGCGCCGGATGCGCGCCGAGCAGATCGTGAGGCGTGCGCAACTCACCACGCATGAGCTGCAGGACCTGCTCGCCGGGGCCTGTCACGGCACTGTCATTCGCTGTTTGCGGCATCCATACAACTTAGACCGCGGGAACTGCCGCGGGAACGGCGGGGGTCACTACAGGTAGTGACCCCCGCCGTGCCCGTCGCGGTTCCCGCGTCAGAAGAGCGTTCCCTGCTCACCGATTTCGCGCGGATCGACGGTCGGCAGTCCCAGCCTTTCCTGAAGCATGCGTACCGACGCCGGACCGTGTCCGGCGAAGTGATTGTTGACGAAACCGTAGACGGTGCGCACCTGGCGCTGCAGCACCGGGATCATCGCGGCCCATGCGTCCAGCTCGGCAGAGCGGTCAACCTGCAGATGGGAGTAGTCGGTGATCGACCGATCCGGCCCCATCCAACGCAGATAGGCAAAATCGGTGGTGGGCTGTTCGCACAGCTTGAGCAGCCACGCGCGCGGAATCCATCGACCATCGCTCAAGGCGAGGGCCACGCGATGGTCGGACAACAGTTGCAGATGTTCGGGCGTGATCCACGCCCGCTGCCGAAACTCGATGGCGAAGCGAACATCGGTTGGAAGCCGCGGCAGAAACGCCGCGAGGTTGTCGCGCTCGATAGGCGAAAAGTCCGGCCCGCACTGAATCAGAATGGGGCCAAGGCGCGAACCCAGTTCGCGCGCCCGATCGACGAATTGTGACAGGACCGTTTCCGCGTCGAGAAACCGCCGTTCGTGCGTGATCTCCTGCGGCAGCTTGAGTGCGAAAATGAAATCGTCAGGTGTGCGGGACACCCAGCCGCGCACCGTGCTGGACGGCGGAATCGCATAGAACGTCGAATCGACTTCGACGGTGCGAAAGGCCCGCGCATACGTGCGCAGATAGTCGGGCGCGCGAGTTTCGGGAGGGTAGAATGACCCACTCCACGCAGCGTAGTTCCAGCCTTGTGTTCCGAGGCGCAATGCACCTGCGCCGTGCGATTGGTCGTTCATGCTCATTGGCCCACGCCCGCGTGTTCTGGTCCCTTGCTCCCGGCTTCCGATCCCACCAGTGACACCTCGACGCCGGGTTTCCGTATCGAATCATCACACACCGCGCGCCACAACCGCCGCGCATCGCGTGTGAATACATCGATGTCACGGCACGTCACCCCCCGGAGGATCCGTCCATGTTCGCCACGTTGCTCTCCTCGATGACCATGCTGGCCGCACTGCACGTGAACAGCGCGTCGCGCACGATTCAGCCGCCCGTGACCGCGCGGACGCCGATGGTGGCCTCCACAGCGCGCGTGGCGCCGCCCCGCGCCGATGCCGAACATCTCGAACGCGCCAAGCGCGCCATGCTGGATGGACAGTTCGAGCTCGCCCGACGGGAATTCCTCGCAGCGGCCACACTCGAGCGTGAGGCCGGACGTGTCCCCGTAGAAGCCGTCACCGGGCTCGCGCATGCCCTGTACTCCCAGTCCTACAACGTCGAGGCAGCGTTGGCGATGGAGCGACTGGCTGCTGAAGCAGCGGCCAACGGCAATTCGAACGCCGAGGCCCTCGCATTGGCCGACGCCATCTGGCTGCACGCTGACGCCGGGCAGCGACTCGCCGCGCGCAAACACGCGAGTCGGCTCAAGAAGCTCCTGAAGGACTCGACGATCACCGCCGAAACGCGTGAGTTCGTACGCGTGCGCGTGGGCTGATCGCTCCCCGCTCATCGATACGTCTCGAAGAAGCCGCGTCCGCGACCCGACAGTGGGGCACCGCGGATGCGGCCGGTGAGAACGGCTTCGCCGGCCAGTTGCACGAACCATGGTCGCAGCAGCGCGCGGGTGGCGCCAGACGTATTGGACTCCCCGCGTTCGGCCAGTGCCCGTCGTGTGTCGGTGGCGACTGCGTCGTCGATTGAGAGCTGCAGGCGCAGTGTGTCCCCATCACGCACATCGAACAACTCGGCGCGTGCCGGGACCGCGAGCGGGCCATCGGCTGTTTGCACCGTGCGGGTGTCGTCGTAGCGAATGACGGTCGGCCGGAACAAGGCCAGAAACCCCGCGCTGTCCGTTACGTAGACGAACAGCGGTGCTGAACCACCGGTCGAGTCTTCCGGCGCCACGCGTCCATACAAAATGGTGAACGCCCCGGCACGCGTGGCGCCCCACTCCCACGTCACTCCACGCCAGCCGCCCCAATTGTGGTCGTGATACGCCTGGGCCTGCTCGTATCGCTCACACACGGTTGCCACACACAGTGACCCACTCGCCGCCGACCGCAGCCCCGGTACGGCGTAGCCTGACGCAAAGTCCCCACTCACCAGCGTCGCACCGGGAAAGTCCACGCGCGGCGCCGGGGAGACAATCAGGTCGACCGCCAATGGCACACCGGTGCCGTCTTCACGCAGCGTCGCCCACACCGCGTAGCGACCGTCGTCCAGCACGCGCACCGAGCCCGGGCCGACCGTAAGGTCGGCATCACGCGTCGAAAAGCGGACCTGTTCCTTCGGCACCAACGCGCTGAAGCGGCGCGGGGCACGCCCCCGTTCATGCAACGTGACCAGCACTTGCCCGCCCCACTCGTCACCCGTCACATCGCCGCCAACGATGAACGACAGAAACGCCCACCTGGACGCGTCAGGCGACAGCACATTGAAGTAGTGCCACTCGCCCCACTGCTCGGGCGATGCCATCCCGCGTGGTGGCAGGTGAAAGTGGTCGATGTCGTGGCGCAACTCGGACGCAGTCGGTGACGTCCACCGCCGATCACCATCGTCATCATCCCAGACGCCACGCGCGATCGGCGGCATGGCCCCAAGCGTGCGGGTCGCCGACGGAATCTCTCCGCTCGCGCGTACCGCCGTCTCGCGGCCGTCGCTCGTGGTGAGATAGAGCAGCTTGCCTTCCAGCTGCGGTGCGGCAACATCGATTACGTCACCAAGTCTCGGTGACGCCAGCACCTGCCGGTACACGAATCGTGCATTGGGCACGGAAAAGAACAGTCCGCCCAAGCCACCCGTCGTCAGCACTTCGATGTCGATGCCCTCCGGCAGCACCGTCACGTCGCCACCGCCCACGAGGCGCTCCTGGCTGGCTTGGCTCACCATAGCCTCACCGACGGCGAGCAACACGATCATCACCCCCACGCCGACGCCAAAGCCCGCGCACAGCAGGAGCGTCCGCCACGGCCGCCACATCGCATTGCGCCACGCCAGGAGTCGCGAAAGCGGCACGCTCATCCGGCCGCTCCACGCGCACCACGTCCCGTATCCCCATTTCCCATATCCTCATTTCTACTATCGCTGTTCCTCACCTCAGCCCCTCTCGCCTCCCCCCGCCGCACATCACTCACCACGCGCCCGTCCCGCAGGCGTACCACCCGCTGTGCGGCCGCCGCCACCACGGCATCGTGCGTCACGAACACCAGCGTCGTCCCGTCGCGATGCAACTGGCCGAACAACTCCAGCAGCGTCGCCCCAGTGTCCGCATCGAGTTCTCCCGTCGGCTCGTCGGCCAGCAGCAATGCGGGCGCGTTCGCCAACGCCCGGGCGATCGCGACTCGCTGCTGCTCTCCGCCGGAAAGTTGCGTGGGCCGGTGCCCGAATCGATCGCCCAACCCCACATAGCCAAGCAGTTCTCTCGCGCGCGCCGCGCGCACCCGCCGGTCCACACCGGCCTCGGCCATCGGCAACTCGACGTTCTCCGCCGCCGTGAGCGTAGGCATCAGATAGAATCGCTGAAACACGAAGCCGATGCGCCGCAAGCGAAAATCCGTCGCCTCGCGATCACTCATGCGCGATGTGTCCTGCCCATCGATGACCACACGGCCCGAGGACGGCACGTCGACCGCGCCCAGCAGATGCAACAGCGTGCTCTTGCCGCAGCCCGAGGGTCCCGTCAACGCCACGTACTCCCCGGCCTGCACGTCCAGCGAGATGCCGCGCACCGCGGTCACGGTGGCGTCGCCCATGGGATACGTGCGCACGACCTGATCGCAGTGAATGATGGTGTTGGGGGAATTGCGGTCTTCGGTCACGACTTACCCTGTGGCTTCGTCGCGCAGCGCACGCGCGACCGGAATGGAGGCCGCACGCCAGGCCGGGAGCAGCCCGGCGCACGCGCCGGAGACCAGCAGCAACAGCAGGGAACGCCACGCGGCCCCTGGACTCCACACGAAGAAGTCGAACGCGGCCGGCAGTCCGGGGAAATCGCGCAGAATGGCGTTGAGCCAGCGCGCGGTGATCACGCCCAATCCGAGCCCGGCCACTACCCCAACGCCGGTCAGCATCGCCCCTTCCAGCATGACCTGCAGCAAGACGCCGCGCGTCTGCGTCCCGATGGCGCGCAACACGGCGATCTCCCCGCGCCGCTCGTTCACGGACAGCGTGATGAGTGTGCTGACCAACAGAAATCCGATACCGAGGCTGATGGCGCCCAACACGAAGGCCAACTGCCGGAAGTACGACAAGCGTTCCTCCACCTGGCGAATGGCGGTCTCGGTCGAAATGGCTGTGATCCGTGGTTGCGTGCGTTCGATCCACGCCCGCACCGCCTCGACGGACGCCGAGTCGTCGCGTCGCGACTCGGCCATCGCGAGTGACATGCGGTCGCGAAATGCCTCGCCCAACACGGCGCGAACCTCAGTCAACGGCAGTGCGAGTACGGGCGTCTCGGCTGGCACGTAGAAGAAGCGCCCCTCGCCGCGCAGCACGACGTGACGTGAGCGTGCAGCCGTCCGCAGCTGGGCATCGAGTCCTGCGGCGACGGTGATCGTATCGCCGATTCTTGCGCCGAGTCGTTCGAGTAGCATGCGACTCGCAATCCCATCCACCACGGCTGAGAGACTGGGATTCTCGGCCATGTCTTGCCCCTGCTGGATCTGGTAGTCGCCCTGCACTGCCGGTTCGAGTCCCAGGACGAAGGTCGACGGAATCCGCGCGCCGGGCAACGCCACGGTTGCCCCGAGGATGGGGCTGACCGCAGCGATGTCGGGTGAGGCGCGCAATGCCGTGACGATCCCGGTTGCGCCGTCGATGGTCGCTTCGCTGTCGAACGGCAACGTGCCTTTCGGGGCAATACGCAGCTGATAGCCGCGCGTCAGCAGCAGCGCGCGAAAGCTTTCCCGCATGCCGGTGGCCAGCATCACCATGTCGAGCAGCAGGGCCGCGGCGACGGCGATCCCGAGTACGGCCAGCAGCGTGCGGGCGGGGTGTCGTTTCAGCGTGGCGGTGGCCAGTGTCAGTCGCATCGACATGCGTCAGCGATCCGGATGCATCAGTGGCACGGATGCC
>CAZMGX010000096.1:0-14455 GCA_964565915.1 uncultured Gemmatimonas sp.
AAAACCTCGCACGGTCTCGATCAGGTCGCCAGCGGCGCCCAGCTTGGTGCGCAGACGTTGGATGTGCATGTCGACCGTGCGCGTCTGGATATCGGGCGCGGCCTCCCAGACTGTCTCGAGCAGGTGGCCGCGTCCTTGCACCCGTCCGCGGCGTTCCGCGAGTGTCAGCAGGAGCTTGAATTCGGTCGGGGTGAGCTCGACAGGCTGGTCGTCCACAACCACCGTCATTGCGGCGCGGTCGATACGCATGGGCCCGATGACGACCGTGTCGACGCTGGTCGTCGGGGCCGTACCCGCGCGGCGCAAGATGGCGCCGACCCGCAGCACCAGCTCGGCCGGGCTGAACGGTTTGGTCAGATAGTCGTCGGCGCCAAGGGAGAGTCCGCGGATGCGGTCGGGCTCTTCGCGGCGTGCCGTCAGCATGAGCACCGCGACATCGCGCGTTGCCTCATCGCTGCGTAGCGCCTCGAGTACATCGAACCCGGACATCCCCGGCAGCATGAGGTCGAGGACGATGAGCGAATACCGCTCGCGTCGTGCCGCCTCGAGCGCATCCTGACCCGTCGATGCCGTGGCCAACCGATAGCCGGCTTTGCCCAGGTGGTAGGCAACGAGCGCCACGATCTCGGGCTCGTCGTCGACAACGAGAATACGTTCGGCAGACGGTGGCGCTGGGTTCATGCGGAGCGGGTCTCGGAAGGCGTCGCGTGCGCGAACGCCGAAGTGGGCAACGACTCGCGCGCGCCGAGGCGCGCGGAGAGTCGCCGCTGGATCTGTGCGACGATCATTTCGATCGCCACCGTGTTGCTGCCGCCGCGAGGCACGATCACGTCGGCATACCGCTTACTCGGTTCCACGAACTGCAGGTGCATCGGCTGCACCGTCGTCAGATACTGTTCCAGGACCGACTCCAGGGTCCGGCCGCGTGCCGCCGTGTCACGGCGAATGCGACGAATGAGCCGAACGTCGGGGTCCGCGTCCACGAACACCTTCACATCGCACAACGATCGCACCGAGGGATCTGCCAACAACAGAATCCCGTCGATGACGACCACGTCCGCCGGTTGGATCGGACGCGTTCGGGTGCTGCGCGAATGCGACGCGAACTCGTAGACCGGCATCTCCACCCGCTCCCCACGACTGAGCGCCGCGAGGTGCGACGTCAGCAACTCCAGGTCGAAGGCATCGGGATGATCCCAGTTGACCTGATGCAACTGTTCCAGCGTGAGATGGCGGAAGTCGCGGTAGTACGCGTCCATTTCGAGGAACGCGACCGAGGCGTCCGGCAACGCTTCGGCGACCTTCCGGGCCACCGTCGATTTGCCTGACCCCGTCCCGCCGGCGATGCCGATGATGAGCGGCTTCACGACGTCGGGACCGTTGTAGTGCATTGGCTTCGCCACAACACGATGAATAGGCTGACGGTGAGTCGTGTCCGGACTGCCACGACGGTGTAACGAGTACGTATCGGCGCCGGGTCCGAGGGTGCAAGTTCGCGGTCCGGGCGGGCCGGGGGGAGGGGCGAGACCGATCGGGACCGTGGAGTGGGGAGCATGGACTATGGCCCAACAGATGGACGGCTGGGACCGCCTCTCCTCGGTCCCCCGGTCCCTTGGTTGGGTCCCTACTCCACGGTCCCCGGTCACCAGTCGGCGGTCTTCAGCTTCCACGCCTACAGCACGCCGCCCTCGCCCGCTAGCATTCGCCCATGGAACGAGCCCGCCAACACCCCCGCGCATCGCGTCGGCAACTGACCGCCCCGCTACGCCGTCGCTTCGCGACGAGCGTGGTGCTCGGGGTGTTGTTCGCCTCGGGTGCGACGGCCCTGCCGGCCCAGTCGTCGCCGCGCTACGACCTGACCGTGGCCGCGACGACCGATGTGCACGGCCGTCTGCGTGCCTGGGACTACTACGCCAACGCGGCCGATCCGGCGCGCTCGCTCGCGAGTGCCGCGACGATCGTCGATTCCTTGCGACGCGCCAATCCCGGACGGGTCCTGCTCGTCGACGGCGGGGATCTGCTGCAGGGCAATCCGCTGCTGTTCGTGGCGGCCAAGGTCAGCCCGACACCCGTCCATCCCGTCATCGCCGCGATGAACGCGATGCGGTACGACGCGGCCGCCCTCGGCAATCATGAGTTCAACTACGGGGTGCCGCTGCTGCGGCGCGCGCTCCGTCAGGCCAGCTTCCCGTTTCTGGCCGCGAATGTGCAGGTCGGCGCCGGCGCCCCCTTTGTGGCGCCCTTTACGATGGTCACTCGAGAGCTGACGCGAGGCTCGACCATTCGGATCGGGATCGTGGGTGGTACAACCCCCGGCTCGATGGTCTGGGACGCCGACAACCTGCGCGCGGCCCGGGTCACGGTCAGCGACATCGTCCCCGCGGTGCGCCGAGCCGTGGCCGAGGTGCGCCGACGCAAGGCCGACGTGGTCGTCGTCCTATTGCACTCGGGATTGGATGGGGAGGCCACCTATGACACCGTGGCGACCAAACTGCCGTCCGAGAACGTGGCCGCGCGGGTACCGCGTGAGATCGATGGCATCGACCTGGTGGTGTACGGACATTCGCACCGCGAACTCGTGGATTCGACGATCAACGGGGCGCTGCTCATCCAGCCGCGCAATTGGGCCGCGAGTGTCGGGGTGGCCACCCTGTCGATGGAGCGTGCGGGTGGCCGATGGCGCGTCGTGGCGCGTCGTGGGCAATCGGTGCGTGTGGCCGGGCACGCCGAGTCGCCCGCGGTCCTGGCGGCCACGGCGCGGTCCCATCAGGCGACCGTCGCGTGGGCCACGGCGCCGGTCGGTCGCACCTCGGTCGCCTGGCGTTCCGACAGTGCCCGCGTCGCCGATATGCCGATCACCGATTTCGTGAACGAAATCATGCGTCGCGAGTCGGGCGCGCAGCTGTCCGCGACGGCCGCCTTTGCCCTCGACGCCACGCTGGATACCGGCGCGATCACGCTGGCGGCGCTCAGCAAGTTGTATCCGTATGACAACACGCTGCGTGCGCTCAAGGTCAGCGGTGCCCAGCTGCGCGCGTTTCTGGAGCATTCAGCGCGCTACTACCGGTCGCTCGAACCCGATGGCCGCGTGCCGGCTGCGGGGATCGTCGATGCGAACATTCCGGGCTACAACTTCGATGTGGTATCGGGCGCCGAGTATGTGCTGGACCTCACCCGTCCCGTCGGCCAGCGCGTGACCACGTTGACCGTGAATGGGCGGGCGGTGTCGGCGGCGGATTCGTTCACGCTGGCGCTCAACAATTATCGAGCGGGCGGCGGTGGCGGCTTCGCGATGTTGGCCGGCGCCCCGGTCGTGTATGAACGCGACATCGACATCCGGCAGCTGCTGATCGACGAGGTGCGCAAAATCACGGCGGCTGGTGAACGACTGGACCCGGCGCGCTATGGCACGCGCAACTGGCGACTCGAGCCGGCCGCAGCGGTGGCCGCCGCCTACGCCGAGCAGAATCGCGGTCGTTCCGCGGAAGCCGGAGGCGGGGCGCCACGCGGCGGCGCGGCGACGGCGACCACGGCGCCGCCACGCGGGAAGGTCTTGCGCGTGATCGTCTTCAGCGACTTTCACGCCGCGCTCACCCCGCGCACCGACGCCAACGGACGGCAGTCGGGTGGTGCCGTGGCCCTGTCCGGCGCCATTCGACGCGCGCAGCGCGAGTGCACGGGCGAGTGTCAAAGCGTCGTGGTCCACGCAGGCGATCTGTTCGCAGGCTCGCCGGCGTCCGACTGGGACGCGGGACGACCGTCGGTCGCGGTCGTCAATCGTCTGGACGTTGCGGCCGGTGCCATCGGGAATCACGAGTTCGACTTCGGGCAGGACACCTTGCAGATGCGCATGCGCGAGCTGTCGCATCGTTTATTGGGCGTCAACGTTCGGGATCGCAGCAACCAGATACCGCCTTGGCTGCGCGCGGACACCGTCGTCGAACGCGGGGGGATTCGCATCGGCATCGTCGGCGCGGCCGGGACGCACACGGCCACCAGCACCAAGCGGCGCAACGTGGCCAACCTGACCTTCCTCGATCCGGCCCCGCTGATGAGCGAGCGTATCGGGGCGCTGCGTGCCAGCGGCGCTCAGGTTGTCATCGGACTCATCCACGATGGCACGCGCTGTGAGATCGAGCGCGTGGACGAATGCCAGGGAGCCGGCATCGACGTTGCGCGTCGGTTGACCGAACGACCCGATGTATTCGTCATCGGGCATGCGCACGTGAATCTGGCGCTGCGGGTGAACGGCTTTCCCGTCGTCGAACCGTCGTCCAGCGGGCGCGCGTTGCAGGTCGTCGACATTCCGCTGGACGGGCGAGTGTCCACCACCCACCTCCGCTCGGTGACGGGTGCCGACACCGTCGGAGCGGACCCCGTCGTCGACTCCATCGTGCGCGTGTCGGTCGCGCGCGTGGCAGATCGGATGCGCCGCCCCGTAGCCACCATCGCCGAGCCGCTGCGACGTCGCGGCAACCAGTATCCCCTCGGCAACCTGATCGCGGACGCGGCGCGGGTCGCCGGCAGCGGGGATGTCGGCATGTGGAACAACGGCGGCATCCGCATCGACGTGCCGGCTGGTCCGTTGGTGTACGGCGGCGTGCACGAGATCGTCCCGTTCGGCAACGTGCTGGTGCGTCTGCGGCTGCGGGGGGCGAGCCTGAAGACCGCCGTCGAACGCGTCGTCGCCAAGGGCCGCGCTGATGCGCACATCAGTGGCCTGCTGGTCGACTTCGATGGATCCCGGCCCAACGGCCAACGCGTCGTGAAGATCACGACGGCCGACGGTCGCCCCATCGATGACGCTCGCATCTACTCCCTCATCATCAATGACTTCATGCTCGACGACCCCGACGGGGCGCTGGACTTGCCGGTGATTTCGACGGAACTGCTGCCCATCCGCGACATCGATGCGATCACCCGCTTGCTCGAACGGCAACCGCAGCCGGTGCGCGGCGACGCCACGGTGCGCCTGCGCGATCTCAATCCGGCGGCCGGTCGATGAACGGGCCGAGCGATCTGCGCGTGTACGTGAATGAACGCGGGGTGAGCGTGCCCAATGGATCGGTGGCGCTCGACGCGGTCCGGTTGCTCTATCCCGACCAGGCCGAGGCCATCGCCGCGGGCACCATGCGCCTGACTGACAGTCGCGGTCTGCCGGTCTCGCACGATCTGGCCTTGGTCGGTGGCGCGATCTTCCGCGTCGTACCGGTCCGCGAACGACTCGAGGATGCGTCGTGATCGACGTCTCCACCGCGTTCGCCGAGATCATTCGGCGCATGCCGAAGGCCGAACTGCACTGCCACCTGGACGGATCGCTGCGCCCGGCCACCTTGTATGCCCTCTCGGTGCAGCAGGGTCGGCCGCTGTCCGTGACCACCAGCGATGCCCTGGGCGATTGGATGCGGGTGGATGATGCGCGCAACCTCGAGGAGTACCTCGCACGATTCGAGATCACCCTCGCCGTCATGCAGGACGCCGACTCGCTGGAACGGATCGCCTGCGAACTCGTGCTCGATGCCGCACTGGATGGTGTGCGGTACATCGAAGTGCGGTTCTGTCCGGCACTCAGCACGCGCGAAGGGTTGACGCTCGACGACGTGATGACGGCCGTGCTGCGCGGCCTGGCGCGCGGTGGGCGGGAGAGCGGCACCGTAGCGCGTGCCATCGTGTGCGCTCTGCGCAGCCTTCCATGGCCACATGCGATGGAGATGGCGGAACTGGCGGTGGCCTTCAAGGAGCGCGGCGTCGTGGCCTTCGATCTGGCCGGCGGAGAGCTGGGCAATCCGGCGCAGATTCACGCGTTGGCGTTCGATTTTGCGCGCGCCAACGACTTGGCCGTGACGGTTCACGCCGGAGAGGGAGACGGCCCGGAATCCATTCGCGATGCAGTCCATCGGTGCGCCACGGACCGGATCGGGCATGGTACGCGCCTGCACGAAGATCCGGCGCTGGAAGCGTACGTGATCGACCGCCAGATCCCCCTCGAGGTCTGTCCGACGAGCAATGTGCAGACGCGCGTGGTGGCGACGTTCGCTGAACACCCGCTGGCTCGCTATCTCCGCATGGGGGCGGTCGTCACGATCAACACCGACAACCGCCTGATGAGCGGCGTGTCACTCACCGACGAGTACGTGCGCTGTGTGCAGGCGCTGGGGTACGGCTTGCGCGAACTGACGCAGCTGTCGCTGTCGGCGTTCGATGCGGCATTCCTGCCGCTCGCGGAGCGCCGCGCATTGAAGCACGCCGCCGAGCGGGACCTTGAACGCCTGCACGCGGAGTTCGCAGCGGACCTGTCAACCTGGGGAGCGGTCGAGTGAATCAGCCATTCTCGACGGAGAGTTTCGAGATCGGCGCGCGCGGCAGTGGCGCGGCGGAGGCGCAGGTGGCCGCCGACTATGTGCGTCAGCGCGTCGGAGCGACCTTCCAGTCGCCGGTGTGCGGCATTGTGCTGGGCTCCGGGTTGGGCGGCCTGGCGACCAAGGTCGAACACGCCACCCGCATTCCCTTTTCACACGTCCCGGGCTTTCCGCATGCCACCGTATCGGGGCACGCCGGTCAGCTGATCGTCGGTCAACTGGCGGGTCGACCCGTGGTCATGATGGCCGGTCGTTTCCACATGTACGAGGGACACGCGGCGTCACTGGCGGCGTTCCCCGTGCGCGTAATGCACGCCCTCGGCGCACGCGTGTACTTCGCGTCGAATGCGGCGGGTGGCGTTCGGCGGACGTTCAATCCGGGAGATCTCATGGTCATCTCGGATCACATGAACCTGATGGTTCGCAGCCCGCTCGCCGGGCCGTTGGACGCGGGCGACGAGCGGTTTCCGGACATGTCGCAGCCCTACGATCGTGGGCTGCAGGCGCAGTTGCACGCGGCCGCACGTGCGGGGGGGGTGACGCTGCAGGTGGGGGTGTACTGCGGGCTGCTCGGGCCGACATACGAGACCCCGGCCGAAGTACGCATGCTGGAGCGATTGGGCGTCGATGCCGTAGGGATGTCGACGGTGCCCGAAGTGATCGTGGCCCGCGCGATCGGCATGCGCGTGGCCGCCGTATCCTGCATCACGAACAAGGCCGCCGGACTGACACTGCAGACGCTGGACCACAACGAAGTGGTCGAGACGGGCCGCGCCGTGGCGACCACGTTCGAATCGCTCGTGACGGAGTTCGTGCGCGGCCTCGAGCCCGGCGAATAGACGCTACTTGACCGCGCGCGTTCTTGGCAGGCTGGCCAGTCGGCTCTTGAACGACTGAAAGGCGCGCGAGTCGCGCGTCAACGACTTGAGCACGATCGGGTTGAGTCGCGCGATCTCCGCCTCCGTGTTTGCCACCCGGCTTTCTTCGACGGGGTGCGACGCGAAGAAGTTGTCGAGACCGGCGGGGTTCGATTTCCGCAGCGACAGCAGCGTGCGGAACATGCTCGGCATGCCGCGCGGGTCGATCCCGGCGCGGGTCACGTAGGTCACACCGAACCGATCGGCCTCGGTCTCGTCATCACGGCTGAACTTCGCGAACGCGGCGCCCCCGAGCACGTTGATGCCCGTACTCCCGATCCCGCTGTTGCAGACCTGAGGCGCGAGAATACAGCCGAGGGTGACCCCGACGTTGGCGCGCTGCTGATCACGCATCTGGAGCATGCTGTGGCGACGGGTCACGTGCGCGATTTCGTGGCCCAGCACGCCGGCCAACTCGGACATGTTGACGGTCTTTTCGATGAGCCCGCGGTATACGTAGATGTGTCCGCCGGGTACGGCAAACGCATTGACGTCGGGCTGGTCAACGACATTAAACGTCCAGCGCAGGTTGCGCTCATCAGACACGCGGGCAATCGAGTCGCCGAGAACGGTGATATAGCGCACGATTTCCGGATCGCGGATCAGCGGCAACTGCTGCGCAACCTGAGCGGCATATTCGTCGCCCAGCTGGACCTCCTGCTGCGTTGACGGCAGACAGCCAGACGCTGCCGACAGCAGGGCCAGAGTGGACAGACGCATCGCCAGGCGCCTGGCGCCGCGGCTCGCCGGGTGTGCCATGTTTCGGTAAGTCATGCCGTTGAATCCCATCGCAAAGCGTCGTGTTCGTCGCATATTGCTGGTGTACCCCGCTGCCGTCGGCTTTGAGCCGAGTTGGTGGTCCGGGTCGCGTGCGGCTGCATGGTGCCGCCGCATCTCGTCTCCGAAACTCAGCCGCTGGACACTGCCGCCGTGAAACTACTGACGCTCGCGCGCGACCTGCAGCGCCGAAAAGGCCGGGAGCGGCAGCAGTGCTTTGTGGCGGAGGGTGCGCGGACCGTCGAGGCCTTGCTGGCATCGGCCCTGCCCATCGTCGGCATTCTGGTGGCCGAAGAATTTCGGTCGCAGGGTCGGGCGGGTGCCATTCGCGATGCCGCCGAGGCGCGGGGGGTGCCGATCAAGGAGGTCTCGGCCGCCGACTTCGGGAGTGCGGCGACAACGGACTCGCCGCAGGGGGTGCTGGCGGTTGCGGAGATCCCCTCCGCCCGGCTGGAGCAGCCGGGGGCCGGGCCGCGACGGTTTCTGCTGCTGGATGCCCTCCAGGACCCGGGCAACGTGGGCACGATCATCCGGACCGCGGCCGCGTTTGGGGTCACGGCCACGGTGGCCCTGCCGGGCACTGTTGACCTCTGGAACGCCAAGGTCGTCCGTAGTGCGATGGGGACACTGTTCGTGCACCCCGCCCTGAGCGCACCGTGGGAAGACGTGATGGCGTTTCTGGACGCCAATGACGTCGCGTGCTGGGCGGCGGACTCGGAGGGACTCGTCATCGATTCGTCGGAGGCACTGCGTCGCGAGGCGCTGCCAGCGCGGTTGGCACTGGCAGTCAGCAACGAGGGGGCAGGGCTTTCGCCACACGTGGCGGCTCGGGCGTCGCTGCGGGTGGCCATCGGCATGGCGCCGGGGGTCGAGTCGTTGAACGTGGCCGTCGCCACCGGCATACTGCTGCATGCGCTGCGCCCGGCCTGATGTCCGGATGAACGCCTGCAGGACTTCCTGCTCATGATGCTTCCACTCACCGCCGACATCATCGCCGTGGTCTTGCTCCCGATCTTCTTCATCGGGGCGTCCATTGGCTCGTTCCTCAACGTGTGCATCGCGCGCTGGCCGGCTGAGCTGAGCGTGGTCAAGCCACGGTCCCGATGCCCCAAGTGCGAGCGCCAGATCGCGTGGCACGAGAACATTCCCGTGCTCAGCTGGCTGTTGTTGCGCGGCAAGTGCCGCGGGTGCCAGTTGCCGATCTCGATGCAGTATCCGGCGGTCGAGTTGATGGTGGCGCTGGGATGGGTGGCGTGCGTGCTGGCATTCGGCGTGACGCTCGAGGCGTTCCGGGTGGCCATTTTCGGCACGTTGCTATTCGGGATCGCGGTCACCGACGCCAAGCACTACCTGATTCCCGACGGATTCACGATCACCGGTCTGGTGCTGATGCTCGGGCTGGCGGTCACCAACTTCTTCGTCGGTGAGACCTCGCAGTTCGCGACACCGTGGCCGGCGCTCATCGGTGCCTGTGTCGGCGCCGGCGCCATCACGATCATCGGCTGGCTGGCCGAAGTGGCGATGAAGCGCGAGGCGATGGGCTTCGGCGATACCACGTTGATGGCGGTCGTTGGGGCGGCGTTGGGGGCCGAGCGGGCCCTGCTGACGATCATCGGCGGCGCGTTCGTGGGCGCGGTGTTCTTTCTGCTAGTCGTTGGCCCGATCGTGTGGGTGCGCAACCGGAAGAGCGGCAAGGAATTCGAATTCCCGGACGTACCGTTCGGGGTGTTCCTTGCGCCGGCCGCGCTGCTGGCCTTGCTTTGGGGTGACCGCCTCATCGTCTGGTACGTGCAGCGCGCCTTCCCCACGTGATTCGCCACTCGATTTCTCTCGCATCCAGTTCTGCGACGCGCCTTTCGCCGACTCCTCCTCGACGCGTACGTCGGTCGGTTCACCTGATCGCGCCTTCGTTTGCGCGCGCGATGTCGACGGCGGCAGTGTTGCTGGCCTCGCTGGACTCGCTGGCCGCGTGCGGTGACCGTAAACCCAAGGGTGAAGGGCCGTATGCCGACCTCGTCGCCGACGCCGTCCCGAAAATCGAGCGCGAGCTCGGGCTGACGTTCAAGGCGCCGCCCAAGCTGGAGACCCGCTCCAAGGACGAGGTCCGCACGTTCGTCATGAAGCAGCTGACGAGTGAACGTGCGAAGACACAAATCAACGGCCAGCAGCGTGCCTACCGGGTGCTTGGGTTGGTGCCCGATTCCCTCGATCTTGGCGGCTTGCTGCAGCGACTGCTCGAAGAGCAGATCATCGGCTACTACGACCCCGCCACGAAAGTGCTGTACGTCGTGGACGGTGCGCCCAAGGCCTTGTTGCAGCAGACCGTCACCCATGAACTGGTCCATGCCTTGCAGGATCAGTACGTGAAGATCGACTCGATCCAGGCGCAAACGGACAACGGCGACCGTCAGGGCTCCGCGCAGGCGATCCTCGAGGGGCAGGCGGTGTGGACCCAATTGCTGGTCGATCCGAATGCGGGCCCGATGCTCAAGATGCCGGGCGGGTGGGATCGCATTCGCGACGTGATTCGGGATGGACAGACCGGCATGCCGATTTTTTCTTCGGCGCCCCGTGTTGTCCGTGAAGGATTGCTGTTTCCCTACGTCGGCGGCGCCGACTTCGTGCGACGCTTCTCCGAGAAGCGGGCGATCCGCGAGATCCTGACAGATCTCCCCGTGTCGACACGCCAGATCCTGAACGACGACGCGTATTTCACGGCCACCCCCGCAGAGCGCAACGTGCCGACGGCGATCACCCTGCCGGCCCCGTCGGGCGGCACGCTGGTCTACGAGAACAGCTTTGGCGAGTTCGAAACGCGTCTCGTCCTGGTGCAGCACCTCAAGGACGAGGTCTTGGCCCGACGTGCTGCAGGCGGCATCGACGGCGACCGCTACGCGGTCATCCAGACCCCGCAGGGAGATGCGCTGGCCTGGGCATCCGTGTGGGATTCGTCCGTGGACGCGGCCGACTTCATGGACCTGCTGGCCGATGCCACACGACGGCGCTACGAGATGGCGCGGCAGTCCATTCCCGATGGTGCCACGACGCGGCGACTCGACGTGCCGGCGGGCAAGTCCCGTGGCGCGCGAACGGTCACGCTGTCCGTGGAACAGCGCGAGGGGAAGCCCGTAGTATTCTTCATGGACACTCCAGCGGGGATCGGCACGACGCTGATCGACAAGGCGCGACTGCAGATCGGGCGCTGAACACATGTCGGTGATTTGGCTGATCGCCGGCCCACGGTCGTGAGCGCATGACCGACGACCTTCCGGCCGCGCTGCGCATCACCCCTGACGACGAGGTCAAGCGCGTCCGGCTGGTGAAGATGAAACGCGTGGCGACGGCGATGCTGGTGGTGGTCGCCGTCCTGTTTGCCGTGGCGCGCTACTACGAATCGCGCTTTCCGTGGCTGTCGTACGTGCGGGCGTTTGCCGAAGCGGCGATGGTCGGCGGCATCGCGGACTGGTTCGCCGTCACCGCGTTGTTCCGGCATCCGATGGGCATCCCGATCCCGCACACGGCGATCGTGCCCTCCCGCAAGGATCGCATCGGCACGGCCCTCGGCAATTTTGTGCAGCGCAACTTCCTGACGCGCGACGTCATTGCCACCAAGCTGAGTGCGATGAAGCTCGGGGAGCGGGCGGCCGCGTGGTTGTCGCAGCCGGAGAACAGTCGGCGACTGTCGCGCCACGTTGCCCGAGGACTGTCCGGTGCGGCCAACGTCATGCGCGACGAAGACGTGCAGACCCTGGTGGATCGCGGCATCGTCTCGCGCCTGCGCACGGTGCAGGTCGCCCCGCTCGTGGCGCGCGCCTTCGAGTTGCTCACGGCCGGCGGGCGACACCAGCAGTTGCTGGACGACGCGCTGCGGCTCGCCGCCCGCTTCCTCGAGGAGAACGATGCGGTCATTCGGGAGCGCGTGAAGGCGGAGAGTCCGTGGTGGGTCCCCGGCGCAGTGGAGAATCGACTCGGCGACAAGATCGTGACCGGCGTCGAGAAGACCCTGATCGCCGTGGCTGCCGATCCGGATCATCCATTGCGCCACCGCTATGACGAAGCAGTCGAGCGGTTCGTGCTGTCGCTTCGCGAGAATCCCGACGTGATCGCGAGGGCGGAGCAGATCAAACTCGACCTGCTGGCGCATCCCGGCGTGAATGAGTTTTCGCGCGGTGTATGGGGCGACGTGAAGGAGCGACTCGCCAACTACGCCGAGCGGCTTGCCGACGACGTGGAGGAAGAGCCCGACCAGGTCGAACGCTGGCTGACGGGACTGGGGCAGAAGGTGCTCGCGGACCCCGAACTGGCCGCCAAGGTCAACGGCTGGGTGGTGGAGCTCGTCACGTACGCCGTCGAACAGGCGCGCGAAGAAGTCGCGAAGCTCATCGCGAGTACCGTGGCGGCCTGGGACGCCGATGCGACGTCACGCAAGATCGAACTGCAGATCGGCCGCGATCTGCAGTTCATCCGCATCAACGGCACGATCGTGGGCGGTCTGGTCGGCGTGATCCTGCACGTGATCTCGCGATTCGCCTGATGCGCCGCCGTCGAGAGGCACTCGACGGCGACGGCAGGCGGCGAGACTTACGAGGCGCCTTCGGCGACGATGCGTTCGCGTGACGTGCCGCGCCGTGCCGGTCGCACGTCGGCGGGATCTTCCGGGATCGGAATCGTATCAGCGTGGTGCGCATCGGGCAGCGGCAGCAGCGCCAGATGAAACACTTCGTCCATCGTGCTGGCGAACGTGAAGGCCATCTTGTCGCGCACTTCCTGCGGCACGTCGCGAACGTCCTTTTCGTTGCCCTTCGGCAGGATGACTTCACGCAGACCGGCGCGGTACGCCGCCAACACCTTCTCCTTCACACCGCCGATCTCGAGCACCTTGCCGCGCAACGTGACCTCACCCGTCAGCGCCAGGTCACGACGCACCGGGCGACGCGAGAGGGCGCTGGCCAGCGCGAGCGTGACGGCGATACCGGCTGACGGACCGTCCTTCGGAATGGAGCCGGCTGGAAAGTGGAGGTGCAGGTCGGACTCCCGGAATTCGCTGTCGTCGATGCCCAGCGGTACCGCTCGTGAGCGCACGAACGAATACGCGGCGTCAACGGATTCCCGCATCACGTCACCGAGCTGTCCGGTCACGGTCAACTTTCCGGAACCGACCATACGCAGCGCCTCGATGGTCATCAGGTCGCCACCGGTTGCGGTCCACGCGAGCCCCGTGACGGCGCCGATTTCCGGCTCCTGCTCGGCGTCTTCGTTGCTGAATCGCGGCGTGCCCAGAATTTCCTCGATGCGCGCCACGGACAGGTCCCACAACGAGTGATCGCCGTCGGCCTTGGCGCGCGCGCGTTTGCGCAGTAGCGACGCAATCGAGCGCTCGAACGTGCGCAGGCCCGCCTCCCGCGAATAGCGACTCGTGATGAACCCCAGCGCCACCTCCGAGACCTGCAGGTCATCGGCGCTCAATCCATGGTCGGCCAGCAGCCGCGGCATGAGATACCGCTGCGCGATCTCGACCTTCTCCTCGATGGTGTACCCCGAGATGCGAATGACCTCGAGACGATCACGCAACGGACCGGGAATGTCGTGCAGACTGTTCGCCGTGCAGATGAACAGCACACTGGAGAGATCGAACGGCAGATTGAGATAGTGATCGACGAACGTGGAGTTCTGCGACGGATCGAGGACTTCAAGCATCGCGGCCGTCGGGTCGCCCGAGTTGCCGCCATTCCCCATCTTGTCGATTTCGTCGATCATGATGACGGGATCACGCACCGCCACCCGGCGCAGGGCCTGCACCAGCAGCCCCGGCATGGCGCCGACGTACGTGCGACGGTGCCCGCGGATCTCGGCCTCGTCGCGTACGCCGCCGACCGAGATGCGGTAGAACTCTCGACCGATTGCCTTGGCGATCGCTTCCCCCAGCGACGTCTTGCCCGTGCCCGGCGGCCCCACGAAGCAGAGAATCGGTCCAGTGGGATCGCCACCGCGCAGCTTGCGGACAGCGAGGTACTCGGTGATGCGCTCCTTGGCCTCATCGAGCCCGTAGTGCCGATCCTCCAGCGCCTCCTCGACCTTCGAGAGCGTGATCTCCTGATCGTCCGAGGTGCGTGTCGTCCACGGCAGTGCCAGCACCCAGTCGAGGTACGTGCGCAAGACCTGGTACTCGCTGCTGGCGGGCGAGAGCATCCGCAGACGCTCGGTCTCGCGGCGGGCTTCCTGGACCACCTTCTCCGGCAGTCCGAGCGTCTCGATCTTGCGAAGGAGGTCGACCGATTCCTTCTCATTCGGGTCGGCCTCGCCCAGCTCGGACTGGATCGCCCGCAGTTGCTGACGCAGGTAGAACTCGCGCTGATGCTGCTCGATCTTGATCTCGGTCTGCTTCTTGACGTCGTCCATGAC
>CAZMGX010000097.1:0-14441 GCA_964565915.1 uncultured Gemmatimonas sp.
GGATGATCAGCGTCGGGATATCGAAGCGCGCGAGATCCTCGGTGAAATCCGTCTCCGAGAAGGCCGTGATGCAGTCGAGTTGCGCCTTGTGGCCCGATTGCATGCCTTGCAACCAGAAGGCATCGCGCATGCCTTGCGTCGCGCGCGAACGCTCGCGCTTTGCGCCGTAGAACGCGGCGCTCACGTCCTGATAGAACTGCGAGCGATCGGCGATGACCCCAGCGCGAATGGCATCGAACGCGGTGCGCGGCAGGCCGCCGGGGTTTGCGGGCGTCTGCAGCATCAGCGGTGGGACGGCGGAGATCAGTGCCGCCTTCGCCACACGGTCGGTGCCGTACCGGCCGATGTAACGGGCCACCTCACCGCCGCCGGTGGAGAACCCGACCAACACCACGTCGCGCAGGTCGAGCGTCTCCAGAACCTGCGCGAGATCGTCGGCGTAGGTGTTCATCTCGTGGCCTGTCCAGGGTTGTGACGAACGACCGTGTCCGCGACGATCATGGGCCACCGCTCGATAGCCGTGATGGGCCACGAACAGCATCTGTGCTTCCCAGCTGTCCGAGTTCAGCGGCCAGCCGTGACAGAAGACGACCGGTTGACCGGTGCCCCAGTCCTTGTAGTAGATCTGCGTGCCGTCCCGCATGGTGATGGTACTGCTCGAGGTATGCTCGACGGTGTGGCTCATCGGCGCTCCGGTGAAAGGGGTGGTGTGACGAGGTGACGTCACACTACGACTTGTCTGCGCGCGCCACATCCGCAGGCCGGAGGATCTTGCACTAGCTCGGAATTGGTAGTGTTGAGGTCTCTCCCCCGATCGGGTCAGGAAAAGAGCATCCGATTTCGGAATGCGGGAGGCGGTGAAGTGACCGCTCCCGAAGACCACACCGCGCTTCACTCCGCGATTGGACCGAACACTTGCGCCAGCGTGAACGAGTCACGACGCAGGACAAGATCCTGCAGGACGCCGTGGTGCAGTTGCATCGTGGCGCGGAGGGGCCGCGTGTGACGCACGCGCGCGAGGTCAGCCACGACTAGCGCGAGTGCCCGTCAGGTGAGTGGCAATTGCAGATCGATTGTCGTACCGCGCCCGCGGGTGCTGGTCACGCGCAGTGTTCCAGACATGCGAAGCGCGCGCTCGTGCATGCCCACCACGCCCCAATGACCGGCGCCTTTGGCCGGGTGTGTCTCGGCGACGTCGAAACCGACGCCGTTGTCAGTCACCATGACGCCCAGCGATGACGGCTGAAACGCGACGGAGACCTCGAGGTGTGTCGCGTGGGCGTGTCGCAAGGCATTCGTCACCGCCTCGCGTCCGATGCGCAATGCGGCCGTCTCAACGGCCGGCGATACGCGTCGGCGCACACCGGTGATCGCGACGCTGAGATGGACGGCGCTGCCGCCCCCGGCGATGTGGGCCGCGATCGCCTGTTGCGAAGCCTGCTCGAGGGCCGCCGCGACATCCTGATCCTGCAGTTCCGGGGCACGCATGTCCCACACCATCGAACGGGCATCGCGCAACGTGTGATCGGCGATCGTCAGCACACGAGCGAGTTCCGGTTCGACGATGTCCGGTTCGTGAGCGGTTCGTGCGCGGATCGCCTGCAATTGCAGGGTGATGCCGGTGAAGCCCTGCAGCAGGGTGTCGTGCAACTCGCCCGCGAGACGGGTGCGCTCGGACAGCGTCGCCTCGAAGCGAGCCGCCAGGCGTTCGGCGGCGCGTCGGCTGCGTTCGCGAAGTGTGTATGCCACGGCACCGGTGATCACGCCCGCGCTCGCGAGACCAGCCATGAGGTAGAACCACCATGACTGGTACCAGAATGGCAGTACACGGAACCGCAGGGCGGCTTCTTGCCGCGCCGGCACGCCATCCTCGTTCCACGCGCGTACGTGAAACGTGTACGCACGTGGCCAGAGCCGAGGATAGGTCACCTGTCGTGTGGCATCCGCGGCACGCCACTCCGGATCGACGCCATCCAGGCGAAACTCGAGCCGCACACGTTGAGGGATGCGAAGCGCCGTGGCGGTGAAGCGGATCTCCAGGAGATCGCTTCCGGGGGGAACACGTACGACCGAATCGAGGTCAAGCCGACGATTTCCCGCCAGCACCTCTTCGATGTGGACCTTCGGCGCGACCGTATTGCGGAGGAAATAGCGTTCATCGAATACCACCAGTCCACCCGGTGTACTGAACCACACCCTTCCGTCGGGTGCACGCGCCACGGCACTCCGGTTCGCGGAAGTCAGTCGCGCGGACCGCATGCCGTCTAGCGACGAATAGGGCGTCAGCGACGGAAAGGGGGCGCGCCCATCTGCGGCGGCGTGTAGCGCCGACCGCGAGACGCTGGCAATGCCCGCCGCGCTGGCGATGAAGAAGCGATCGCCGGCCGGGAACAGTGCAAGGCTGGCGGATCGAAGCAGGGTACCGAGCGCGCGATCTTCGACGTGGTGCACCGACGTGCCGATGACACGAACCAGTCCGTCCTCGCCGTCATAACCCCAAAGGGTATCTCGGCCATCCACGACACCATTGCTGAAAGGCCGGCGCAATCCTTCGGTCTTTCCCAAACGACGTACGAGTGTATCGTGACGGAAGAACAGCAGACTCGTGTCGGCCGGCGCCGAGACGACGATGTGTCCCCCGGTGTCCTCAGCCAGGAGTCGGAGCGGCCGCGGCGAGAGGTCAGCTGGCAACGGGATCCGCTGCACCTGGCCCGCGACTCTTCGTGTGAGCCCCTCCCGGATGCCGACAACCCAGAGTCCCCCTCGGCGATCTTCCATCACTGCGTACTCGCCGTCAATGCCCGAATGGCCGTCTGAACCCGCCTGGACACGACGATCCGGAGTGACCCGTCCAATCCACTGCCCTGGAACCGAGGCCCATAGTCCGCCCGCGCGCGCGGGCTGGTGTGGTACGTAGCCGCGCACACCCGGTCTCGGCAGCGTTCGCGTGGTGACCAGTCCGGGGCGCCCACGAACGGCGCCGCCGTCAACTCGATAAAAGGCGGGATCGGTGTAACCGCGCATCCAGAGGGCGCCACTCGCGTCCGCGCCAATCCAGTGGGGCGACTCGATTGGCAGCCCCTGCGCCGTACCGACCGTTGCAAACGGCGCCGTGCGCAAGCGATCCAGTCCTGCTTCGGTCAGGACCCACGTGTTGGCTTCCTCGTCGCGCAGGATCGTCGCCACCATCGCGTCTGACAGGCCGTGGCGCTCGGAGAATTCCTCTTCGGCATTTTTCACGAACCGCAACACGCCGTGACCGCGCGTGCCAACCCAAACGGCGCCACTCACGTCCTCAAGGGCCTTCGTCGGCAAGATCCGTTCGCCGTCGGGCCGACGAAGGGTGATCCACGTACCGTCGCGCAGCACCTGCAGTCCATCGCCGAAGATCCAGACCGCACCGTCCTTCGCTTGCAAGAGTGGTGTCGCGAGGGCCATGCCCACGGTGCTTGGAGGGCTGAAGGCGCTGGCGCCGCGAGACGACACATGGACAATCCGCAGGTCGCGCATCCCGACCCAGACGCCGTCCGTGTTGTCGGCGATCAGGCCGGCCATATCCGCGCGTCGGATCCACGCGGGCAGTTGGGCCGGCACCAATGAATCACCGGAGACGACGTGGAGGCCGTGGGGGGCGGCAACCATGGTCCACACACGCCCTGCCTGATCCTGAACAACGTGCAGGACATTCCATCCAGCGCCCCGCCCCTTCACCGCGACGCGAAAACGCCCATCACGATAGTGGACGAGTGCGCCGTCCGCTCTCGCGACCCACATCGTACCGTCGCGATCGATCAGGCGGGGGTAGAGGCCACCAGGCGCGGTGGTCGCGAGCGCGGGCGTGTTGCTCGTGTCCAACCGGGTGAACCGCACGCCGTCGAAGCGGACCAGACCGTCGGGGCCGCCGAGCCACAGATATCCGTCGGGGCTGCGCAACACTCGCTCGCGTACACCGGGCGGGAGCCCCTCAGTCTCGCCCCACGTCGTGTGATGCATGAGCTGCAGCGGCAAGTACGGCGCCGATGTTGCCTGTGCGGCCGCGGTCGACGAGATGATCGGCAGCACCATCACGGCCACGAACAGCGCCACCATGAACACGGCTCCCGGCGTTGCCGTGCAGGCGCGTGCCGCCGCTCGGCGGAGAGTGCGGAGCGGGGCGGGGAAGGCAGTTCGCAGAGTCGCTAACGCTCGCACCTGTTCAAGATGCGTCTGAACAGGCCGGGTGGAATACCCCGTTCTGGGGATGTCGAGAGTGATTCCGGACGCTATCCTCAATAAGTGACCGACCGCGCCGTCCCTCCGATCACCATCGTCACCGCCGACGATCACCCGTTGATTCGCGACGGTCTGTCGGCGGTGCTACGCGCCGAGCCGGACATGCAGGTGGTTGCCGAGGCGGCCAACGGCGAGGAGGCGCTCGAAGCCTTCGAACGATTCCGACCGGCCATCGTCCTCATGGACCTGCGCATGCCGGTGATGGACGGTCTGGCCGCTACCCGCGCGATTCTGGCGGAAGATCCAACCGCGCGGATCATCGTGCTCACCACTTACGATGGTGACGAAGACATCCATCGGGCGCTCTCCGCGGGCGCGCGCGGGTTCCTCCTCAAGGACATGCTGCGCACCGAGTTGCTGGGTGCTGTACGGGCCGTGCATCGGGGGCAACGCGGTATTCCGTCTCCGGTCGCCGCAAGGCTGGCGGAACATGCGCCGCGCATCGGGCTGACCACACGGGAGCTCGAAGTCCTGCGCTTCGTCGCTGATGGGATGAGCAACGCCGAGGTGGCGGTGCGCATCGGACGAACGGAGGGCACCGTGAAAGTGCACGTGAAGAACATCCTGCAGAAACTGGGTGTCCACGACCGCACGGAGGCGGTCACCACGGCGCTTCGGCGCGGATTTATCCGACTGGATGAGCTGCGGACGCGGGGCTGAGTGACGCGCTCGTCAACCGGTTCGCCGCCCTCGCTTCGGCGAATACGGGGGACATCAGTCCCTCGCGGGAACGACCATGCGGGTCCTGATTCGCGCGGATGGTGTTGACCATCTCCAGTGCCGTCTGATCACACGGCGGCAACGACATGGCGCTCTCGCCCAGCGGCGTCACCCGTGTGCCCCATCGGACGAGCAACGCGCAGAACGTCAGACCGCCGCCGAAGGCCGGCATCAGCAACAACGCCCCCGGTTTTACGCGTCCTTCCCGCAGGGCTTCCACCAGACTGACGGGGACGGTAGCGGCGCTCATGTTGCCGTACTTGTGCACGGTCACCATGACGCGCTCCATCGGCACGCCCGCGTGCTTCGCCACGGATTCGATGATCCGCAGGTTGGCCTGGTGCGGGATGACGAGATCGATGTCGTTAGCCGTGACGCCTTGCTCGCGCATCACCTGCTCGGCGGCCCCGCTCATGCCCTGCACGGCGCGCTTGAAGATCACTTGGCCATCAAAGTCCCACAGCATGTCGCCGAAGGTGATGTTGCGACCGGTGTAGCCGGCGCCCATACCGCGCACGCGCAGGCTCTGTCGCGCTTCGGCATCGCAGCCCAGCACGGTGCCGATCACGCCTTCCTCCGCGTCGGATGCCTGCAGCACGACGGCGGCCGCGCCATCGCCGAACAGAACGGCCACGTTGCGGTTGCTCCAGTCCATGTAGCGGCTGATCAGTTCCACACCGATGACGACGGCGTTGCGCACGACGCCGCTCTGAATCATCGATGTGGCGGTCGACAGTCCGTACAGGAAGCTGGTGCACGCCGTGTTCAGGTCCATGGCGGCCGCGCGGGTGGCGCCAAGCGCGATCTGGACGCCCGAGGCACTGTTCGGAACGGCTTCCTCGTTGCTGCATCCACCGTAGACGATCAGGTCGAGGTCCGCCGGGTCCAGTCCCGCGCACGCCAAGGCGCGCGCGGAGGCGAGCGTCGCCATCTCGACGGCCGACACGTGTGAGACGCGTCGTTCTTTCATGCCGGTGCGCTGCGTGATCCACTCGTCCGAGGTGTCGAGGAAGGTGGAGAGGTCATCGTTCGTGAGCACGGCGGGCGGGAGCGCCTCGCCCCAGCCGGTGATGGCGGCAGATCGAGTGGGCTTCATGGCGGCAAACGCTACGGCGGGCGGGGGGAGTTACACAAGGGCGCCGCCGCAGGTAACGTCAGGGGCAATTCACCCCCGACTTCTACGTCACGCCATGCCTCGTCTCGCCCTGCCGCTCATCGCGGTTCTGGCCATCTCGCTTGCCGCCTCGCCGCCGGTGACGGCGCAGACCACGACGGCGTTCACCGGTGCCACGCTGATCGACGGCACGTCACGGCCGCCGACATCCAATGCGACGCTGCTGGTGCGCGATGGACGCATCGTGGCGGCCGGCCCCGCCGCCGCGATCGCGATTCCGGCTGGAGCGACGCGAATTGCCCTCGACGGACGATTCGTGATGCCGGGATTGATCAATGCCCACGGCCATGTGAACGGCCCGGCGGACCTCGACACGTATGCCGCATACGGCGTGACCACCGTCTTCTCGCTCGGTGGTGAACCGGCGTCCGTTTTCGGAGCGCGCGCCTCGCAGCAGACGCCGACACTCTCGCGTTCGCGTGTGTACCTGGCCGGACCGGTGCTGGCGCCCCGGACGGTCGCTGAGGCGCGTACCATGGTAGCCGATGTGGCCGCGCAGCAGGTCGACATCGTCAAGATCCGCGTCGATGACAACCTCGGCACCGCCACCAAGATGCCGAGGGAGGTGTATCGGGCGGTGATTCAGGAGGCACACGCCCGTGGCCTGCGTGTGGCGGTGCACTTCTACTATCTCGCTGATGCAAAGGACCTGCTGGACGCCGGTGCCGACTTCATGGCGCACAGCGTGCGTGACCAACCGGTCGATGCGGCCTTCCCGCGTGATCTGCGTGCGAAGGACGTGTGTTACTCCCCCACGCTGATGCGCGAAGTCTCGACGTTCGTGTATGAGTCGACGCCGGCGTTCTTCTCCGACTCGCTCTTTCTGGCACACGCCAACGCGCAGTGGATCGCCACGATGCGCGAACCGGCGCGGCAGGCTTCCACCCGCACCAGCGTCAGTGCGCAGACCTACAAGGCGCAGTTGCCCGTGGCGAGCCGGAACCTCAAGGCCTTGTCCGATGTAGGGGTGGTCATCGCCATGGGAACCGACACCGGACCCACCGGCCGATTCCAGGGATACTTCGAACTGATGGAGATGGAGATGATGGTGGAGGCCGGATTGACGCCACAGCAGGCCCTGCGGGCCGCCACGATTGATGCCGCGCGGTGTATGCGCATCGACCGCGATCTCGGGACACTCGAGGCGGGCAAGTGGGCCGATTTCGTCGTGCTCGATGCGTCACCGCTCGAGCGCATCAGCAACGTCCGGCGCATCCGCTCGGTGTGGGTCGCCGGCAACCGGGTCGGCCAATGAACGGCACCTCTCGGCAACGCTGGCGGGTCATGGGTACCCTGATCGCGCTGGCTGGCAGTGTCGCGTCGTGTGCGAAGTCGTCGCGGTCTGCGCCGTCGGATCGTTCGCCGGAGCCGGTCGCGGCTCCCATGCGGGTCGGCGCGGCCCCCGTGTTCGTCGATGGACAGGCGCAGGTCGTACCCGCCTTCGCCGACAGCACGCAGTGGATTCGTGAGGAACTCTGGGTCGAGGCCGAATTCGATTCGGATGGCGACGGTAAGCGCGATCGCATGCACGTCGACGTCACCAGGCCGCGGCAAACGAGCACCGAATCGCTGAAGGTCCCGGTGGTCTACGAGTCGTCGCCGTACTTCGCGGGCACCTCGGGACCGCGCCGCTTTCTCTGGAATGTGAATCAGGAAGTCGGCGCGGAACCACCGCCGCGCGCGTCGCAACCGGAGATTCCGTTTGTCGCCGTGCGACCGCGCATCTCCAACAGCGAGGTGAATACGTGGGTACCCCGCGGGTTCGCGGTGGTCCACTCGGAAGCGCCAGGGACGGGATTGTCGCAGGGCTGTCCCACTGTTGGTGATGCTCCGGAGCAGTTGGCACCCAAAGCGATCATCGACTGGTTGAACGGGCGCGCCAAGGGGTTCACAACACGTGATGGAGACACGCCGGTTCGCGCCACGTGGACGACCGGCAAGGTGGGCATGACGGGAACGTCGTACAACGGGACCATCCCGCTCGCGGCGGCGGTCACCGGCGTCGCGGGACTCGAGGCGGTGATCCCGATTGCGCCGAACACCTCGTACTACCACTACTATCGCAGCAACGGATTGGTGCGGCACCCGGGTGGCTGGTTGGGCGAGGACATCGACTTCCTCTACGATTTCGTCCATAGCGGCGATCCGGCTCGCCGCGCGTACTGCAATCGCACCATTCGCGACGGGTTGTTCGCCAAAGAGCGCGATCGCGCGCGCGGCGACTTCAATGCGTTCTGGGCGTCGCGTGATCTGCTGACGAAGGTGCAGGGCATCAAGGCCGCGACGCTGCTGGCTCACGGACTGAACGACTGGAACGTGATGCCCGAGCACAGCATCCGGATCTACGAAGCCTTGAAGGCACGTCGCGTTCCGGCACAACTGTACCTGCATCAGGGCGGACATGGTGGGCCACCACCACTGGCGATGCGGAATCGGTGGTTCAGCCGCTACCTGTACGGCATCCAAAACGGCGTCGAAGACGAGCCGGCGTTGGCCGTGGTTCGCGAAGGGGCGACGGTGCCGGCGCGGTATGGTGATTTTCCGGGATCGACGACGGAGCCCGCCGTCGTCTATCCCGAGATCGGCGGAAATGCCGTCGGCGTTCTCGCGGCAACGCGCGCGGCAAAGACCGGAAAGGCCTTCGAGCGTCTGATCGACGATGTGCGCATCAGCGGATCGGCGAACGCGTCGCTCCCCAGTGCGCGCAGTCGGCTGCTGTATGCAACACCCGAATTGCGCAGCCCATTGCATCTGTCGGGTACGCCGCGCGTGACACTCCGTCTTGCGGCCAGTGCGCCTGCGGCCAACCTGTCCGTGTGGCTCGTCGTGCTGCCATTCGACAGCACGGCCATTGGTTCGGAAGGTCGCGTGGGCGTCGTCACGCGAGGATGGGCCGATCCGCAGAATCACCGCTCGTTGCAGCAAGGTGGCAACTTTGCCAGCATGCAGCGAGTGGAGCCGCTCGTTCCCGGTACGTTCTACACGCTGACATTCGATCTGCAGCCGGATGATCAGATCATTCCCGCCGGGAAACGACTGGGCTTGATGGTGATGTCGAGTGACCGAGACTTCACGCTGTGGCCAAAACCCGGTACCGAGCTGACGCTCGATCTCGAAGGTAGCTCACTGTCGCTGCCGGTCGTGGGCGGTGCGGCGGTGTATGCGCGCGCGACGGTTCGCCCGTAGTCCATGATATCGCCTGGCCATCTCAGCGCCCGCTTCACGAAGCAGGTCGATCAATGATCGTTCACCTCATTGATGGCACGTACGAGTTGTACCGCCATTTCTACGGGATTCGCCGTTTCGCGAAAGGTGAGGATCCGCCGTTCGGCGCCGCCATCGGCGTGCTGAACACGGTGCTGCAGATGATTGAATCGGGCGCGACCCACATCGGCGTCGCGACCGATCATGTCATCGAGTCGTTTCGCAACGACCTCTGGCCCGGCTACAAGACCGGCGACGGGATCGATCCCGCGTTGTGGTCGCAACTGCATCCGATGGAGGATGCGCTGGTCGCGATGGGGGTGGCGGTCTGGCCGATGGTCGAGCTCGAGGCGGATGATGCACTGGCCTCAGCCGCGCACCTCGCTGCCCTCGATGCGCGGGTGGAGTCGGTGCAGATCTGGACGCCGGACAAGGACCTCGCACAGTGTGTGCGAGGCGACCGCGTGGTGCAGGTCGATCGCAAGAGTGGCGCCGTTCGCAACGAAGCCGCCGTTCAGGAAAAGTTCGGTGTGCCGCCGAGATTGATTCCCGACTATCTCGCGTTGGTGGGTGATTCCGCCGACGGCTATCCCGGGCTGCCGGGCATCGGCGCCAAGACGGCTGCGCGTTTGCTCATACAGCACGGCGCGATCGACACCATGCCGACTGACGTGCTGGGGCCGCGCGCAGCCGACGCGCTGCTGTTCAAGCGTCTCGCCACCCTACGCACCGATGCACCGCTGTTTGCCAATGTCGACGCCCTGCGGTGGGACGGGCCAACCGCACGCTTTGCGGATGTCGCGTCCGCGTTCGGCGACGCGAAGGTCCTCGAGCGCGGTCACCGACTGGCCGCACGCGCCAGTGAGGCGCCGGCGCAGACGTAGTATCCGCGGGATACTGGCTTCGTCTGCTACTTCGCCGACCGCAGCAGCGCGCGCAGCGAGCGGCCGTTTTGCGAGGACACGTCATCAATGCGCCAGCGACCCGAGGTACGCAGCAACTGGTAGCTGACGCGATAGCTGCGATAGCCGTCGCTGAATCGCACCGGCACTGTGGCGCGTGACCCAACGACCCGGGCAGCGCCGACGGAGAATCGTGTCGGATACTCCTGGCTATCCGTGAAGGGATCTCCGTCCAGCTCCGGGGCCTCGTTCGGCGAGACCGGCATGGCGAGGTACTTTCGCAGCTGCGCGGCAAACGCATCGCCGAGCCACTCCCGCTTGGCCACCAGCGCGGTGGTGTCATAGGCCATGTCGCTGGCGAAGTGCTGCTCCAGAAAGCGTTGCACGACGCCGCCGGCCGTCGTGTCGGCAGCCGTCGCACCCGGTGATTTATCGAGTGTCCAGATGACGTTGTCGACCGCCACCAGCATCGACTGCGCATCCGGTTGGTGAAACTCGAACAGGCCGGCATCGCACGTCAGCCGGACGCCGGCAATCGGCGGGACGGAGAAACCCAAGGCACGTGCGGCGGGCGCGGCCGGGGCGGGCAATCCTCCTTGGAACAGACCTTCGGGCGGCATCCGTGTGGCTTCGAGCTTCGGCGCCGCACAGCGCAGCAGGCGCGGACCCGACACCTGCCGTGCGGTCACGCGTACCGTCTGCCCAAGCCATTCGCGAACATCCGGTCGCGCCTCGTTCGGCGCGACCCACGGCGCGACCTGTCCTCGCACGACACGCCAGGTGCCGATGAGCGCGCTCGTGCCGGTGCCACGCGACGCCGGTGCCTGAGCCGACAATGATGAGTCCGGCACACCGACTGCCGCAGCGCCGGTCATCAGGAACGTCAACACCCTCAATGCGGCCGAACGGCCGCCCGGCCGGGTTGAAAACATGATCATCACACGGAGGAATGGTCGATAGCGGTGAACCATACGGCTCGCGGAAAGCGCCACGGCGGTGCAAACTCTCGCCGTCGGTGACGCACGCCGGGCCAACATACACACGGGTTGGACGGCGCGTCAGAGCGACCCTGTGTGACCAGCACAGGAAAGACCATCACTTCAGGGAGCAGCGGATGAGCACATCCCCATTGGTTGAGGCGCCCGCGTCGACCGGGTCCATGACGTACGAGACCCTCGGATATGTCGACGCGTACGACGCGGTCCTCAACTGTGACTACGCATTTGTCGCCTACAAGGAGACTGAAACCGACAACGGCAGCTGGCGCGTTCGCATCCGCTCATCGCAAACGGCCGGTGGCGTGTTCGAGCCGGACGCGATGCGATCGCAGGCACGGGCGGCAGGCGCCCAGGGGAAGGCCTATTTCGTGTGGGGCTACTCCTTCGAACCGTCGGCGGACGATGCACGGCAGATCGAATTTCGAGTCCACGTGGCGGGCGGCGCTCCGTCGGCCATCGAGATCTTCGTGCGACTGCGCAAATTCGACGGATCCCCCGACGAACCGAAGTCGGTTTCGTTCCCGTGGCCCGCAGCCAGCGCGTGAACGCCCTGCGGGCGGTCCTGCGGTCGTCTCGACGCTGGGGCGCAGTCGGGTTGATTGCCGTGTGCGCCGGTGCCTGCCGATCGTCGGCGGCATCGTCGCGCGCGGGCGCCCTGGAGACGCTGTCTGACAGTCTGCGCGCCCTGCACATGCCGCCGGCGTCGCTGGGCGCGATGACGCGCGACACGACGTGGCGCGTGTTCGCGGCCGTCGACAGCGCGCGTGACCGCACGCTGCAGCTGTACCTGATCCATCCCGTGGCAAACCTCGTGCTGCCCGATGGTCCGTTCGAACTCCTGGCCCCGCTGACCTACTTCCGCTTCGAGAATGAACGTTGGCTGCAGTCGACCCAGGATCGCGGCGGCGTCCTGCTCCCCGCTGTGGTATCGGCGGCGTTGGCGACGGAGTTCACCGATCGGGAGCGTGTGTATTTCTACCGGGTTCGTGTGATCGACGTGAGGGAGGCTGGCGAACGAGTGGCGAGAGTGCCGCTACGACGCACATCACACGACATGGCCGGAGAAGTCGCGCGCCTGCGAAAGGCGGGGTTCATCGGCGCCGACGCCGAGCCGTGACCGCGACGGGGATGGACGGATGTCGCGCGCCTACCGACCACTCATCAACGCACTGCCACGTGGATCACGCATCACGTCACGCAAGTCCCGGTAGGCAGCGTTGGGGACCCACGGAAAGCCATTGATGCCGCGATCAATGGCGGTCGTCAGGACGGATATTGCGCGCTCGGTGTCGCCGGTGATCGCGGCGTAGCGGGCGCGATACAACAAATGCTCGCCGCTGTCGCGTGGTGCGGAGCCGTTCAGCCAGCCCTCCGCGGCGCGGCGATCACCCCGTCGCGCAGACGTCAGGGCCACCAGACCGCGATAGCGGACGCGATCGGGAAACTCTCTGGCGAGGCTTTCGAAGTACACATGCGCTTCGTTGAAGCGTCCGAGGCTGTAGAGGACCTGGCCGAGAAAGTATCGGTGCGACCGATCATTCGGCGTCGCGACCAGGCGATTGGTCAGCCACTTGACGGCCCGCTCTCCGTAACGACGCCCATCGGCTTCGTGACCACGCCGCATCAACTCCTCACACGCGGTGACGAGTGCGGCGCCCTGCGACCAATACACATCGGCCGGCAGTGCCTCCCAGACGGCGAGCGCTGAGTCGAGTCCGCGCAGATCGCGCGTGGCGGCGAGTGCGCGGGCCTCGAGAACCTGTGCCACACGACGGTCCGGATATCGGCGCTCCATTTCCCGCGCTGAGCGCAACTCCGCCTGATGGTCGTTCAGCAGATACTCCGCGTGGATGCGTTGTGTCCAGTACGAACCCCATCCGCGCATTTCCCCGCGATCGGGGTTCATGCGCTGCAGCTGCGTGTAGGCTGCGCGCGCCATGCCGGCATTCAACAGGGACGCGGCCAGATCGAATCCGGCGCGTGAGTTCGGGGCGATGGCGGCCGCCCGTTCGATGGCGGCACGCGCACCCGCCCCGTCGCCGTGCATGAGCGCTTCGATGAAGCGCAGTGACGACAAGGCATAGGGGCCGAGATCGCGCTCGCGCCGCCTCGTCTGTTCAATCAGCGAGTCGGCGATTTCGAACTCTCCGGTGTTCCACGCAGCACGCGCTCCGAACAGGAGGGCAGCGGAGAAGGTGGTATCACGCGCAAAGGCATCACGAAAGGCGACGAGGGCCTCATCGTACGCCTGTGCGAGATACCGATTGAAACCGTGATCGAACGCCTGGTAGGCCGAGAACGACGGCGGGGACTGTGTCAGGCCGGGAACCGCGCCCACGCGTTCATCGCGTGCGACCGCCACCGCGCCCATCACGCGGTCGCGCAGTTGTGCCACGCCCACTTCAGGACGATCGAGCGGCGCGACGATCGGGGCGAGACTGGCGACCACGCGACCGGATCGCGCGTCGGTCAACTGGGCCTGCAGGTGCAGCGAGTCATTCCGGCGATAGTACGTGCCCGTGATGATCGTCCCGGCGTGGACCTCGTCACGCACGGTGGCCAGCAGCGGCTGGCCGGTGCTGAGTGCATGCTCGGAGGCCAGCCGCGCCTCCGACCACGGCACCGTGCGGACACTACCCATCCGCTGCAGGCCATCGGTGATCCAGTCGCCGGCGAATCGTCCAACCACGGCGAGTGTGCTGTCACCCGTCTCGTTGACCAACACCGTCGCAGCCAAGGGCTCGGTGAGCGTGCCGTCGTCGGTCGAGCTGAGTCGCCACGAGAAGCGGTCGTCGCTGTTGAGCGCGACGGCGGCGCCGGCCGCGAGCGCGATGCCGACACCGGCGATGAGCCGAGTTACCCGTCGTGCGGGGCGCTTCGGCGCCGCGCCGGTTCCGAGCGACTCGAGCCGCTGCACCACTGTCGACATCGACGCTGGTCGCTGCGCCGGATCGGTGGAGACACATTCGGTCAGCAACGCGACCAACGGTGCCGGCAGGTTACGAGACTTGAGCGACTCTCGTGCCGCATCCGATTCACCGACGAACAGTTCACACCCCAGGATGCCCCACGCAAAAACGTCGGCGCGTGCATCGACATCGGCCGCCGCGAACGCCTGCTCCGGCGCCATGTAGCGACGGGTCCCCAGCGGAAATCCGGGCGACGTGATGC
>CAZMGX010000098.1:0-14416 GCA_964565915.1 uncultured Gemmatimonas sp.
CCGACTCTCATGGCCGAATCGCCTGCCGCCCAGCGTCTCAACGACCCGTCGCGCCGCGCCCCTGCGGGGCGTGTCAGTCTGGTCATGGCCACCTTTCGCCGCACCCACTGCTTGGGCGAAACGGTGCGGCAGTTGCTGGATCAGCAGAGCCGGCCGCCATTCGAGCTGATCGTCGTCAACAACGACCCGGCCCCACGAGCGGAACAGGCCGTGCGGGACGCACTCCCAAGCGATCCCCGGATCCGGGTCACGACCTGCACGACGGGCCGGCAGGGAGCCTGCCGCAATCACGGGCTCCGAATGGCCACTGGGGATTACGTAGCCTTTGTGGACGACGACGACGACTACGCGCCGGAGTATATCGCCCGGCTCGCGGCCGCGTTGGACGCTGGGGTGCGCTCCGTGCGCTGCCAGATTCAGACCTGCGGCTGCGCCGGGCCCGACTGCAACGGCCGGCCGACCCGCGCGCACCACCCGCTGACGCCGAACACCATGGCGCGTCGCGACGTGCTGACCCCGACGTGGAACGACCCGCCCAGTGAGGACCGCGACTACTGGGCCCGTCACCCGATCGAAGGGGCGATCGACGATTGCCTGGTCATCAGCTGTCAGGGACCCGGGCGTCACTCCCCCCGCAACAACGCGCAGGGTGGAAGCTGGCGAGTGCGGTTCGCCATCTCATTGCTCGTCGCCAAGGCCGACAGCCGCTATCTCCGGGCCGCCGTCACGTCACTGCAGAACCAGACCTACGGCAACTTCCAGTGTGTCGTCGTCGATCAGTCGGCCGACAAGACCGTTGGCGCGCTGCTGACCAAACTGACCGCCGCCGATCGGCGCTTCTCGATCGTACCGCGCGATACGCCCTTTCGGGACGCACTCGATCGGGCGTTGGCCGAGGGCGCGCATGAGCTCGCCGCAGACGACGTCCTGTTGGTCCTGCACGGCAACGAACGGCTCGCACACCCCGGCGTGCTCAATCGGCTCGCCCACGTGTACACCGAGCAGGATGACGTCTGGGTGACGTTCGGCGGCTGTGCCACCGAACCCCTCACCCCCGCGTGGCCCCAGGCTTCGTTCCCCCCCGCGGTCTGGCGCTCGCGCACCTTTCGTGCGGTCTCCACGCTCATCGGCGAGTATGCGCCGCTGACGCTGCGCGCACCGTTTCTTCGCGCCCTGCGGTCATCCATCTCGTCCGCCGACGCCGCGGCTCCTCTCAACAGTCCGGTGGACGCCGACGAACAGGAGCTCCCACTTTTCCTGCTGGCCATCGAGGCCGCCGGTGGCGCGCACGTGTACCCGATGGCCGAGACGCAGGTCATCAAGGGGATCGAGAAGCCGGTGTACCGTGACGCGGCCCAACGACGCGACTCGCTCGCGCGGCAGTTCGAGATCCGCAACCGGCCGCCGGCGGCGCCGATCCACTCGCTGCCGACTGTGGTCGATGAACCAGCGAGCCGAACGCGCCTCGCGTGGTTCGGCCCGGTTTATGACCCCAGCGGGTATGGCAACGAGGCGCGCTCCTTCGTGCTCTCACTCGACGATCTGGCGATGTCACCGAGTCTGCGTGCCGCCGGGCATCACTCCGCAGCCTTTCGCGAGGCGGTTGCTGACGATGTCCGCGCGCGACTTGATGCGATGCTGGTACGGCCGATCGAGCCGGGATTCGTCGGGGTCATTCACATGCCACCCAGCTTCATGCAGCGTGTGCCCGGCGCCGACTATCTGATCGGCCGGACGATGTTCGAGACCGACGGTTTGTCACCGGAACTGGTCGAGCGTTGCAATCTCATGGACGAGTTGTGGGTCCCGTCGGCGTTCAACGTGGACACCTTCCGTCGCGCCGGCGTGCGCGCGCGCCTGGTCTGTATGCCCGGCGCCATCGACAGCACGCGATTTCGACCGGGGCTCGAGCCGTATCCGATTCCGGGCGCGCGCGGCACCGTCTTTCTCTCCACCATCGAGTGGAAGCCTCGCAAAGGCTGGCAGACGCTGTTGGCCGCATGGGCGGACGCCTTCGATCACACCGATGACGTCACCCTGGTGTTTCGTACATCGATTCCGGGGCGCACGGAGTCGGACTGCGGGCCGGCGATCCTTCAACAGATCGACGCGTGGCTTGCCGATCGTGGCCGCACGCGCGCCGAGCTCGCGCCGATCATCGTGCTGGGCCGACAGGTCGCTGATGCCGACGTGCCGCGACTCTACGCGGCGGCATCGGTGTACGTCACCGCCTCCAGCGGGGAGGGATGGGGGTATCCCTACATGGAAGCGATGGCGTCCGGGTTGCTCACGATCGGCACACGATGGAGCGGCAACCTCGAGTTCATGAATGACGAGAACAGCCTGTTGTGTGACGTCGAATCGCTGATCCCTGCCATTGACGAATACGTGGGGCCAATGCCGGGTCAGTCGTGGGCGCAGCCATCCGCCGCGCATCTCGCACAACTGCTTCGTGTGGCGATCGATGACCCGATGCGGGCAGCGCGCTTGGCCACCCGGGCGCGCGAGGAGATGCAGACGAAGTGGACCTGGGAACGCAGTGCGACGATGGTCCAGCACCGTTTGCAGGAGATCGCTGCGGAACGCGCCATCGCCCGTACGACGAATGGCAGCGCGTCACCCCGTCAACCAGAGCCGGCAAGGCTGCAGTCGGCGACACCGCCGTCAGCGACACCACCGTCAGCGACACCACCGTCAGCGACACCGGTCGCCGTACACTGGGAGGGGCCCCTGTTCACGCACTCGAGCCTCGGGCTGGTGAATCGCGAGCTCTGCACCGAACTCCTCACGCGCGGCGATGTCCAGCTGACGATCACTCCGTCGCAGGCCGACGACTTCATCCCGGCAGCGGACGGACCGTATGCAGCGCTCGTCGCGAGCGATGCCCGCTCCGCGCGTCGCAGCCCCGCCGTACACGTCGCGCATCAGTGGCCGCCACGACTCACGCCGCCGCGCGAGGGCCTCTGGGTGGTGATGCAGCCATGGGAATACGGCGGACTGCCCGGGGCGTGGATTCCCGTCCTTCGCGATCAGGTCGACGAGTACTGGGTGTATTGCTCCTGGCAGCGCGAATGTGCGATCCAGAGCGGCATTCCCGCGGACAAGGTCGCGGTGGTTCCGATCGGAGTGAATCCCGCGCGCTATCGACCCGATGGTATCCGATATCCGCTCAAGACTCGCAAAAAGACGAAGTTGCTGGCGGTCGGTGGCATCATTCCACGCAAAGGGATGGATCTGCTGGTCGAGACGTACCTGCGTACCTTCACCGCCGACGACGACGTGTGCCTGGTGATCAAGGGGCTGAGCGCCCGCTGGGCGTATCAGGGCAACGCCGGCCAGCGCGATTTCGCACAATTGCCTGCTCTGGTGGCGGCCGAAGGGGCCGCGGAGATCGAGTTCATTGGCGACACTCTTGATGATGACGCGATTGCGTCATTGTACCGCGCGTGTGACGTCCTCGTGTCGCCGTTCCGAGGCGAAGGCTTCGGCCTCCCGATCGCGGAAGCGATGGCGAGCGGATTGCCAGTCATCGTGACCGAGGCCGGACCCGTGTTCGACATCTGCGACGCGGAGACGGCATACCTGATCCCTGCGGGACAGGCGGTACCGGACCAGCGGCTCGTCGGTCTCGAACCGGGAGCGCTTGGCTTCTGGTGGGCAGATCCCGATGTGCACGCACTGGGGCAACTGATGCGGCACGTGGTCGATCATCCGGACGAGGCGCGCGCGATGGGCGCGCGCGCGCGCACGCGCGTTCTTGCGCAGTTCACGTATGCACACGGCGCCGCCATTGCCTCCGCGCGCCTTCGCGAACTCTCCATGCGTCGACCCGTACGTCACAACCCTGGATCGGCGTTTCACCCGCACGTGACACCGTATGTACTGGATCAGCCACGACGGATGGTCTTTCTCCACCACCCGGCGTGGCACGCCGCAGCGTGGCGCGACCTCGTCACCGGGTACCTGCGCGCGTTCAGTCAGGAGCACGACGTGTCACTCGTATTGCTGCTCGACCCGGCGCAGGGAATCACCGAAGACCGTGTCGCCGAGGCAATGACGGAACTCCGCACCGCCGCCGGTCGCAGCGAGTCGGACGCGCCCGATCTGCTGCTGGTCACTGACGACCTGAACGACGCGACGATGGCGGCCTTGTATCGCGCCGCCGCATGCGTCGTGCTGACGGAATCGGACGTGACGGGCGTGGCGCGCGCGAAGGCCATCGGTACGTCGGTGCTCACTCGGCCGGATGTCGCCGCATGGCACGGCGCGGCCACGGCGGTGCTCGGTGATTCGTGGAAGTCGCTGGCGGCATTGGCGTCCGCCCACTGACGTCAACCCGAGCGCATCTCTACGTCATGCAGCAAGACACTGACCGGACGCTCATCCGTCAGCCCCACCGAGGTGCCGGACACACTGCGATCACTCCGCAGGGTGATCGTCGTCGGCTGCCCGGGCGTCAGCGGGAGATCGGCACTGAACGTCTCGGGACCACTGAACTCGAAGGCTCCGGCGTCCACGCCGTTGATGGCGACGGTCACGGTCAGCGACTGTTGCAGCAGTTCGAGCGCGGCCGAGGACAGCGAAAAGTGGAGCGTGCGACCCGTGGTGGCCGACGCCTCCGTGCGCAGGGTGCCCTCGAGAGACATCCAGCGGAAGCCCGGATCTTGCGGCCGATAGAAGCCGGCCCCTTCGACACCCTGGGCGAGTCGCTCGAACAGTGTGAGGTCCTGACGGAAGTGCATCACCTGCCCATGCTGGGTGTAGCGCGCATCCCGATGCGTGACCACGGCATCCGGCGTGAAGCGAATGCGACACCCGGCGGCCCGCACGCGCGCCGACCACTCGACATCCTCGCCCTGGTAGAAGCCGCGAGCCTCGTCCCACGGTACGCGATCGTGGACCGCTGCCCGCATGATGGCCAGGCCGCCGGTCACGTAGACGAAATCATCCACCTCATCGTACGCGAGCAATCGATGTCCGCGGGGCCCACCGATGGTGGCCCAGTCCCAGAAGCGGGTGCCATCGGGATTGAGCAGCCGAACGCAGAGCACATCATAGTCTGCACCAGCCGCCTGTATCGCCCGACCGAAGTCCGGATGAAAGTACATGTCGTCATCCGCGACGATCAGATGATCGTACTGCGCCGCCGCACACGCCCGATTGCGCATCGCTCCCAGTCGGCCGGCGAACGCCAGATCCGCCGCCTCGACCACCGTGATCGGTTCGACAAGTCCGGAGGGGACGTTGCCGGCGATGATGATCTCAAACGTCTCCAGCGACTGCGCCCGAATGCTCTCGATCTGCTCGCGCAGCATCTCCGGCCGACGTCCATCCGTGATGATGCAGAACGAGTATCCGGCGTGACGACGGCGATCAGGCATGGTCAAGGCATGAAGCGTAGAGGCGACCACCACGACGCGGTGGGTTTCGCCACGAAGGGACACTGAGCGTGAACGAGACTGCGATGCGATTCAACCAAGAAATATACGAGGGCACGATGACGCCGCGGGTGTCGATCATCTGGCAGACGCCGTTCGAACATCCTGACTGGGTGTCCGTGGTTCCGCGGCTGCTGCGGCAGTGTGATGGCGCCGTCGAGTTGCTCCTTCCCGGTGTCGCCCTCGCTGGTCCGCGCGATCGGACTAGCAGCGAGAGCGATGACCCCCGAGTGCGCATCATTCCGGTCGCAGCGGGCCAATCGGCGACGGCCGCTGTGAATGCGGCACTCCGCGCCGCCACGGGCGAGTGGGTCGCCTTTGCCGACCCAAGCACCAACTGGGCGATCGACCATCTGGAACATGCGGTGTCGTCGCTGCGCACCGCGGGCCGGCGACTGCGCGGTGAAGTACCCGACGCACCGGACGGGACATGCGCGCTGGACCTTGGCGCACTGTGTGTGGCGAACACCAGCACACCGACGGGCATGGTCTGTGAACGCGAGCTGCTGGATGAGAGCGGACTCCTCGATGAGAGTCTTTCGGCCGATGCCACGTGGGACCTCTGGCTACGGCTCGTCCGCCTCGCCGAGCCGCTGGTAACTCCGGCGAACTCGGCCCGCGCACTCGCGCAGACGACAACGGCGCAGGGACTGCTGGAGGAGTTGGTCACCACCACGCGTGTCCATCACCGCGTCGCCGATCTGGCGCGCGAGTTGCCAGGCATTCCGCGACGCCAGTGGGAGGCGCGACGTATCCTTGGCTCCCGCGTCGATGCCAGACTGCAATCCGCGCCAGCCGAGGCCCGGGATGTGGCTGATGCGTTGGTCGAACTGGCTTTTGCGGCACTGCGGATCGCGGATCGTCGGGATCTGGAATTGGCCAACCGATTGATTGAACGCGCGTTTGCGGTTGGCGTGACGGACGAACCGTTGCGACGGATCCGCCTGCGCGTGCTCCGCGCCCTGGGGCAACCCGAACGCGTCGTTCTGGCGCTCGGTGAGATGCAGGACACAACACACCGTGATGTGCTCGCCGAGCTGGCGCATGCGTTGCGGCAGCTTGGACAACCGGCCGATGCGTCCGCGATCGAGCAGATGTTGGGCGGCTTGAGCACGGTGCCCGCGACGCCGCCGGACGTATCGCGCATCGCCACTCGCGGAGACACGGCGCCGCGTCCGACGTCGTGGCCCGCCTGGCTGCTGCGTGGTACCGCGGATACATCGACGTGGGCACGCGCGGCCCATGCCTACATGGTCGCTGGGCTACCGGCTGCCGCCCACGCCGCCATGACGCGCGCGATCGCTGCCGGACACGTGCTCGACGCCGACGATCAGTTCGCGGCGTCGATGGTCGACATGGATCGCGCGCTCGCCAGCGCTCTCGAGACGGCCGTCGCGCCGCTGACTCCCGTGCGACTCGTCAACGGTGCGGCACAGCCGATCTTCCTGCCGCTGGATCAGGAGCGATTGGAGCCAGGCCCCTTCCACGCGGTGTTGGCGGACGAAGTGCTCGCGATGAGCACCCATACGCTCGCCCGCCAGGTGCTTGCCTCGCTGGCCACACCTGGAACAACCTACGTGGACCTCGTGGTGTCGCAGGAAGCGACGCCGTTGGCGGTACTGGCCAGCGCGGCGCACTCCGTGAGCTTCATCATCCTTCGTGAGAACGAACCGGCAGCTCGCCGCTTGCTGGCTGGCGCGGGGGTCCATGCCCCTACGTCGATCGGTCTCGCGACCACCAGCGAAGACGAGCTGCTCGAGGCGATCTCCAGTGGAAGCGGCCCTGTCCTCGTGCATGCCAGCCTGACCCAGGCCGCCTCGACATTCCTCGCTGAGTTGCTCGCGCGCGCGGCCGAGGGACATCGCCCGGTGCAGATCCTCTGGTCTGACACGGACACACCCTCCGTGGGCCATCACGCGGCATGGTCATCGGTCGAGGCACTGACGGAGGCGCTCGGGTTGCATACACACACGGTCAGTGAGCGCGACGGCGTGCTGCGTCGCGGATCACTGCGTGAGGATCCGCGTCCCCAGCTTCTGCACACATGCTGACCCTCGCCGAGGTGCTGCGTGAGCAGGCGGACCTTGAGCGTCTCTGCCACGACCGCGACCTGAAGACGGTCGAGACCAACGTCTCCAACGCCTTCTACGGGCACGCGGATATCCTGAAGGCCATTACCGGCTATCCGGCATCGCGACCACTGACCGTCACCATTCCCCACGGTGTCAGCTACGCGGGTCCGAACCTGACAGAAGCCAACTCGGCGCATGCGACGGCATACTGCTACCAGCGCGAGTTCGATGCCATCATGAGCCGGGCAGGAACCCGCGCCCTGATTCGCAGCGCTGCGCCGTTCGCGTATGTGCCACAGTTGGTGGAACGCGCATCAGGTCGGCGCGAGGGAACCCTGTTCTTTCCCGCACATTCCACCCGCTTCACCAGCGTGGAAGCGGAATACGATGCGACGGCGACGGCGTTGGCCGCCCTGCCGATCGAGTGGCAGCCGGTGTCGGTGTGCTGCTACTACATGGACGTACTGCGCGGTCACCATCGCCCGTTTCTCGAACGGGGGATTCCCGTCGTCTCGGCGGGGCACATGTATGATCCGGCGTTTCTCGTACGGCTCTGGCATCTGCTCTCGATGCACCGGCATGCCGCAAGCAACTCACACGGTTCACACACGCCGTACGCCATTCTCGCCGGCTGTTCCTACACCTACCTCCCGATCGGGGCCGTCACCGTGCGCTGCGAGCGCGGTTACGAGGATTGGTGGGAGGGGCCCCGCCCAGAGAGTGCCGGCCTGCTCGCCGACGCGCTGCCACCGGGCGAGCAACGTTCCGTGTCTGCACTTCGCCCGTTGGCCGATGACCTCCTCGGTCTGTCACGGCAGCTTTCTCCGCTGGCCCTTGCCGCGGCACTCGTGGCCGCCGATCGTCGGCAGCATTCACGCGCTGCAGCGTGAACCCTCGCTTACACGACCGGTGAGGCGTCGGCGGCCGACGTAGCCGCCGGCAAGGTGCGCGGGTCGATCGCATGTCCACGAAGAATATCGAGACTGTCCGGACCGCAGTGGCATAACAGATCCAGCACGCTCAGATGCGGTTCAAACGTCGCATCACGCTGTGGGTAGGGCGGGTGCACATAGTCGTGATATTCGAGGGTGATTCCGGCCGCCTCGAATGCGGCCGGATCGAGATAGTCGCGACCGAATGGCCCGGAGAGATACGTCGTTGCTCCGACGGCAAGACACAACTGCAGGATCAACTCCGCCTTGCTGCCCGGTACGTCCAGCGCGGACGAACGCACGATCGGGGTCGTGATCGCCAGCGTCTCGCGCAGCCAGGCGGTCGATGTATCGAGCACGTCAACGAGGTGCGTGCGCGGTGTTGCGTAGAAGCGTTCGAGAAACTCGGCGTAGCGCTCCCAGTGCGGCGTGCGGCGGTACGCATGACGTACGGTTTCCCAGTGCTTGCGCATCCAGCCGTGATCTGTCGCCACGCGGACGTCGGCAATGCGCTGGTCGGCATGCTGGCGCTGCACGGGAACCGTGAGCCACACCGGACCAGTCACGGTACGCACCCGGTTCCGGCAGGTGAAGTTCTGCTTGTTGGCGTGTCCGAGCGGCACCGAGTCGAGCACGATGTGCACGTCGCTGCGCGCCAGCCGATCGAAGTACCCGAGCCAGGGCAGATACGCCGGCTGCATGATGGACACGATCACGCGTCATCTCCACGTACTACGTGCACGGTGAAGTCGCGAGGATGGTAGTCATGACGGAGCGAGAGTCGCCCCGAGAGGCTGCGGCAGAAGGCCAGTGTCTCCAGCGGATCGGCGTGGAACTCGCCGTCGTCCTGCTGTGGCGCCCAAGTCGACAGGCTGTTGAACGCCAGGCCAACCCGCGCCCACTCCCACATACGATGGACGACCTGCTGCATGCGCGCCGTACCACCGATCGGATACGAGAAGAAGATCCCGCTCGCCACGACGACGTCGAAGCGTTCATCCGGCAACACGGACGGATCGAGCACGCTGCCCTGCACGAATCGATGCTGCGGGTGCTGCTCCTGGGCCGCTGTCACCAGTTCGGGCGTCAGGTCGAGTCCCGTGTACGAGACGCGAGTACCCCGCTCCGCCAGCCACGTCGCGAAGTGGCCAAGGCCGCAGCCCACGTCGAGTACGCGGGCGCCGTCGGCAATGCCGATGTCAGCCAGGACGGAAAATCGCCGTAGCTGACTCTCGCGGCTGCCCCAATCGAGGGTGCGATAGGAATGCCCGTGCGCGAGCCAGCGCTCGCGGTACAGGGCCGCGGTGCGTGCTTCTTCCCCCGCAAGGGTCGACGGGTGCATCGGTGCGCTCACGCGAGTTGTACGCCGCAGACCCAGGGTGCGTCGCCGGCGTCCGTCTGCACGAGCGCCAACGCGCCGTGACCACACTGCACCGTCGGCATCCCATCCTGCACGGAGAGAATCGTGCCCGGCGCTGCGGCGTCATCACGATCGACGAGCCGCGTGCGCCAGATCGTCACCTGACGATCGTTCAGTTGTGTGAATGCACCCGGATAGGGCGCCGCGACGGCGCGTACGAGGTTGTGAATGTCTCGTGCCGACGCCGACCACTGTACGCGTCCGTCCGCCGGCGTGCGCGCAGGAAACGTTGTGGCCAGTGCGTGATTCTGCGGCGTCCGCGACAACGACTGCGTTTCGAACCCTCGCACGATCTCGCGCGGCAGCGCGTCGTACAGGGGCATGAGGCGTTCGAGGACATGGCCCACGTCCTCATCATCACCCAGCACGAGGCGATGCTGCGACAGGATGTCCCCGCTGTCCATCCCCGCATCCACCACGTGCGCGGTCAGCCCCACCTCGCGTTCACCGTGCAGGATTGCCCAGTTCAGCGGGGCGCGCCCGCGATAGCGTGGCAGCAGTGAGGGATGGAGATTGACCGCGCCGTATCGGACGCTGTTCAGCAGGTCCGCCGGCAACAGATAGCGGTAGTCGGTGATCCACAGCAGATCGGCAGCTGCCTGCGCGAGGAATGCCGGCACCGTGGCATCGCGTCCGCGCGCACGAATCGTGGGTAGGCCGCGAGCCACCGCGAAATCGTAGACGGATGCGTATCGCACCCCATCCTCCGGGTCTGCCGGGTGCGCGATGACGCCGGTCACGTCCGCCACCTCCAGCAAGGCAGATAATGCCGTCACCCCGACCGTGTGATTGCCCAGGAAGACCACCCTCATCGCACTTTCTCCGCGATGGCCTTCCACTCCGCGTGGACGACTGGCGTTGCCGACGTCATCTCGATGCGATCCACGCGCTCGAGTGACAACAACGACCAGCCGGCCAGCGACGCGCGCACCTGTGACTCGTTGTAGAAGCAGATCTGCCCGACACCGACCATCGATCCGGATGTGATGTCGGTACGCAGGCCATCACCGGCGTCGGCGCCCGCGTGTGCGCTCGTGGCGTGATCGCCGTACGGCGTAAACAGGAAGCGGCCGCCGGGCCGCAGCACCCGATGCACCTCGGCGATGGCGCGTGATGCCGTGGAGTATCCCACGCACGTCAGTGCGCCCCGATCGATCATGAGATCGACGGAGTTGGCGGCAAATGGCAGGGCCGTGAAGTCCCCAACGCGCAGATCTCCGCGCAGTCCCTCGGCACTGAACCGTGCCTGTGCGCGTTTGACCGCGGCCTCGCTGCCTTCCACCCCCGCGACCGCGAACCCTTCCCGCGCCGCGAACCAAAGATTGTTGCCGGTTCCGAAACCGACTTCGGCCACGCAGACGTCCGCGCGCGGGCGATCGCGCGGAGCGTGCCGGAACACGAAGCTCACGACGGCGTCCCACGGGTAGCGCTCTTCGTGGCCAGCCCCGTACTTCGCATCCCACACGGGATCGAACGCATGCGCGACGGTCATGTCAGGTCCTCCAGGCGAAAGCGATCACCGCGGGCGATCGCATGACGAAGTGTCCGTCCGATCAGCTGGTCCGCATGCTTCGGCGCAAGTCCATCGCCCGGGCGTCGGAAGACCACATCCCGCGCCGTCAGCGTGTGCCCCGCGGCCAACGCGCTCGCAGCGACACACGACAATCGGAAGCCAATGCGACCGCTGGCCTCACTCGGTGTCGGCTGCAGTGCGGACTCGCCTAGCTGCCGCTCCGCCTGACGCACGGACGCGACGAGGGCGCGCAGTTCAGCTTCGTCGCTGGAGAATGCCTGATCCGGTCCCGGCAGCTGCTTGTCGGTCGTGAAATGCTTCTCGATGAACACCGCACCGAGCGCCACCGAGAGCGTCGCCGCAGACACGCCAACCGTGTGATCAGAGAATCCGGCCAGACAACCGAATCGACTACTGAGTGCGGGGATGCGCCGCAAGTTGACTTCGGCGTCGGGTGTCGGATAGCTCGACGTGCAATGCAAAAGCACGAGGTCGCGACCACCTGCATCGCGAAATGCCTCGACCGCGTCGGCGACTTCCGGCTCGTTGGCCATGCCGGTCGACAACACTGTCGGCAGGCCACTCTGCGCCATGGCCCGGATGAGCGGCAGTTGCGTCAGGAAATCGGAGCCGTTCTTCACCAGTGGGGCACCGGCCCTTTGCACGTCGGCCAAGCCCTCCGCACTCGTTGGTGTGCTGAAGAACACCACACCGGCGCGTCGGCAGTGGTCTGCCAGCATGGTCAGGGCCTCGCGATCCAACTCGCAGCGCCGAAACAGATCGTACTGGGACACTTCATGCGACACGCCGTCCCGTTCGTAGCGATACATCAGCGAACGATCGGTGATGAAGTCATCCGTCCGGTAGTTCTGGAACTTCACGCCGTCCGCGCCGGCGCGAGCGGCCGCGTCGATCATCGCGCGCGCAAGATCCAGGTCCCCGTTGTGATTGATCCCAATCTCGGCCGCAATGAAGCACGGTTGCCCGTAGCCGAGGGTGTGGTCACCTATGCGAATAGCTGGGACAGTCACGTGCCACCCTCCATGAAACGCACGACGCGCTCTGAGCCACCGCCGTCGACCAAGCGCGCGGCTGCGCGGGCCATCGCTCGGCGCGCCGGCACATCGGCACAGAGTGCCCGCACCTGCTCGGTCACTCGACCGACATCCAACGTGTCGGCGGTGCCGAGCGACTGCGCGGCGCCGGTGGCAGTATAGGCGGTCAAGCCCGGACGCTGGTTCTCGGCCAACTGCACCACCAACGCGGGCAGCTGCAACATTGCCAGCTCCCAGAGGGTGGTCCCGCCGGCACTGATGGCCACGTCGGCCCATCGCATCTGCGCCGGCATGTCGTCGACCTGGACCAGCAACTCCCATGTTCCGTGGGGCGGCGCGTCCTGCGCGAGCTGGCGAGCGAGCGCGTCTCGGTGCGGATTCGCCGCCCCGATGATGACGCGAACATCCAGCCCCGCGATGTCCTGTACTGCCTCCACCATACGCGCGGTGATGTTGTCCGGGTCGGCGCCGCCCAGCGTGATCAGCACGCGGTGCGCCGCGCCGTCGATGCGGCGCGTCCACGCGCGTCGCGTGAGGAACTCACGGCGCACGAGCGCGTAGGGTGCGCCGCACAGATACTGCGCACCGGGGGCCCGCTCGGCATACACAGAGACATCCGCCCCGAGATTCGGGTTGAGGATCACGTCGACGTTCCACGTCGGCTGGATGGCCTCATCGTCGAGCATCAGCAGTTGCACGCGGGGTACGCGCACGGCCGCCTGCCATTCAGCGCTGAAGCGATAGCCGTCGATGACGAGCCAGTCGACCGCGCCTTCGCACAGGACCCGTCGCGTGGCCATCGCATCCTGTGGCGAGCCTGGTGCCTCCGACAGCATGGTGACAGACGCCCCGAGTGCGACGTAGCGATCGACGATCGCCTGAGGCATCTCCGCGCTGAGCACGGTGACCGCATGACGTGCGCGACGCAACGCATCGACCAGCGACAGGCAGCGCATGGCATGACCCAGGCCGATCGTCGACGACGCATCGACGCGTATGGCTGCCCGAATTCGACGCGCGGCCATGATCACCCGACGATGTGGCGACCGATCACGAACGCCTCGGCCGCTGCGACGCCGATCGACGCACCTCGCCATCGCGCGCGGTGCACCGATGCCTCGAGTGAACGGGCATGGGGCCATGGGCGCATCTCGTCGGCATAGGCCTCGAGCGCGGCCTGGCGTCGCTCGAGCTGCGCGCTGATGTCCACGAACCAGTTCGGTGCGAACGCCGGATACGCGCCGCTTACCTGCCACTCCGTACTCGACGCCACTTCGAAGCTCAGAATCGTGCGGACGCTGTGTCCGGGTTGCGGACGACAGGCGACGACGACCGCGTCGTGCAGTCGTCGATGATCGATGTTGACGTCGCCGGGCCAATGCGTCAGGACGGTGTGCGGACGGTATCGCGTCACCAGCTGCTCGACGCGACGCGCCAGATCCAGCATGTCCACACGATCGAGACGATTGTCCGGCAGGTCATCGAACTCGACGGATGCCGCGCCAAGGATCGTCGCGGCCTGTTGTGCGGCCGCTCGGCGACGTGCCAATTCGGGCGCCGCATCGGCCGCCAGCTCGGCGCTGTGGGTATGCCGCGCGCCGACGCCATCGGCGAGGAGGGCGATATGAACGCGGTGTCCCTCGTCAGCGAAGCGGGCAATCGTACCCCCGCAGCCAAGCACTTCGTCATCCGGATGGGCCGCCACCACGAGCACGGCACTCATGCGCGCTTCTCGAGCAGGAACCACGTCAGGTCGTCCATCGGGAAACTCGGATCGCGGCGCCAGAAGAACCCGTAGTCCACAAGCGACAGACCCGGGTGGCGATCCATCAGATCGCCGGCGAAGTCGCGCTTGAACAGGCGGTCGTCGTGTCCGCGATACGGCACGGACGTCGGTGCGGGACTGTAATACTCGGCCACGAGAATGAAGCGACGACTGCAGCGCACGAGTTGATCGTAGGCGAGATCCAGCTTCTCGGGGGCGAC
>CAZMGX010000099.1:0-14387 GCA_964565915.1 uncultured Gemmatimonas sp.
AGTCGGACATTCTTGATCGGGCCGCGCGCCTGTCCATCGTAGGTCGAGCCGCGGAGCGCCAGGCTGGCGCCGCCGAGGTCGACGACGAGACGGGAGGGACCGTCCAGCGTAAAGTGCCGAACGGTCACGTTCGAGTCGATCGCGATCACGATCTCGGCGCCGCCGGTGGCCGGCCCCACGCTGACGCGTGATACGCGACCGGTTTTGGGCAGCCCGCTGTCCGGGCTGATGGCCGGAGCGGCCGAAGATGCGGTGGAGCGCGCGGGCACTGCCCCGCGAACGCCGGCATTGCCGGGGGTGGCAAGGCTCAGTGTCGCGTGTGCGAGAGCCGCGGTGATCACCGCGACGGTCGTCGGTCCCATCATGGGTTCCTCACTTTCGTCGTGTCGCTGCTTCGAGTGAGCGTCTCGATACGGTTGAAGCCGAATTCTTCAACGGTGAACTGCACTTCCTTCTGCTTGATCGCACTGACGCGCAACCGGCCGACCTGCTGGCCGACCTTCACGCGGTACTTCGTCTTCGAGAAATCATCCTTCAGGAAGGCGATGGAGTTGTTGCCATCCTTGTCGAGCACCACTACCGACAACTGCAGGTCGCTGAGCAACGGTCGTACATCGCTCGTGCTCATGAGCGACTTGTACGGGTCACGACGTCCCCCTCCGTTGTAGTCGAACACTTCCCGCTGGATGGTGACCTCGGTCGGAAACACGGCCTTCTTCGAGGCAGCGCCCGGGCTGACGGTGCCGGCCGATTCCTTCGTGACGGTGCGGGCGACGGGCTGCGCGTTGGCCGTCGACGCCTGCGCTGTCGCGTCCGACGCACTGACGAGCAGGGCGCCGGCGATGGCCGTCACGGTACGCCAGAAGTGTGCACTCATGAGGACCGCTCCTTGATTGCGGCGGGCTTGGGCTGCGGCGTGGTGCGCTCGACGTACGTCTGCAGCATGATCGTCGACGCCAACGCATCCTTCTCGGACGTCTTGATGGCGCGTGGCCGACCCGGCGTCGACGCAATGATCGAGAAGTTCACCGGCGCGACGATGCGCGCGAGTGAACCGACATTGGCCAGGAAGGCGCCGAACTGGTGATAGTCACCGATGATGGTGACGGTGTAGCGGTGGGTGTCGTACTTGTCGCCCGGGATGACCGGCTCCGGCGTGACGCCACCGACGTCGAGGCCGGCGCGGCGGGCCGCCGTGCTGACCTCTTCGAGGAGCGCCGGAACTTCATTGCTGGTCGGGACGAGCCGGCGCATCACGGTCAACGTCGAGCGATTCTGCGCGGTCTGCGCGCGGAGTTCCTCGATGCTGCCCTTCGCGAACTCGCGGGCGGCCTGCTGATTCAGTTCTTCCAGGTGCGCGACGCGGTCGGCGTCAGCCACCAGCTGTTCGTTGCGGGACGCGTACGGATACATGTAGTACGCGATCGCCAAGGCCACGGCCGCGAAGCCGATGACCAGCTTGATCTGGTCGCGTTGGAATGTGGGAAGCAGAGCCATGGGTTCCTCGGGTCAACGAACCGGAACGACGAGCGGAGAAGTCCGCAGGGCGCCCGGAGGGGGCACTTCGTACGACGCCGAGAGCTCGAACTGCGTGACGTCCTTGCCATCGACGATCACGATCTCGGACTTGGTGAGCGCGACTTTCTGGATGAACGGCGAACTCTCGAGCTGGCGCATGAACATCGTGAGCGCCTGGATGTCGACGGTCTGGCCGACGACGCGGAAGTTGAGGTCGGGGTGAATGACGACCGTATCCGGCTTCACCGCAGCCGCCTTCTTCTCCTTCGAGGCGCGGGGCTGCACCTGAGGCTGTGGCCGTCCGGCGAGGGTATCGGCACCCGGCGGCAGCGGCGCCTTCGTCGTCTGCTCGAGCGTCGTCAGCCACGTATACGCCGGCAGGGCGCGGCTCACCTCGTCGAGGATGTGCGCCCAGTTGTAGCGGTTGTCGTCGATCGTGCGGATGATCGACAGCTGACGCTGCACCGAATCGCGCTCGGCGGTCAGCTTGCGCCGCGCCTCGAGGACTCGCGCGTAACGGGTGGAATCGCGGACGGCGCGATCGAGCTTGCCACCAAGCTCGCTGGCGCGCGCGTTCTGCGACGTGAACAGAATGCCGACGGCCGCCACTGCGACCACCACCGACGACGCAGCGCCGACGAGCCAGGGATCGCGGACCTTTGCGCCCAGTTCGCCGAAAGCCGTGGCGACATCGAACTTGGAGGCACCGGCCCGGACTGCCTTCTTGCCGCCCGGCAACAGGTTGACTTCAATCATCATGGTGCGATCCTCAGGCCGCGGCGCGAAGGGCGAGTCCCACCGGCAGCATCAGCAGCGGCGAGACCTCGTCAGTGGACAGGAATTCCATGGCACCCTCGCGGACGGTGAGGCGCGCCAGCGGATTCGCCAGCTGCACCGGCATGCGAAGCCGTTCGGACAGCCACTGCAACAAGCCCGGCACCCGAGCGCCGCCGCCGCACACGTACACGGCGCGGATCTGACCGAAGTTGCGGGACGAGGTCGCCAGGAACGTGGCCGCGCGCTCCATACCGACGGCGAGCTCTTCGCCGCGCATCCGCACCACCTCATCGAGTGCCATCGTGCGGTCGTAGCCGCGAAGCATCGCCTCGGCCTCCTCGCCACTGCTGCCGTGGTCACGCTGGAGATCCTCGCGGAATCGGCGCGTCCCGACCGTGAGGTCACGCGTGAGGATCGGCACGCCTTCGTCGAGGATGTTCAGGTTGGTGGCTTCGTTGCCGATGTTGAGCAACGCCACCGTGCCGCTCATCGCGTCCGGATGGCTCATTTCGAACGCATTGTGGAGGGCGAAGGCATCGACGTCGATGACCGTCGGCGGCGTGCCGGCATCATCGAGCAGGTGACGCTTCGCTTCCACCAGGTCACGCTTGGCCGCCACCAGCAGCACACTCATTTCGAGGCCGTCGGCATCGGGATCGAGAATCTGGAAGTCCAGTTCGACCGACTCCATGTCGAAGGGGACGTGCTGTTCGGCCTCCCATCGCATGAGCTCGCGCGCCTGCGCTTCCTTGACGCGCTCGATCGAGATCTTCTTCACGATCACGTCACGCCCGCCGACCGCCGCCACGACGTGCTTCGTCTTGACACCCGTCGCCTCGAGGGTCTGACGGATGGCATCGGACACGATCGAGTGGTCCATCACTTCCCCTTCGACGATGGCGGTGTCGTTGAGGGGGGTGATGACCACCTTGGTCAGTTCAGGGGATCCGCTCGTGTGATCGATGACGACGGCCTTCACGAGACCGGATCCGACATCGAGACCGACGGTCAGTTTCTTGCGACCGAAGAACGCCATGGCTTGGAGGGGTTGCGCTGTGGTGGTCGCGGTGACGTCACACGCGCATGCGAAACGCGTGGACCCGGGCACTCTGACCTGTCCGATTCGGACGATTCTCCCAACTAACGACCGGACCCTCACGAGGTAACGCTGGCATGAGGGGGGTGGCCGGGTACAACTGCCAACACTGTGATAGTGTCGGCCCAACGCGAGAAATCCTGAACGTGACGTGCGTCGGAGGCCGTCGCGCGGCACTTACGGACTGTTCCAGACTCCGAACGGGGCACCGCGCGGCATCGCCACGGTCGCCGCCGCGCGTGCCGCGAGGCACGGCGCGTACCGCACGTGCGTGTGCGCGCCGAACTGCGTGCCGCGCTGCGCGGCATCTCGAACAATCAGTGCGCCCTCCACATCGAGTTGCCCGCTGACCTCCAGGGCACCCTGCACCAGCAGCAGTCCGTCCACGCGCAGCGATCCGCGCACGTACAGATCTCCGTCGACAGCGAGCAGCCCGACGTGGGCAGAAGGCCCATCGAGTGTCACACGGGTGGGCGCATGTATCACCATCGCCTGCCACGCGGGGGCTGGAGGAACCGTGCCTGCCGCCGAAAGCACCGAGCTGCGCGCCCGAGTCCGCAGCAGGCCCATCGCCGCGTCGAACTGCGCGTGAAGCGCAGCGAGGCGGGTGGAATCGAGCGGCAGCTGCGGGCCGAGCATGGTGGTGGCGCCGATCACGCGGACCGTGTGCGCCGCAATGGCCGGCACGCTGCTCGTGTCGCGATAGGGGCCACAGTCGTCGAGCGCAGGCACATATGGACCGGGGACATCGCGCCCGTCCATGAACGAGTCACCGACGGTGACGTTTCCGAGCACAGACGCGGCGGCGAGCAGTGGCAGCGAAGGCGGCTGCAGCCACACCGTACGCGCAACCATGCGGCGGATCCGTGCACCATCCGCTACACGCGCGGCGGCAGCGCCCGCGTGTTCGCGTCGCGCGACCGACTGAATCACCGCCACCAGCGGAGCCGTCCGCGCCACCGTGGTCGTGGTGCGCCAGCCGTCGGCCAACGCCGCGCTCGATCGACGCCGCGTGCCAATCGGTATCGCCGCCGCCGAGTCGCCGACCCATGTCGCGAGCGTCTGCACCACGGCCGCATCCGCGAGATATTCGCCGCGCTGGGCATCCCATTGTCCGCGAGCGCCGCGCAGCGACCGCCACGCGGCAGTCTGCATGGCGGCCGACAGGGCCAGCAGCACCAGCATGCCGATGAGGACGAATGGCAGGATCATGCCTCGACGAATCCGTCGTGCCGTCTGCGGTGTGGTCACGCCCCACCTCCGATATCGGCCCGAAAGACCACATCAATACTGATGGAGTCCATCGGCACGGTGGCGGGAGCGGCGCGACCGGCCCGCCGCGGCGCGCGCAACTCGACGTGGAGTCGCGCCGGTACTCCCGAACCCGCCGACAAGATTGCGCCGAGGCCGTCATACATCGTCATGCGGAGACCGCGGTTGCTGGCCGACAAGAGCGGACCGGCAACGGGTTGCACGACATCCCACCCGCCCGGACCCTGCGTGCGCCGTCCGAGAAACCAGTCGCCGTCGCTGGCACGATACAGGGAGTATCGCGTGCGGCGGGTGACACGCACGGGCGCACCGTGGCGAACGGGACGCGCGCTGGAATCGGTGAAGGCGAGACGCGTCGTGGCAATCGAACCCGGCGCGTGCAACGGGGACGCGGCGCAGTCCGTACCGTGGTCGATCGATCGCACACGGCGCTCCTGCGCGAACCCGGAGTCGAGCGGCGACAGGCCGGCCAACCACAACACTGCCCGGTCTCCGGGTTGTGGTGGCTGGTTCCACATGACCGCGATCGGATCGGGCTGATCGGAGGTCAGTGCCAACGGATCGGTCGCATGATTGACGATGGTCACCGCGTCACCAGCCGGCCCGGCGCCGCATACGTAGCCCACGCCTACGGTCGCCTCGAATTCGACGGCGGTATCGCTCCACGTGATGACGTCGCGTCCGCGAGTCGTACGCACATCGGCCGCGAGGATGCCCGTTCCGTGCCGCAACTCGCGCGTGGCACCCAGCGCGCCGTCGTGTCGGAGCACCTGCCGATGGACCGTCAGCAACAGCTGCACTGCCACTGCGCCCAGGAGCGCGATGAGCGGCAGCGCGACGAGCACCTCGAGTAATCCACTGCCACGTCGCGTCATCGGCAGCTCCTCGCGGCCTGCATGGACAGGCGGCTCGGTGTGCCAAGCCATGGCGACGGCGTGAGGGTCACCGACAGCTCGCGATCGCGCCATCTGCCGGTCAGGCGTTCAATCCAGGCACCGGTGACCGGGCCAGTTCCATCAACGCCAGCAGCACCGGCCGAGGCGCAGAGTGAATCGCTGACCATCGACAGCGGCACCTCGAATGTGCGACTGGCCATGGCCCAACCAGACGTCACCAGTCGCGCACGCTCGGCCGACGCTCCCGCGCCGCGTGCCAACGAGATCGCGACCAGCGCGGTCGCGTTGAGGAGCAGCATGGCGACGAGGCACTCGACGAGGAGTCGACCGCGCCGTGCCATGCACCGGACGGATTGGCGCGCAGCGCCGCGGGTGTTGGATGAAGTGTTCACGCCGCCACGATAGTGCGTGACGGCCGAAGTGCTTCACCCGATCGTTGCGCGGAGGGCTATCCCAACGCGTCGCTGCCCGCGATCACCGGTTGGCCCGCGGGCGTCGTATACGGGATCACAGCCATGCCACTCGAATGCAGTGGCAGCAGGATCACGAACGCGGCGCCGCCCTCGCGCGCCCGCTGCACCCAGATGGTCCCGCCGAGATTTTCGATCGTGCTGGCGACGATGGCGAGGCCGAGTCCGGTCCCCTTCCCCGGTTGCTTCGTGCTGAAGAACGGTTCGAAAATGCGCTCTTCGTCTTCGGGGGCGACACCCGTGCCGGAGTCGGCGATCACGACCTGCAGGAACTTCGCGGGCGACTCCGGACGCGCGAGCCACGCCAGCGCGCGACGACTTGGCCGGTGGGTCCACCGTTCCTCCGCACGATCGGTGCGCCGCTTCTCCGAGGCCTCCCCGAACGCCGTGACGTCATTGATCTGCGTCCGCAGTGCGACGAGCCCCTCGAACTCCATGGCATCAACGGCGTTCAGCATGAGGTTCACGAACACCTGCTCGAGGTCGTGGCGCTCCGCGTACACCTGCCCGGTCGGCGCCTCGAGGTCTGCGGTGATGCGGTACCGACGCGTCACACCCTGATCAGCCAGCAACTTCAGCACGTCGTCGATCACCTCATCCACCACGACTGGCTTGGGGGTCAGGCGCCGCGGTCGCGAGTAGTCCAGCAAGCCACGCATGATGCGATCAATGCGCGCAATCTCGCGCTCCAGCGCATCCAGCGGTTCGGTGGTGCCCGGCACATCTTCCGTGCGCATGCGCAACAGGTGGGCGTAATTCGCGATCGCGGAGATCGGGTTGCCGATCTCGTGCGACACGCCGGCGGCGATCCGACCCATGGTGGCCAGCTTCTCGACCCGCATCCGCAACTGGTGGGAGGCCAGGAGTTGCTCGGTCATCCGGTTGATGCTGGTCGCCAGGTGGTCGAACTCGTGCGTCTCGCCGGGCGGTACGCGGCGCGACGTCTGCCCCTCGGCGATCGCCTCCGCTGCCGCCACACACTCGGCCAACGGCGTCTCCACCATACGTTCGACCTGTCGTCGCAGGACGCTGGTCCACACCAGGGAGACGAGGAACAGCAGGACCAGCACCACCGGCCAGCGCAGCCCCTCGTCCAGGTACTCGGTCACCCACATGGTGATGATCACCCCGACGAGGGCGAACACGCTGACGGCGACGACGGCGACGGTCAGGCGATGATGGATTCGTGGAAGCGAGTTGGCAGGCACCTGCTGACGATGGCGCGTGATCGCCGGACATGCAACCATCATGACCAGAATGCACAAAGGGCCGAACCGCATGGTTCGACCCTTCGTGGTACCGGCTCGATGCGAGCACGGTCAGGCCATCAGCTTACTGGCAGATCGGCTCACCTTCCGCCACACCCGCGCCCGCCGCCGAACCCACGGCGATGTTGCACGTCTTGGTCGACGACGCGTGCGTCGCCGTGGCCGACCAACCCGTCGCCGTACCCGAGAAGGTCAGGGCAACGCCCGACGAACCCGTCGGCGCGGCGTAGTTGGCATACGTGTTGAAATCGGAGAACGACGCCTCGGCACCCGACACCATGTTCTTGAGGTCAGACTTCATCGCGGTGATGTACGCCTTTTCCTTCGTCTCGGCGAACTTCGGAATCGCGATCGCGGCCAGGATGCCGATGATGACGACAACGATCAGGAGTTCGATCAGGGTAAAGCCTTTGCGGGTCCGCGTCATGTGACTCTCCAGTGGGGGTCCTCAAGCGCCGGACAGACATCCGACTCTTCGACGACACAGTGTGGCAATTGGCGAGCCATCCCGTCGACATTGCGGTAACCCGTTGTGTGACATGCGCTTCACCATTCCCCGCCAGATGACGGCGCGCTCCGCGTCGTCGCGTTGCGCCCGAATCCTCGCAGATAGCGAATCGTCGCCGCGAAAGAAGCCTCCGGCGGCGGGCGCGCGGAGGCCTGGCTGCAAACGCATGAGGGGCCGAGCTTTCGCTCGACCCCCCGATGCCCCGGCCCGGACGGACCGGTGAGTGCGTCACCAGCTTACTGGCAGATCGGCTCGCCTTCAGCGACACCCGCGCCCGCCGCCGAACCCACGGCGATCGTGCAGGTCTTCGTGGACGACGCATGCGTCGCCGTGGCCGACCAACCCGTCGCCGTGCCCGAGAACGTCAGGGCGACACCCGACGAACCCGTCGGCGCGGCATAGTTGGCGTAGGTGTTGTTGTCCGAGAAGGACGCTTCGGCGCCCGACACCATGTTCTTCAGGTCAGACTTCATGGCGGTGATGTACGCCTTTTCCTTCGTCTCAGCGAACTTCGGAATCGCGATCGCGGCCAAGATGCCGATGATGACGACGACGATGAGGAGTTCGATCAGGGTAAAGCCTTTGCGGGTCCGGGGCATGCTCGTAAGTCTCCGATGGGGGGTCATTCGCTTCTGGCCCGTGAAGTGGAGTCCAGTGCGACACCGTGGACTAAGGCAACCTGCGGGCCAGCCTGGCCCATCCAATGAAACATTATGCCTGACAACAACTTGCATCATTTCCTTGCATCACCAATCAGGCGCCGGATTCTCTCGTTTCGCAAGACCTCTTGCAGCGTGCAAGGCTTGGTGATGCAGGGCACCAAACGTCCATGAATGTGGCACGTCCGGCTGCGTGACGATGCGGCGCGCGACGTGACGGGGTCGTCATCAATCGCGCGCCACCGACGCGCACTACTGACAGGCCGGCTCGTTGCGCAGACCAGGCGCTGGCCCGCGTTCGACCTCACACACCACGCCAGGTGCCGACGGATGTGTCGCCGTGGCGCGCCAGCTCGTGGCATTCCCGACGAACGTCAGGGTCGCTCCGTTCGAACCCGAGGGCGCCGGGTAGTTCGCGTACGTGCCGTCCTGGGAGTAGTACGACTCCGCCGCCGACACCACGGTACGCAGGTCCGCCTTCATGCTGGAAATGAACGCCCGCTGGCGGGTCGACTGGAATCGCGGAATCGCAATCGCGGCGAGGATGCCCACGATGATGATGACGATCAACAGTTCGATCAGACTGAAGCCGTGACGACGCGTCATCATCACGCCTCCCCGTAGCGTGCGAGCTTGCGGTACAGGGTCGATGGGTCGATGCCCAACATGTCCGCCGCACGACTCTTGTTGCCACCTTCGTTCTGCAACACCCACTGAATGTAGGCACGCTCGATGGCCTCGAGCGTCGGCGTGGTGGGGGTCCGTTCATTGACCAGCGGTTCCGCGCGCCGCGCGGTAATGCGCTCCGGCAGTGCATCCGGGGTGATCGTACTGCCCGCCGAGAGGATCACCGCGCGCTCGAGAGCGTTCTCGAGTTCACGGACATTGCCGGGCCACTGATAGGCTTGCAGGATGTCGACCGTGCCTTCATCGAGCACCTTGACCGGCTCCTTGCGCAACGATGCGCTGCGCGCGAGGAAAGATTCCGCGAGGAGAGGAATGTCTTCGGCGCGCGCGCGCAGTGGCGGGAGGTGCACCGCGATCACGTTCAACCGGTAGAACAGGTCGGCGCGGAAATGTCCTCGCTTGATCTCTTCCTCCAGATCACGGTTCGTCGCCGCTATCACGCGCGCATCGACCGGCTGCGCTTCCGTCGCACCGACGGGAATGACCTCGCGCTGCTGCAACACGCGCAACAGCTTGACCTGCGTCGAGGGCGTAGTCTCGCCGATTTCGTCCAGAAAGAAAGAGCCGCTCTGCGCTGCGGCGAAGAGGCCGGTCTTGTCCTTGACCGCACCAGTGAACGACCCCTTCACGTGACCGAAGAGTTCACTCTCCAGCAGTGACTCCGGCAACGCGCCGCAGTTGATGGAGAGGAAGGAGTGCTCGGTCCGGGATGACAGATCGTGAATGTATCGCGCGATGACTTCCTTACCGGTCCCCGACTCGCCCGTGATGAGTACGGTCGAATCGGTCGGCGCCACCGTCTCCGCCAGCTGCAGCACGTCGATCCACGCCTTGCTGCGCCCGATCGGGCGCAGGGAGGTAGTCCGCTCGTGTCGACGGATCTCCTGCTTCAGCGTGTGATTCTCCACGCGCAGCTTGCGATGTTCAGCCGCACGACGCAGGATCGCCAGCAGTTCATCGTTGCGGAACGGCTTCTGGATGTAGTAGAAGGCGCCTTCGTTGACGGCTTGCATCGCCGACTGCAAGGTCGCCTGCGCGGTCATCAGGATGACGGGCACGTCCGGGTCGACCTGCCGGGCCATGCTCAGGACTTGCACGCCGCTCACGTCCGGCATGCGCACATCGGTGAGCACGATGTCCGGCTTCAGCTCGGGCAAACGCTCCAGTCCCTGCTTGCCGCCAAGCGCGGTGAAGGGGACGAAGCCTTCGTTCTTCAACAGGATGCGAAGCGAGTCGAGGATGCTGGTTTCATCATCCACGACGAGCACGCGCGGGGCAGCGTCGCCGGCGTGTGCGGGAGCGATCACGAGGAAACTCCGGTGAGTGAAGAGGTACCCGCCGTCTCCGGCGAGGCGTGTGCGGACGCCGACCACGCGTCCGCGTCAACGGCTGCGCGAGCGGGAACGTCGGGGGTGCCCACCGCAATCGCGGGCAGGATGATCGTGAAGCGAGTGCCTCGCGGCAGCGTGTCGACCAACACCACGCCACGATGCGCCTCGACGGCGCGATGCACGACGGGCAAGCCCAGTCCGGTGCCTCCGAACTTGCCGGTGACGAAGGGTTCGAACAGGCGGTCGCGCAGGTCTGGTGGAACGCCGGCGCCGTCATCCGTGACGGTGATGGCCAGCAGTGGTACGTCGCCGTCGAACGTGTTGCCAGGCACGCGGTAGCGGTCACGTGCGGCGCGGGCAACGTGCACCTGCACGTGACCGTCAGACTCGACCGCCTGGATTGCGTTCAATACCAGATTGAAGACAGCGCGATGCAACAGGTCCTCGTCGCCTTCGAGTGACGGGATGTCCGGGTCCACGACTGTGTTGACCTGGACATCAGGCTGACGATCCGGATGGGAGGCGGCGAGTGTCACAGCTGCCGTCACCATCGCCCCCACGTCGAGGGCGGCGACGCGCGTCACCCGCGCGCGCGCAAAGTCCAGGAAGTCGGCCAGCAAGCGACTCAGCCGATCCGCTTCGCGCACGACCAGACCGTGCAGGATGCGTTCATCGTCATCGGCCGGACGGGCCTCGAGATCCCGGCGCCGCGCCAATTGTTCGGTCGCACTGCGAATCGAGGCCAACGGATTGCGGATCTCATGCGCCAGCGACGCACTCAACTCGGCCACGGCCTGCAACCGCTCGGCGCGAATGTGCAGCGCCTGCAGTCGCTTGCTGTCAGAGATGTCCTGAAAGATGGCGGTGGCGCTCTTCCGCGCGTCGCTGCTACCGGCGTCGGAGACGGTCGTCGTGACCCCGATCTCGACCTCCTCACCGTCACGCCGGATGCGCCCTTCAGCGCGGGTGGTCCGTACGCCGTTCTGCGCCGAGGACTCCAGCAGCTGGGCGAGTTGCGGGGAGATCGCGCGCAGCGCGTCCAGCACGGGACGTCCGGTGAACGAACGCAGGTTGAGACCCAGCAACTCGGTCGCGAACGGATTGGCGTACAGCAGTCGCCCATCGGCATCCACGGTAATGATGCCCGAGCGGATGGTGCGCAGAATGTCGGCGGCTTCGAGCTGTACCTTGACCAACTGTGCCGCCAACGCCTCGCGGCCAACCCCCGCCTGGCGCAGTCTGAGGGAGACCAACCCCGAGCCGATGGCGACGACCACAAAAACACCCAGCTGTACCAGCATCCCGGCGTGAGCCATGCCCGGCCGCAGCCACAATACCTCCGCCGCATACAGGACGCAGGCCCCGCCGGCGACGGTGAGGCCGCCACGGAACGGCAGCAGCAGTGCGGCAATGGCAATGACGAGGATGTAGAGCGCGGCGAACTGCGAGTTCCAGCCCCCGGTGATGTGCACGATCGCCGTTACCAGAGCCAGATCGACGGCGCACTGAATGCCGTAGAAGATCGGGCCGTACGGGCGCCGCTCGATCTCGCCGTACATGACCGAGGCCACGGTGGTGAGCGTCGCGATCGCGAAGGTCAGCGTGGCAATGAGCGTCTCGTTGGGCTCGGCGCGATTCCAGACGAAGACCGCGGCCACCAGAATCGCGCACGACAGCACGACGCGACCCAACCAGACCCAGCGCAACATTCGGCGCGGGTCGAGCATTTCCTGGATGGCGACCGCGGGATAGGCTGGGGTGTAGCGCACGGACGGACGTGCCGGCCGCCGCGTCGCACGCGCCGGACCGGACCGGAAAAGAGGGGCCTGACCATCCCGAACCCGCGTTCTTGCAGTCTGCAAGAGGAGCGTGGGGGCTGTAACTCTTGCAGATTGCACGAGTCCGGGGAATCCAGTACCCTGACGAACCATCCGGCTGTCCGTTTCCTTTCGTCATGCTCATCGACGCGTCAACCGCTCAATTGCCGGACGATCTCACGTTTTCCAGTGGCGCCGTTCGGCTGGTCCTGGTGCTGGTGCTGGTCCTCCTCAATGCGTTCTTTGTGGCCGCGGAGTTCGCGCTGGTCGCGGTGCGCCGGAGCCGCATCGACCAGATGGCGGCGGAGGGGGATCGGTCGGCGCAGGTCGTCCAGCGGGCCCTGAGTCAGCTGGACCGGTACATCTCCGGCACGCAGCTCGGCATTACCCTCGCCTCGCTCGCACTCGGGTGGATCGGCGAACCCGCCATCGCGGTGCTGGTCGACCGGGCCCTGCACCTCGTCGGCGTCGAGCCGGACCCAGGGGCCCTTCACACCGGCGCGGGCATCGCGGTCGCGTTCCTCGTGATCACGTTCCTTCATATCGTGCTGGGCGAGCTGGCGCCGAAATCGATCGCGCTGGCCAAGCCGGAGTCCGTCAGTCGCGTCGTCGTGCGGCCGCTGATCCTCTTTTCACGGATCATGTCGCCGTTCATCGGGTTCCTGAACGGCACGGCCAACCGCCTCCTCAAGCTGGTTGGCGTCGAACCGGCGTCCGAAGGCGGACATGTGCACTCGCCGGAAGAGCTGCGGCTGCTCGTCATGCAGGCACGGGCGCATGGCACCCTCGATGAGTCGGACTCCGCGATGTTGGCGGGCGTGTTCGACTTTCACAACAAGAAGGCGTTCGACGTCATGCGGCCACGCACGGAAATGGTCGCCATCGCCGAGGATGTCGATCGCGACGAACTGATCCAGATCCTTCGTACAGAGCGGTTCTCGCGCTATCCGGTGTATCGCGAAACGGCCGACGACATCGTGGGCGTGTTCCTGGCCAAGGACTTCTGGCTGCATGAGCAACCGGAGGCCTTCGAATTACGCGACCATCTGCGGGAGCCGCTCTTCGTTCCAGCCACCCGGGCGGCCGAGCGCGTGCTGGACGATCTGCGGCGCACGCGGGCTCACTTGGCAGTCGTACTGGACGAGTATGGTGGCACGGCCGGGATCGTGACCATGGAGGATCTCGTCGAGGAGGTCGTCGGCGATATTGCGGACGAGTACGATCCGCTGTCCCGCGATGCGTTGTTGTACGATGGCGTCCTCGAACTCGCGGGCTCCATGTCGCTGGTCGACGTGCGGTCCGACCACAAGTTGGCGGTCCCCGAAGGCGACTGGACGACGTTGGGCGGCTACGCGTTCGGGAAACTGGGTCGGCTGCCGAAGATGGGAGACCGCGTGTCTTATCCTGGCGGCGAACTGGAGGTGGTGGCAATGGACGGTCGCCGCGTGGCCGCTTTGCGGGTGCACCGTCGCGCCGACGACGCGGTGGCCCAACACTGATGCAACGCTGGACGGGGTATTCCATGTGGTCTCGACCGCAACGCGGGCTGGCGCTTGGCGCGATGATGATGGCGTGCGCCGCGGCGCAGGACCCGTTCATCCCCATCGCCCCCGCCGGCGAGCCCGCGGCCTCCTTTCCGGCGCCGTCACGGCCGGTCGCCGACATCGTGGCGCCGCGCTGGACAGACGAGGACGACCGCGATGATGCCGGCGAGTTTGTTCGCGTCGCGCAGTTGGCGAACGTCACGGCGGGCATGCACGTGGCGGACATCGGCGCCGGGGATGGATACTACGTAGCGCGGCTCTCGCCGATCGTCGGCGCCACCGGTCGCGTGTATGGCCAGGACATCGTGCCGTCTTATCTCGCACTGCTGCAGCGCCGAGTTCGTGCGACCCCGCTCCCCAACACGGTCGTCGCGTTGGGCGAACCGCACGATCCGCGTCTCCCTGCGGGCGCGCTCGATCTCGCGTTCATGATCCACATGTATCACGAGATCGAACAACCGTTCGGAGTGCTGTGGAACCTGGCCAGCTCGATGAAGCCGGGCGGTCGCCTCGTGATCCTGGACCTGGAACGTCCGACCTATGG
>CAZMGX010000100.1:0-14364 GCA_964565915.1 uncultured Gemmatimonas sp.
AGTTGGCCGAGTCGGTCGCGATTGAGGCGATTCCGGATCCGGTGCCGCTGGCGGAAGCGTCGTCGACGGCTGACGACGGTGCGGCGGAGTCTGCGGGGGCCGGGGTATCGGAGGCGACTTCGGATGAGCCGGCGGATGAGGCCACGGACGATGCCGCGAGTAACGCCGCTGACGATGGCGCGGATGAGGACGCGGATGAAGAATCCCCCGAAGACGTGGCCCTCGCGACCGCCGCGCGCGATCTGGATCCGCTCGATGACGAACTGGCCGCGCGTGTACGTGCCGCCGTCGAAGCAGCCGGTGCACGGTTCGACAGCGACGATCTGGTCTTCTGGCCCGTGCAACCGTCGCCGTCTCTGGCGGCGCTGATCGGCGACGATGCCATCGGTGATCGCGAGATCACGCAGCGGGTCTGGGCCTACGTGGTCGAGCAGGATCTGCAAGATCCCGAGGACCACACGTTCGTTTATCTGGATGACACGTTGCGCGCCGCACTTGGATCGGATGCGGATGGTGTCCCGACGATCGAGTTCACCGATCTGATCGTCGCGCAGATGGTGCGCGTGACGTAGGACGACCGTCGGTGGTTGATAGAGCACCATGAATCGCCGACTGTTTCCACTCCTGTTGGGCATCTTCGCCTGTTCGAACGACCCCACGGGCCCCAACGGTTTGACCGACGCCGACGGCGCACCCGCACAGATCGTGTACGTCGTCGATGCGTACGCAGGCGGATCGCGCGTGCTGGATTCGCTCGTGATCGACTCGGTGGCGGGCACATGGCGCCGCGCGACTTGCGGCCCGATCAGCGCCGTTGGTGCCACCTGCGGCCCGACGACGACGCAGTCCAGTCAGGGAGTCGTTGCGCCGGGTTCCGGTGGCGCACTGTTCGAGCGCGCGCGCCAAGCGGACTTCCGTGCGCTGCGTCGCGACTATCCGCGCACCGGTGTGACGCCGCCCGACCTCACGACACATCGCCTCGAGATCGTGCAGAACGAGAAGCGTCAGACGGTGACGTGGCAATCGGGCGTCGCCGTCCCCGGTGCGCTCAGCGCGCTGATCTGCCGCATCGAGCAGGCGCGCGGTGCACTCATCCTCTGCGCCGACTGAACGGGCGCCGGCCGTTTATCGACGCTGCGCCGGCCCGGTCTCAACCGGTGTCTCGGGATGGCTGCCCCACTCGGTCCAGCTGCCGTCGAACACGGCGGTATTCGTAGCGCCGATCGTCTCAAGCGCCAGCACCACCGCACACGCCGTCACGCCCGTCCCGCAACTGGCGACGATGGGCGCGGAAACGTCCAAACCGGCCGCTGCCATGATGGCGCGCAGTTCGTCCGGCGTGCGCATAGTGCCATCGGCATTCACCAGCGAGGCGTAGTGCACGTTCACGCTGCCGGGAATGTGTCCGCCGCGCACACCGGCACGCGGCTCGGGTTCAGCAGCCGTGAATCGCCCGGGCGACCGTGCGTCCACCACCTGTGACTGCTGCGTGACGAGGTTGTCGCGCATCATGCCGATGTCGCGAACACGTGAGGCATCGAGCGTCGCGACATAGGTCTCTGACACCACGACGGGAACGTCGGAGGTTACCGAGCGACCCTCCGCCCGCCACTTGGGCAGCCCGCCATCAAGCACGGCCACCCGCGCGTGTCCGAAGATGCGCAGCATCCACCACACACGCGGCGCACTGAAGTTCTGGCCGGAGCTGTCATACACCACCACCGCGTGATCCTCCGCGACTCCCAGCGCGCCGACACGATCACCAAACGTAGCCGCGTCGGGCAACGTGTGCGGATACGGCGCAGCGGCATCACTCAGCCAACCCAAGTCGGCGAACACCGCCCCCGGAATGTGCGCAGCCTCGTACTCCGCACGCGCGTCGCGGCCGGCATTCGGCAGGTACATCGTCGCGTCCAGCACACGAACACGCGGGTCGGCGAGGTGCGCCGCCAGCCACTCGGTCGAGACGAGCGGCATGGGAAGCTCAAGATCGGTCATGGACGCTGATTGGGCAGGATGCTGGTGAGAAACCGTTTCGTGCGTGCGGCAAACGATGTGTCTGCGGGCACGCGACAAATGGGACAATTGCGCATACTCGGCGTCACCCCGAGTGTGGCGGTAACCGGGCCGATGGTGACCGCCGTCTTTGTGACCGTATCGTTGACGGCAATGGTCAGGGTAACCGTGCGCCCCACTACCCGCCCGGTGAATCGCGCAGGAAGCTCCGGGCCCAACTGCACCGGGTACGCCCGCAGAATGTAGCTGCCGTCCACGGCAAATCCTCCGCGGTCGTCGAGCGGAACCAGCGCCGGCATTTCGCCGAGGGTGCACCCCACGTGGATATGCGTGCGGGACGACGACACGATCACGGCCGTGGTATCACCGCCCCACGTACCGTCCGCGAGCTGCGTGCCCGCGGCGTCCACCGGCGAGCGCTCCGCACATGCGGCGAACGCATGCGCGACCGCGCAGATGCCCACCACACATCCGACGAGCCGTCGGCGCGCGAAGCGGAGACTACGAGGCATGATCGAGCTGTGAACGACGCAGTTCCCACACCATCGTGTCGCGAGGATCACCGGCGGGAGTCGTCGTATCGGCCGGGAGTGTCTCCACGTGGGTGTAGCCCAGGCGTCGAGGTACCGCCGCACTCGCGACGTTCTTGGGGTCGCAGCGGATCTGGACACGCTGCACCGACGGCTGCAAGAACGCCGTGCGCGTCAACGCCGCTGCCGCTTCCCGAGCGAATCCGCGACGCGTCTGGTCCGCACGGATCCAGTAGCCGATCTCGAGCCCATCGTCGCCGATCCTCCGATGCAGCCCAGTGCCGCCGAGTGCCAGGTCATCGTCGCGACGAAAGATCGCAAACACCCATTCGTTGCCGGCCGCGAACTCGGCGGCAAAGTGCGTGATACGCGCGGTGATCTCCTCCAGCGGCGACGGTTCCGTCATCGCCCACGGCATCCAGGCCTGCAGATGCGCGAGGTTCTCATCAATCAACGACTTCATCACCGGCGCGTCCTCGACTCGCCACGGTCGCAGCACCAGCCGTTCGGTGCGAATGAGGTCGGGGATGGAGAGCGACATCCCGAAATAGTATCGGACTCGCCGCTCGCGGGCCATCTTCCGCAAGCACGCAATCGCACCACCCGCAACCTCCCGCGCTCCGAACCTCATGACCGGCCCCACGACCGCCGAGAAGGACCTTCCACTTCGCGAGGACATCCGGCTGCTCGGCCGGCTCCTCGGCGATACCGTCCGCGAACGGGAGGGCGAAGAAACGTTTGCCCTGGTGGAGCAGATCCGGCAGACGGCGGTCCGCTTCGCACGGCAGGGACGCGCCGAGGACCGCGAGGTGCTGGGTCATCTGCTGACTGACCTGCCGATCGACACGATGCTCTCCGTCGTGCGCGCGTTCGCGTACTTCCTGCAGCTGGCCAATATCGCCGAGGATACCCACGTGATCCGGCGACGGCGTGCACATGAGGTGGCGGGGTCGCCGGCACGCGAGGGCAGCCTGGCGTACACGCTGGACGCGGTCAGGAAGCAGGTGACAGCCGGCCCCCAACCGGAGGGAAGCCAGGCCGATGCGCGCGTGCACGTGGTCTCGTGGCTGAAGGCGTTCTTCGACCACGCGCTGGTGTCACCGGTGCTCACGGCACACCCCACCGAGGTTCAGCGCCAGAGTATCCAGCATGCGGCGCACGCCATTGCGGATCGCCTCGAACGCCGTGACCGTATCGCCCTCACACCGGATGAGCAGGAGGAGATCAACCGCGAACTCACGCAGCTGGTGCTGACACTCTGGCACACCCGCATGGTGCGCCCGACTCGGCTGCGCGTGATCGACGAGGTGAAGAACGGCATCAACTACTTCCACAGCACGTTCTTCAAGGAACTGCCGCGACTGTATGCGGAAAGCGAGAACCTGCTGCGTCGCGAATTGCCCGAGGGGACCTGGGATCTGCCCAGTTTCTTCCGCGTTGGCAGCTGGATTGGCGGCGATCGGGACGGCAATCCGTTCGTCACGTCGGACATCCTGCGCGAGACCGTGCGCCTGCAGTCCGCGGCCGCGCTGTCCTTCTACCTTGAAGAAGTGCATGCGCTCGGGCAGGACCTGCCCTTGTCGCTCAAGCTGTGTGCGGTCACACCGGCATTGCAGGCGCTGTCGGACCGTTCGCCAGACGCCTCGGCGCAGCGAGTCGATGAGCCGTATCGACGGGCACTCATCGGGTTGTACGCCCGTCTGGCGGCGACGGCCCGGTCACTGGACCACGCCACACCCGAGCGGGCAGCCGTCGCGGAGGCCGAGTCGTATCCCTCGGCACAGGCGTTCCTGGACGACCTCAACACCATTCGTGATTCACTGCGATCGGCGGGGCTTGGCAGTCTGGCCGATGGACGCCTGCGTCGACTGATCCGCGCCGTCGACATCTTCGGTTTCCATCTGGCCCCGCTCGATCTGCGGCAGAACAGCGACGTTCACGCGCGCGTCGTTGCGGAGCTGTTCGAACGTGCCGGTGTGTGCGCGGATTACGCGCAGCGCAGCGAGGCAGATCGCATCAGCCTGCTTGCCGCCGAACTGAGCAGCCCACGCCCGCTTTACGCGGACTACCTGCCCTACTCCACCGAGACGCGTAGTGAACTCGATATCGTCTTCGCGGCACGAACGCTGCGGGCGCGGTACGGTGCGGCCGTCCTGCCGCACTACATCATCTCGAAGTGTGATGGCGTCTCGGACCTGTTGGAGGTCGCGCTGTTGCTCAAGGAGGCGGCCCTGCTGCGCACGGGTGACCAGCCGGTGTCCGACCTGCAGATCATTCCGCTGTTCGAGACCATCGACGACTTGCAGCGGGCCGGGGCGACCATGGCGTCTGCGTTTGAGCTGCCGCTGTTCCGCGCCGTCGTGCACTCACACGGCGACACACAGGAAGTCATGCTCGGCTACTCCGACAGCAACAAGGACGGCGGCTTCCTCACGTCCGGCTGGGAGCTGTACAAGGCGGAGATCGAGTTGCTGAAAGTCTTTCGTGCCCATGGCGTGAGACTGCGACTGTTTCACGGTCGCGGCGGATCGGTCGGTCGCGGTGGTGGCCCCAGCTATCAGGCCATTCTGGCGCAGCCGTCGGGGGCTGTGAGCGGACAGATTCGCGTCACCGAACAAGGCGAGGTAATCGCGTCGAAGTACGCCGCCCCCGAGGTGGGTCGCCGCAATCTCGAGATCCTGCTGGCCGCGTCGTTGGAGGCATCGCTGCCCGATGGTGGGCAAGCCGCCAATGCCACTGACGTGTTCCACCCGGTCATGGAGCGACTGTCGCTGCTGGCGTTTCGGGCCTACCGCAACCTCGTGTACGAGACGCCGGGATTCGCACAGTACTTCCGCGAGTCCACCCCACTCTCGGAAATCGCGACCCTCAACATCGGCAGCCGGCCGTCATCACGGACGGCGTCCAATCGTATCGAAGACCTGCGCGCGATCCCGTGGGTTTTCTCCTGGGCGCAATGCCGTCTGCTGCTGCCGGGCTGGTACGGTTTCGGCACCGCGGTCGCCGACTATCTGCTGGAGGCACCGGACGCGATGCACACGTTGCGGCAGATGAATGAACGCTGGCCCTTCTTCCGTTCGCTGCTGTCGAACATGGACATGGTGCTCGCGAAGTCCGACCTCGCGGTTGCGTCACGCTACGCGGAGCTGGTGCGTGACGTCGAGCTCCGCCAGTCGATCTTCACCCGAATCGATGCGGAGTGGCATCGGACACGCGACGCGGTGCTGTCCATCAACGGGCAGGACCGGCTGCTGGCCGACAACCCGCTGCTTGAACGGTCGATTGCCAACCGCTTTCCGTACATGGATCCGCTCAACCACTTGCAGATCTCGCTGCTGCGGCGGCATCGCGAACAGGTGGCGGCCAACGGCGCACGGGACGAGCAGCTCGAGCGCGGCATTCACCTCACGATCAACGGCATCTCGGCGGGACTGCGGAACAGCGGTTGAGATGTCGCCGATCAGGAGACGCTGTCGCGCTGTCTAGCGCTTCAGCGTCTGGCGCTAAGGCGTCTACCGCTTCGGCGTTTCTGATCGGACGAAGTCAATCCCGCCGGCCTGCTGGCCGACGTCGACACTCGCCACCTTCTTCAGCGCGAGCAGGTCGATGACGTCTACCGTCCCGGGTTCGGAGCCGACCCCCTCGACCGAGATGAACGCGTAGCGATCGTCGTCGGACACGGCGACGCCGTGCACCACTTTGCGGGTCGTCGGAATACGCACCAGTTCCTTGCCGCTGGCCGCATCGAACACTGACACGGAGGCGTCGCGCTTGTTCGCGGCGATGATCTTCGTCCCGTCGCGCGTCGTGCCCAGGTTGTACACACCGGGGCCGGCCGGCAGCCGACGAACCAGCGTCCACGCGACCGCATCGATCTCGACGATCTCGCTCGACTTGTTGCACGCCACCCAGACGCGTCGACCATCAACGGATGGCTGCGCCCACGTTGGTGAACACGACACGTCACCCGGCTTTGGCGGCTCCATGCCGTGGCCACCCATATCGTGGCCCGCGTGCGAATCCGAACCGCGCGCGTCCGCGCCCCTCGCCGGTGGCGCGCCGCTCATGCCCTGCTCTTTGCCTTTCGTGAGGAAGAAGTGCCGACTGACGGAGAGCGACTGTGCATCGATCTCGACCAGCGTTTCGTCCATCATACACGCCGAATAGTGTTTGCGTCCGTCGGCGCTGAGACGCGATCCGTGTGGCATCGTACACGTGCGGATGCGGGCGATTTCGACCATCTCGGCGGCCGAGACGACGGAGACATCGCTCGTTTCCATTTCGCCGTGCAGGTTGAAGTTCACGACGAACACCAGCGACCCGTCGGGCGAGACCTGCGCCGTGGCCGGGAAGTTGCCCAGCATCACACTGCCGTCGGCCGCATTGGTCTCGACGTTGAACTTGGTGAGGCGACCGAACGGGGTCCCGTGTGCGGTGGTCACGAAGTAGTCCCTGCCGTTCGGCGCCACGGCTACGCCGTGCGGACCAGCAACTTCCATGGTCGACCAGCCGACGTATCGCTCGCGTTCGACCTTGGCGCCGCCTGGGCCGAACCGAATCAGCGCGACCTTGTCCACGGATTCACTGGCGACGAGCACGAGATAGTCGCGTGCCGGACCTGCGGCCTGCGCCTGCACAACCGCCGTGGCCGGAACGAAGGTACCCATCGCGCCGGCCACGACGCCCAGTGCGCGCCGAACGAGCGACCGCATGATTACGGGACGACCTTCACCGTAGGCTTCGGTTCGATCTTGATGATCCAGAGCCCGTTGTGATTGTCGTTGACGTACGCGAGTCCGTCCTTCGGATTGACCACAACGCCCCACGTCATGGCCGAGTTCTTGATGTTCCCGTCCATGTCGGCCGTGTTGAGGTGGCCGATCTCGCGCCCCTGCGCACGCAGGTCCCCGCGCAGTTCGCCGGAGATGTCGAACACGCGGAAGCCAGCATTGTACGCACCCATGTACAGTGAGTCGCCGGCGACCCACACGTTGTGCACGCCGCCGTATTCCGGCTCGTACCACGCCACCGACTTCGGATGCGCGATGTCACTCACGTCGATCACCTGCAAGCGGCCATAGGCGCGACTGGCCGCAGCGTCCTTGGTGCCCTTGGGGTACGCAGCCGGAAACACCTCATCGGCGATGAACACGTAGTTCTTGTGCCGCCACGCCGTATGTGTGCCGCGAATGAAGCCCGGTCCACCGTCCACCTCGACCTGCTTGTACATCGCGTTCAGGTCGTACTTGTACTGCGACACCATCACCGGGTTGGACGGCGAGCCACCCTTGATGCCGTTGCCGACGTCCAGCACGACCAGGCCGTCGTTCCAGTAGCTGGCGTACAGCAGGCCATCACGCAGATCGATGTCGTGCAGGGACCGACCGGCATCGGGCCGTCCTTCCGTCTTCCAGCGCGCCACTTCCTTGGGCCTGTACGGATCGTTCACGTCAATCACGTGCAGCGCGCCGGTGCCGTCGTTCGTGAGGAAGATGAACGTGCCGAACTTGTCCTGCTTGTACACGAACGTGGAGTGCACACCGCCCGTAACGCCATCGGTGAACTCAGCAATCACCTTCGGATGCTTGGGATCCTCGAGGGAGCAGATGACGATGCCGTTCTTGCGATCACTGGCGCCTTCACGCGTGAACACCAGGAACTTGCCGTCGGGGAACGTCATCACGTCGTTCACACGACGGGTGTTCGACACGATCGAGTCGGTGACGACGGGATTGGCCGGGTTGCTGATGTCGAGGGCATACAACACATCGCCGCCGCCACCCGAACCCAGGTACGCGTGCTTGCCATCCTGGTGCAGCCACACTTCTTCCGTGCTGAAGCGTGAGCGCGGCAAGCGCCCAACCAGTGACAGCGGCCGACGCACGTCACGTTCAGCCAACGTCACGGTCGATTCGACACTGCGCGTACCGAACGACGCGGTCACCGTGTATTCGCCCGGCTCGTAGCCGACGAACGCGCCGTCGGCATCGATCGCGCCGTGCCCCGGCGCGAAACTCCACGTGGGCGTGAGACCCGTAACGACCTTGCCGGCGGCGTCCTTCGCCGAGACCGTGAAGCGCACGACATCGCCGGTGCGGGCATCTACGTTGCCCGGCGCCAGCGTGAGCGAGGAGAACGTCGCGGGGGCGACCGTTACGGGCAGCGTGTTGCTCACGCCGCCGACGGATGCGGTGATGGTGGCACGACCAGCCGCCCTGGCGGTGATCAGCCCTGCCTCGTTGACGGCCGCGACCGCCGGATTCGAACTGCGCCATGTGACACGATCCGCGCGCTTGTCACCCGTCGCGGAATACGCGCGGCCCGTGACCCTGAGCCGCTGACCGGTCACGAGTTTCGCGGCCGTCAGCGAAAGCTCGATCTTCGCCGCCGGTCCGGGCCGCACCACGATGTCCACGACTTCGAACTTGGGCGCCGTGCCGGCCAACGTGGCGGTCACCGTGACCGGCAGCGTTGACGTGGAGCTGCCGGTGACCAGCCCGAGGGAATCGACCCGTCCTTCGAATCGTGCGCCGCCACCCAGCCGATACCGGAAGGTGACGCCGGGAATCACGTTGCCCTGCGCATCACGCGCTTCGGCCTTGAGTCGCAGCGTGTCCCCTGCCGTCATGCTGCGGCTTGCCGGCGATACTACGATGCGGGCGATGGCCGGGGGCTGCTGGGCCGTCAGTGACGCCAGCGGCAACGCGAGAAGGGCGATGAATCGTGCCATGTTCGCTCAGTCGATGTGGGCGGTGGGGAAGCGAGTGTCGTGCAGTGCAACACCGAGCACCGCAGCGAACGCAGTGAAATCTTTGTCGACGGTGAACACGGGCAACGATCGGCGTGTTGCGACGGCACAGATCAGGAAATCCGTATTCGAACCTTGTACACCGGCCGATCGACAGCGATTGAAACAGGTCGCTGCGCCTTCGAAATCGTCGCGGTCGAGGGGAAGATCAGGAAAGGCGCGCAAGTGCTCACGCAGGGCGAGGAACTGACTCTCGTGCTGGAGCCCCGAGAGCAGCTCCAGTCGGATCGGTCCGATGATCTCGACCCGTCCCTCGTGAATCAATTCCTTCAGCTCGTCGACAATGCCAGGCGCCACCGGTCTGGTTCGCCGAAGCGCCAGCGACCACACCGAGGTATCCACCAGCACGTTCATGTCTTCCGGCGCTGCGCCTTGTAGTCGTACTTGGGGTCGATGTCGACGGTGCCGAACATCCCGACAACACCGGCCTGTTTTCGATGCAGAACATACTCCGCCAACGCCTCGTTGACCGTGGCCTTTTTCGTCTTGTGTCCGCCGACGCGCAGGGCCTCGTCCAACAAGGCCTCGTCGATATCGATGTTGGTAGCCATGTGTGAACTTTCACACATGGCGCCACCCTCGTCAACTCCCGTGGTCAGCCGATGCGTCGGCGGCGGGCCCTGACGGTGATTCGTCGACATCGTCCAACGGCGCGTCGCCCAACGGCGCGTCGTTGGAAGTGCCCTGCTCGGCACGCAGTCGGGCCTCTTCCTTCCGGCGCAGCAGCTTCGCTTCCTGCTTTTCCTTGCGTTCCTGCTCTTTCTTCCGCTTTTCGAATCCGTAGTTGGGTTTGCTGGCCACTGGGTCCCGGCTTGAGAGAGTGCGTCGACGTTTGGTGCGGCTATCGTGTGCTCACAAGCTAGCGTCGAGACGGAATCGGGGTCACTCCATTGAGCAATCTGATTGAGGGCAACCCGGAACTAACGAAGGCGTGGGGGCGCGAAGGGAAACACAGGTCAACTGACGTACTTGGTACCCGGTACTTCGTACGCGGACAAAGACCAACAGCAGACCTGCGAGGAAGACGGCAGACCGGCGATGGCAGATAGGAGACTGAGGACCGTGTCTCCGTTCGTCCGTCTACCGTCTTCGTCTTGGATCTTTGTCGTGGTACCGGTTGGGTAGTCTTTGTCGACGTACCAAGTACGAAGTACCGAGTACTGTTGGAACGAAGGCGTGGGGGCCGCGAACGGAAACACAGGTCAACTGACGTACTCGGTACCCGGTACTTCGTACACGGACAAAGACCAACCGCAGACGTACGACCGGAGATCGGAGACGGGAGACGGCAGACCGAAGTACCGAGTACTGTTGGAACGAAGGCGTGGGGGCCGCGAAGGGAAACACCGGGCAACTGCCGTACCAGTGAAGGGGTTCGAAGCGGCAGCGACCGTGCCGCGCTACCGCCGACCCAGCCGGGTGAATGTCCAGAATTGGCTCGTATTGTTGCCCGTGGGCAGCATCACCGGCGCGCCGGCGCCCCCACGCAGCGCCTTGTCCGGGCCGAAGTTCAGGTTTTGCAGGTAGTACGCAGTGGGTGCAAAGGGGGACGCCGGGACAGCCCGCCAGATCATGCCCGTGAAGACCACGCCATCCGCAAACATGAAGCAGGCAAACGGCGAGTCCGCGCCTTCCAGAGCCAATGACGGGCCGGCAGCGACGTTGCGCACGGTGAAATAGCCGCCGGAGCCGACGATCGGCAGGAAGTACCACTGCTGCGTGGTGGACGAGCTGCTGGACTCCATTGCACACGTCCGCAGGTCGCTCTGCAGGCCCAGCGACGAGCCACTGCCGAGTGCGTTCGTGGTCAGACGGTAGGTGTAATTCGGGTCCCAGAGAATGGTCGTGAACGTCGACGTGAGTGGTGCCGAGAGGCGCGTACCCACGATGCTGCGCACGGCCGTCGATATGGAGACCACGTAGGTCGAGTTGAATTCGACGAGCGGCACGATGGGTGTGATGGTCACCACGGACCCTTGCACGGAACGTGCGGCGGTCACGGGGACCCCGTTCCGCGTGACCGTGACCGACGACGCGTTGACCGTACTGGCGTCGACGGGTGCGGAGAAGGTCACACCGATGCCGGCATCAATCGGAACATCGATCGAGCCATTCAACGGAACGACCACCGCGTTCACAGCGGAAAGCACCGTGACCGGCAAGTCCTGCGCACGCCCGCCGACGGTCGCACGAACGATCGCGGCGCCGGGCTGCGTGGCGCGCAGCACGCCGGCTGACGAGACGGTCACGTTGCCACTGACCACACTCCAAGTGGTCGTTCGCGCCGGCACGGTGGCCCCGTTTCGGTCACTCGCCGTCGCGGTCAGTACGGCCGAGTCGCCAGGCTGAAAGCCGAAGAATGTCGTGGGCGCGATGCGTACGGTCGCCACTTCATACAGCTCGAGCGGTGCAGCATCCACACGCTCGGTGCTCGCGGACACCGACAACTGCTGCACATTCTCGTCGAGCAACACGCCGTCACGCGTGAGTCGCACCTGCAGGATCAGTGTGCACGCCGAGCTGCCGGCGGCCGTCACGCACGGCGCCACGTCGCCGACCAGCGTCAGCCGTCCATCGGTGCCGCCGGTCGTGACGAGCAGGCTGTCGCGCGCCATCACGATGGGGTCACCTTCCTCCGCCAGCGTGTACGTCACCTGCGCGTCGACCATCGCCCCGGCTGCTGCAACCACGCTTGCGGACAGGCGTACCCGCAGGGCATTCGCATCTGCGGCCGCGTCGCCGGTGGGACCCTCGACACACGCGGTCAACAGCGATGCGGCGATGCCCACCACCCTCACTGCGGTGCGACCGCGCCCCCGACGCGGCGGTCGCGTGGCGCCGTTTACCACTGCAAGCTCCGCACGTAGTCGAAGTTCGCCTTCGCACTCGCCAGTTCGTCCGCTGCCCCTTCCTGCTCAACGAAGCACGGCTTCTTCGCCAGATCCGGAATGGCCGCCAGGAACGTGCGCAGATCGAACGTCCCTCCCCGCAGCTCCGTGTCACTCGACCGGTCGGCAACCACGTTCTTGAGGTGGAAGCTCCAGCACTTCGACCGATGCCGCGACAGGAAATCCATCGGATCGCCGCCCCCCATCAGCATGTTGCCACAATCCAGCTGCAGGCGCACGACCTTGGGATCGATGGCGTCCGCAAACACTTCCAGCGGCACCTGCCCCTGCAGCTTCTTCTGGTGCGACGGCTCGTTGTGCAACGCCAGCCAGATGCCCTCGCGACGAGCCACTTCTCCGGCCACGTTGAACCGATTCGCCCACAACTTCCAGGCATCGAGTGAGCGATTCGTCTCGGCGGGGAGACTGGGCACGATCAGGTATTGGTGGCCGAGTGTCCTGGCCGTGCCGAGGCTCTGCTCCCACTCGGTGAGCAGCGTCTCTGGGGCGATGTGCGCCGACGGTGCCTTGAGCCCCTCGCGCTTGAGCGTGTCCCGCACTTCCTTCGTGCTTTGCCCGAAGTTCTTGAAGCTCCACAGGAGTTCGACGTCGGTGTAGCCGATGGCCCGAATGGCGGCGAGCGTGCGCTCCGGGTTCGCCTTCATCGCGTTGCGCACGGCATACAACTCCAGGCCGATGCGCTCCAGTTGGGCCTTCGTCGCGTTCGGGCGGTCACTGAACGGGTCGCCGGCCGGCAGCGCGTTTCCACGGGTCGATAGGAGCGTGCCGCCAAGCCCCGCGGCCGCAGCGCCCAGTGTCGTCAGGAACTCCCGTCGGGGGATGGGTGGCGTCATGTGGGAAAGGTACCGTGCATCGGCGCGGCCCGCCGGTGGTTCTGCCCACGGAATCGCCTCAGGAACTGCCAGCCGCCGCGCCCACCGAACGCAGCACCGTCTTCGCGCGTATGTTTTCCGAACGCGCCGGCTCCACCGTCGGCGAACTTTCGACGCCCCCTCCGGAGTTGGGCATGACCCGCGTATCTCCTCGCCGTGTCCTTACCGCGGCCGCCTTCACCCTCGGCCTCGTCCCGGCCCTCACCGCGACGAGCTCGGCCTTCGCACAGGGAAACACCCAAGCCGCCAACAGCGGCAGTAACGGGTGGAATCCGCAGGAGGCGCTCCGCGCCGAGCGCTTCATCAAGCCGCCCGCGAACATCGAGCGCATGATCATGGCGCCACGCGTGGACATCTCGTTCACCAACCCGAGCCCCGATCGCAACTGGTTCATGCGTCCCACCGGCGCGGACCGCGGTGACATCAAATCTTACGGCAAGGCGCACATCTGGCTGGGTGGCCTGCAGGTGGACACACGCGCCAATCGCGCGCGCTCGGTGACCACCAGCACGCGGACCGGCATCACGCTCGTGAATCCCCGAACCGGCGCGACGAAGGTGCTCACCGTTCCGGCCGGCATCACGATCAGCTCGCCGATCTGGTCACCGACGGGCACGCAGATCGCGTACATCGCGAACTTCGAGAACGCGTCGTACGTGTACGTCGCCGACGTCGCGAGCGGAAAGTCGACGCAGCTGAGCAACGTGCCGCTGAACGCGACGATGGTCACGTCGATCGACTACACGGCCGATGGCAAGCAGATCGTGGCGACGCTTGTACCGGACGGACGGGGCCCGGCGCCGACGCACGGCGACGGCGACATCGAGGATGGTCCGCAGGTCCGACTGACGGAGTCCCGTGCCCTGCCGCAGCCGGTGCACTTCAGCCTGTTGCAGGACCCGCACGAAAAGGCGCAAGTCAAGTACTACACGACCTCGCAGCTGGCCACGATCGACGTGAAGTCGAAGGCGGTGCGCAAGATCGGCGAACCCCGCATGATCCGTTCAGTCGACGCCTCTCCCGACGGCGCGCATTTTCGCGTCACCATCATGACCGAGCCGTTCTCGTACGTGGTGCCGGTCAGCAGCTTCGGGTCGGTGCAAGAGCTGTGGGATGTGTCCGGCAAAGTGATCGCCACCCTCGAGACCACCCCGCTGCGTGAAGGTGGTGCCGGCGGTCCTGGTGGCGGACGCGGTGGTGGTGCCGCACCGACCGATACCGGCCGTCGC
>CAZMGX010000101.1:0-14259 GCA_964565915.1 uncultured Gemmatimonas sp.
GTCGTAGGCCTTCTTCCCCTTCTCGATCTCTTCGGCGGTGATGCCCTGCTGCTCCAGCTGCAACCAGAGTTGCCGCGCCTGCGTGAGTGTCGGGGTGGTCGGTGCGTACGCCGTCACGTTCGCGCGCGTGAGTGGCTTGTTGCCCAGCGCACCGCTCAACATCGTGGTGACCTGGCCAAGCACGTTGCTGATGCCGGCAATCTGTCCGCGAATCGACGTGACTTCCTGTTTCTTGCTCTCGTAGCTGCTGGCGTACTTCGCACAGCTGCTGTCGGGTGGCCGCACCAACCCGGTGCCTGCCGGCAAGCCGCGGCACGCCGCGTACAAACGCGTGATCTCGTAGGTGTCGTACTGCACGGCGGCGCCGCTGCGATCGGTGACCAGGCTCCAGCCGAACGTGTCGTCGATGAGCCCGTTGCCGTCGTCGTCCTTGCCGTTCGCCGCCGTCTCGCGCGGGTTCCGCCAGATGTTCGGCGCCAGCATGGTGTGCGCGGTATCGACGCCGCCATCGATCACCGCGACGACGACACGACGCGAGGCTTGGCGTCCACCCAGCAGTTCGCGCAGCGCGCGTTCGGAGCCGACGCCCATCACGCCGTCGCGTTCGAAGTCGAGGCGGTGCCAGTCCGGGGCCGCGCTGTCCGGCGTGACCGGCGCGGGGGCTGGCGCCGGCGCAGTGACCGCAATCGGTGGCTGGACCACCGCGGGCGCTTCCGTCGGTGTGGGGCCGGTCGGGGACGGCGCCGTTGCTACCGGCGCGCGCTGCGAGCAGGCGGAGAGCAGCGACAGGTACGTCAGGGTCAGCAGACCCCGCGACATCGTGGGCGACAGCATGGTCGACACGCGCGAACGACACATCAGGAACGCTCCACGAGGCAGGCGACAGGAGACGAAACGGGAGGCGGTGAGGCACAGCACCGATCGGGAAGAATACCGGCCGGTGAGGCCGGTGGGTATCGGCGGGGCGTTCCCGGACGCACCGACCCTGACGATCGCGTCTCCGCGCCGCGCCACAACGGGTCGTTCAGGGCCCGGTCGCAACGCAACATCCCGGTCATTGCATCGTATAAGCACAGCGGCAGCGTATTGTGCCGTTCCTTCGCACGGTGACCGACAGTACGTTCCTGCGCGATACGCGCCACTCAACCCTTTGGAGCCACGATGACTTCGTTCCGACGTCGCACCGCAGTCCGCATGATCGCCTTCGTGGCCGTGGGGGCGATCGCCTTGCTGACGGCCATTGCGCCAGCGTCGCAGGCGATGCGCCACCTTCGTCTCGTGCGTTCGTACCCTGCCAAGGACACCGTCTTGACGACCGCTCCCGACGCGGTCCGCTTGTGGCTGTCCGAACCGACGCAGGCCCCGGTTTCGAAGGTGACGGTCACGGCAGCGGCGGGCGACACCGTGAAGCTGGAGGCGTTGACGCGTGAGGCGGCCGCCGACGCACCGCTGGTCGGCAAGTTCACCAAGCCGGTTGGGTCCGGACAGTACACGGTCACCTGGAAAGCGATGTCGAAGGATGGGCATGTCGTGAATGGCACCTTCGGGTTTCGCGTCAATCCGGCCAAGTAAACACGGATGACCACGGTGGCGATCATCGCCCGCGTGCTGCTGTACTCGGGTGCGGTGATCGCCATCGGCGACGTGGTGGCACAATGGGCGCGTGGTGGTGGATGGCACTCGCGCGGAGAGGTCGCCCTCCGGCCACGCGCCTTGGTCGCGTGGCTGCTTGTCCTGGTCGCACTGCTACTCCTGTTCGGCGCCCAGTTCGTGGCGCTCGAACTGGCGCCGACCGCCACCGACGTGGCAATGCTGATTCGTCAGACGGCGTGGGGAAACGGGTGGCTCATGCTGGCTGCCTCTGCGTTCGTCGGAGTGATCGCGGCGATCACCCGCGCCGCCCTCGTGGTCCGCGCGATCCTCGTGAGCATCTTCGCGCTCTCCATGGGCGGACTCGGCCACGCCGCTGCCGACGAGCTGGCCCCCACGCTCTCTCGCGCGCTCGACCTCCTGCACGTGCTGGCGATCGGCGCGTGGATCGGTGGGCTCTTGTGCCTGGGCCGTACGGTGACTGCGGAATCGTGGGCCGCCTTCAGTCGCCTGGCGACGATCGCGGCGCCCGTGGCGGTGTTCACTGGTGTCGGCAGTGCCTTCCGGCGCGTCGGCGTGGCGACCGTGCCGCAGATTCTGGCCAGCGACTACGGCCGCCTGCTGGGCGCCAAGACCGCGCTGGTCCTCGTGATACTCGGCATCGGGGCGTGGCATCGCCGGGCCGTACTGCGGCGCGGCACGCCGTCATCAACCAGCGTGCGGTTCGAGCTGCTGTTGGCGTGTGCCGTGCTGGTCGTCACGGCGGTGCTCACCGGTACCGCGCCACCGGGTGAATAGGGCAAACACGGAAAACCGCATGGAAGTTGTGCCGTGGAGGGCAGACGTCTGTATCAGTATGCCGGCGGAAACAAGAATCCCGCGCGCCGACGTGAGTCAGCGCGCGGGATTTTCGACTGCGAGGTCGCCCGAAGGCGACCGGATTGATCAGCGGTTGTAGCGCTTCTTGAACTTGTCGACGCGACCCTGCGTGTCGATGAGGCGCTGCGTGCCCGTGTAGAACGGATGCGAGTCGCTGGTGATTTCGAGAAGGATGAGCGGGTACTCATTCCCATCGTCCATCTTGATCTTCTGCTCGCTGGTCATCGTCGACCGCGTGATGATCGTCGCGCCGGTCGACGCGTCCTTGAACACCACCGGATGATACGGCGGGTGAATGCCTTCTTTGGCCATGCGCCACTCCTGCATGCGCTCCCATTTCCGGCGGGAGCGCGTCCTTGGAAGAGCTCCATCGAGATGGAGCCCCCGGACCACGTGTCAGACACCGGCCGGGGAAGTAGAGCTTGAATAGATGTCCGTATCCGAGGGCAGGGTCAAGACCCGCAGTGGAATCGGGGTCGGCCGTCCTCAGGACGCGGCAAAGGCCAAGACGAGCACGGTACCAGCGGCGCTCCAGGCCAGGCGGCCCCAATGCGCCGGATCGTGGTGCCGATCATGCAGCGCCGCGCGGCCAACCACCTGTGCGATATAGAGATACGTGCCGGCCGCAAAGGGCAGCAGCAGCATCGTCAGTTCGGCGAACCGATGGCCAAGGACCAAAGTCGTTGCCGCACCGACCATGGCGACGAGCGCCGTCACCACGTTGAAGAACACCGCGCGCATCGGCCGGATTCCCCCGTGAACGAACAGCCCGAAGGTGCCGACCTCACGCGGGAGTTCGTGAAGTCCGACCGCCACGAGGGTCAGCCAGCCAATTGACGGCTCCGCCAGAAACCCCGCCGCGATGAGCGCGCCATCGACGAAGTTGTGCAGGGCGTCCCCCAGGAAGGCCATCGGCGCCAACGCACGCGACGCGTGTGCGGACTGGGCATGCGCCGGCGTCGGATGGAGATGCACACACGCCGCATCGCTCTCATCAGTCTCATGCGCCGATGGGGCCCCCAGCGGCACCCCGTGGGCATGCGCATGATCGTGACCCGCCAACGACCGCTCGATGAGCCAGAACGCGGCCAACCCCGTGCCCACCCCGATGGTGACGGACCACCACGACTGGCCCATACGCAGCGCTTCGGGAATCAAGTGCCCCACGGCCGCCCCGAACACCGCCCCGGCGCCGAACGCCGAGAGCTGCGGAAGCCAACGGCGCAGCGCCGCTTCGCGCCGGGCCATGACCAACGTCACGGCCAGCGGCAAGGCGGACACAGCCAGCACCGCCAGCAGGGTGGCCGACCACGTGCTGAAAGGGAGACGAGTGAGCGCAAGCATGTTAATGAAAATTAACTCGCAATAAGGAAAACGCCACTCCCCCTACTCACGTCACGCCGAAGTCGGCCGCCTCAGGGCGTCGACAGCATCAGCACGTCGCGGTAGTCGCGGACGGTCCCGGCTTGTGCGCCACGGACGACGTCCAGAATCGACGAGGTCAGTTGCGTCATTATGAAGCCGGACGGTGACCCGAAGCCCCGGTTCGTGGACGAGCGGATGAACCGGCTGTTGCTGTCCAGTGGCATGGTGCCGACGTTGCTGTAGAACGTCGCCCAGAGATTGTCACCGAACAGATACTGCTCGACGTTGCTCGTGTAGAACACGCCCACCCGTGCGTTGCGCGCGCGAAGCCACTCTCCCACGGCACGCAGCGCCGTGGGGCCGCCGAAGTTGCCGACCACGGGCACCACGAGATTGCGACGTTGCAGGTCGCGTACGTAGCGATAGTTCGACTCGCTGCCAAGGAATCCGCGATTGACGCCACGTTGATCGGTGGCACCGGCGATCTGTGCGAACGTCGGCATGCGATTGAAACCGCCGCGCATGCGGCCCGTGCTGCCCGACGAGTAGTTCAGCGTCGGCCCCGAGGACACGAAGATGCTGTCGACGTATCGTATCGTGGCGAGGTCCGCCGAGTCGATCGCAAAACGATGCCGAACGACGAGCTGACGACGGGCCTCGTCGAACACGCGATGGAACAGCATCGTGTCGACAGGCGTGCGGTCGAGAAGCACGATGAGCGAGTCTGCCGACAGCTCCGTGGCGTCACTCACGCGCAGCGGCCGCGCAAACAGCCGCGACAGGAACTCGGCGCGTGTCGGCGAGAGTTCGAACACGGCCTTGTACCACAGGTGCTGCAGCAGATTCTGTCGACGGATGTCGACGATGAACGCGATCCGCGGACGCAGCGCGCCGAGGTAGGTGAAGTTCTGTTCGGGACCCACGCCGACGTACACGCCGCCGGGTGGCATCGCGCGTTCGAGCGGTGCGATGACATGCTGCAACGCCATCTCGTTCGAGACGAAATTCTCCGACTGGAAGTAGCCGCCCGGCTCGGAGAGGTCGCGCACCATGCGCCAATAGGTGCTGTCGTCGAGTCGCACCGGCAGTTGGGCGTCGTGCAGCGCCGCCGGAAGGGGCAGCAGTGGCTCCTCGGCCACGGCGACCAGAGGCGCCTCCGCAGGCTTGCGATGGCAGGCAACGAGCAGAGCCGTGCATGCCGCAAGCGCAACGCGGCGACGGAGGGACGCACGGCTCGGTGACGCGACGGGGGCGGGATCGTGGCGCATGCTAGAGACCTTACGCGCTGGACGCACGACGGCAAGGTTGTAGGAGGAATCCGTCCAGCCGAAACGCCGATGAAACCCGCGCGAGTACCGCGCGTACAACCCAGAGTCGCGTGGGACGCCACGCGCCGAAGCCCCCCTCGATCCTCAGACCATGCCGCAGCAAACCGCGCCACCGGCCCCGCCGGCGGTTCCAGCTCCTCCCGCTCCCGTCGTCGATCTCATCGCCTCGGCGCAGACGGGCTCGGCCAGTGCCACGGACGTGTGGAATGCGGCCAAGGCACAGCGCTCGGAGCTGCGGAACCAGCTCGATCGCCTCGAGGACCAGAAGCGCGACCTGATCAACGACCTGCAGCGCGAGAATCTTCCCGCGGAGGCCAAGCCGGGGATCGAGACGCGGCTCAAGGAGGTCGATGCGCGGATCTCGGCCACCGATCAGCTGATCGCGCAAGCCGACCTCGCGGTCGCCAAGGCGGCCGCGGTTCCCGGTGCCGTCGTCGAGCCGCCGCCGTTCCGACGCGACGGTCCGCCCGAGGAGTTCTTCGCGATCCCGATCGTCTTCACCATTTTTGTGCTCGCGCCGATCGCCATCGCCTATGCGCGCCGGATCTGGAAGCGGGGCGCCACGGTCATAGCGCCGGTCCCGGCCGAGGTGCGTCAGCGCCTCGATCAGCTGGGGGATGCCGTCGAATCGATCGCCCTGGAGGTCGAGCGTATTGGGGAAGGGCAACGGTTCGTCACGAAGGTGATGACGGAGAGCGGTCGCTCGCTGGGGGCCGGGGCCGCCCAGCCCATTCCCGTGCCTCAGGCGCAAGCTGAGCGGGTCGGCGTCCGCCCCGGCGCCTGACCCCCGAGTCCCCGTGCCGGGGACAAGCGCGGCGCGCCCGATCGGTCCCCCGTCCCCCCTGTCGGCGACGGGGGACTTTCTGTTTGCCGGGACGCAACCCTTTTCGCGAAGCCCCTGTCTTCCAGACGCACATGCATGCGCAACCAGAACTCGACTGATGTCGCGATCGAACCGGAGCCGCGGATGACCTCCCTGGCGGACGCGGAGCTGATCGCACGAGTGCAGACGGGCGACCCGGCCGGAGAACGCGAGTTCTACGATCGGCACGTCGACCGTGTGTACCGACTCATCTATCGGATGGCCGGTAGTGCGGATCTGGCGCAAGAGTGGACGCAAGACACGTTCATCCGCGCGTTCGATCGTATCGGGCAGTTCCGGGGCGACGCGGCAATTTCAAGCTGGCTGCATGCAATTGCGGTGTCCGTCACGCTGAACGGCCTGCGGACGCACAAGCGACGCGAGGCGCGCACCGCCTCGCTGGACGATGCCCAGGGGGTCGGGCAGTGGCCGAAGGACAGCGAGCCCGATCTCAAGGATCGCATGCGACACGCGATCGATGCCTTGCCGGTGGGGACGCGGACAGTGTTCGTGTTGCACGATGTCGAAGGATTTACGCACGAAGAGATCAGTGAGCAGCTCGGTGTCGCCGTCGGCACCAGCAAGTCACAACTCTTCAGGGCACGGGAAAAGCTGCGCACGGCGCTGGCGCCGTTTGCGCGGAGGGAGCTGGCATGACCGACGAACGACGAGAACCGGAAGACGATGTGGGGGTGGATCGCCCGTTGGATGCGCCGCTGATGTCGCTGGTGCGTGACGCCATCGAGGTGGAGTCCGCGGAGATCCCGCGCGAGATGATGTGGGCGCGTCTCCAGCACCAGCGGCGTCAGCGCATGGCGCACGACGGCGCGGCGCAGGCACCGACCGTCACATCGCGTGCCCTGCCGAGGTCGACCGACGGGGCGCCCGTCTTGCGTCTCCGCGAGGATGATCGCACGCCACCGCTATCGCGTCGTCGGTCGTGGGCGCTGCGGGTGACGGGCATCGCGGCGCTGCTCGTCGCCGGGGTGGGCGTGGGACGATACCTGTTGCCCGTCACGGGTGCGTCTCAATACCAGCTTGCCGTGCAGGCGGCAGGGACCCGCGCCGACAGCATTGCCGAGCTCGGGTATGGCCCGGAGGCGTTGGCCGCACTCCCGGTCTCGACCGACCCGGCGCGCGTGGCGATGGATGAACATCTGGCGCGCACCGTGGCGCTGCTGACCGCCGTGCGCGACGAAGACCCGGCGCGGGGGGCGAGTCCGGATGTGAGTGGATGGGCGCGTGAGCTGCTGGGTACCACGCGCTTGCTGATCGACGAACCACAACTCCACGACGAGCGCACGCGCCGGCTGTTGCAGGACCTCGAACTCGTGCTCGCGCAGATCATCCAGGTGCGCCGTTCGGCGCCGGAGACGCAGCGCGCGCCGAATGAAACGATGCGGGAAACCAACCTGTTGCCGCGCATGCGCGCCGCCGTTACGGCGTCGCGGTTCGGCGACGAGACGACCCTTGGAGGAGGACTGTGATGCTTCGATTCACCCGTCGGACGATGGCCGCCGCGCCTAAGATGCTGCTGGTGATCACGGTGAACACGGCGGATGCGCAGCAGTCGCGCACACCGCCCACGCCACCGACGCCCGCCACGGCACCGACGCCGCGCACGCCCGCGCAGCCGCCGCTGCCCGCCACGGCGCCCTCACCACGCGCACTGCCGTCCCCGTGGTCGGACGCGATCACGCGGTCGATGGAGGACGCGCGGATGGCGATGGAGGAAGCGCGTCTGGCCACGGGGCAGCGCCTGGATGTCGAACGGATTCGGCTCGACGCGCTGCGTGAGATGAGCCTCGCCCGCGATCTCATCGCGCCGCGCGCATTGTTCGAGTCGGAAATGGCGGCACGTGCCGGCCTCGATGCCGCCCGGCTTTCCGCGACGCTCAGCGGTCAGGTGGGCCAGATGGCGCGCGAAGCGACCGAGATGGCCATGGCGACGACGTTGCAGGGGCAGGTGGCCTACGCACCGTCCATGCCGATGGCGTACGCGCTCGGCGAGGGCAGCAGCTTCCGCACACAGCCGCGGGCGGCCTGGGATAGTCAGGACATGGCCGACTCGTTGTATCGCGAGGCACGCCGGGCACTCGGAAACGACAACTATCCCATCGCGGCGATGATCTTCAAGCGCATCCGCGACGAGTATCCGAAATCGGTCTACACGCCGGACGCGTACTACTGGGAAGCATTCGCGATGCATCGCATCGCACAGAAGGACAATGGCAATCAGAAGGCGCCGCTCAACGGGGCACTGGAAGTGCTGGCGCTGCAACAGCAGCGGTTTCCCCGCGCCTCGACGCGCGGCGATGCCAACGCCCTCCGGACACGCATCGTCGGGCAACTGGCTCGCCTTGGTGACCAGCAGGCCATCGCGAGTCTGTCGAGTCAGGCGGCCAACCTGACCAGCGACGGCTGCCCGCGGCCGCAGGACGACGAGCGCATCGATGCGCTCAACGCCGTGGCGCAGATGGATGCGGCGCAGTCCCTGCCGATCCTCAAGCGGCAGATCGCACGCCGCGAGCCCTGCACGCAGCAGTTGCGACGCACCGCCGTCTGGTTGATTGCATCGCGTCATCAGGCGGAAGCCGCGCCGATCCTGCTGGACGTGGCGAAGACCGACCCTGACAAGGATGTTCGTGAGCAGGCCGTCTTCTGGATGTCCAACGTGCCCACCGAAGAAGCCACCAGCATGCTGATCGACCTCGTGAAGAGGGGTGACGATCTCGACTTGCAGAAGAAGGCGGTCTATTCGCTCTCGCGATCCAAGTCACCACGGGCGGCTGCGACACTTCGAGAGGTCGCGCTCGATGCCAACGCCGACGTCTCATTGCGTGGTGAGGCCCTCAGCTGGTACATGTCGGGGCCGGGCAAGACGTCTGAGGATTCCTTCACCTTCCTCAAGGACGTGTACGGTCGCGCCGATGATGCGCAGTTCAAGCGTCGGGTGCTGCAGGTCATCATGATGCGCCGCAGTGACGAATCGCGCGCCTTCCTGGTGGAGGTCGCCCAGAATTCGCGCGAGTCGATGGAGATCCGACGGACTGCGGTGTCGTCGTTGTCCGGGTCCGGCGTCACCAATGCGCAGCTGGCGCAGATCTATGATCGCACCACCGAAGTGGAGGTGCGCCGGCAGTTGATCTCCGTCCTCGGATCGCTCAAGGACAACGGCGGCCTCGACAAGCTGCTGGACATCGCCCGCAACGAGAAGAACGTCGAGCTGCGCAAGCAGGCGGTCAGCAGCCTGGTGCGCTCGAAGGATCCGCGGGCCGTGCAGCTGCTCACCGAGATCATCAACCGATGATCCGGCGCGCGGTGGCCGCCGTGGCGCTCTGCCTCGGTGCGTCGCGAGGGACCGACGCACAGGCGGCCGGCGCCGTCGGCGCACAGGTGGAGCGCGTGCGCACCGGCACGGTCCGCATGACCTTCGCGGCACGTGAGGGCGTGTGCGGGAACGGCATGAGCTGGTACCGCACGCGCAATGGCTCCTTCTCCGGTACGGTGATCAACGGCAACTGGAGCGGCGCGCGTGATGTCGAGGCGTCGTGCGAGCGCGGGCCCGTTCGTCTCGTCGTGGTGCGCAAGGACGGCGAGACCACCGAACTCCGTTCGTACGTCGGTGGCACGTGGAAAGCGGACACCGGCATCACCGACCTCGGAAACGTTCGCGCCGTCGACGCCGCAGCCTATCTGCTGCGGCTGGCCGAGAATGCACCGGCCAAGCCGGCGCGTTCCGCCATCAGTGCGGCGACGCTCGCCGACTCCGTCGATGCTGCGCCCGTTCTGCTGCGCATCGCCAAGGATGCCTCACGCCCGACCGACGTTCGCAGCAGCGCCCTCAACTGGCTCGGCGAAGTCGTGGGCGACAAAGTGGCGTCGACGCTCGATTCGATTGCCTACGAGGCGGGTGATCGCGAGGTGCGCAAGCAGGCCATCTTCGCGATGTCGCGCCGACCGGCCGACGAGGCGATCCCTGCGCTGCTCAAGATGGCGGAAACGTTGCCCGACCGGGAACTGCGCAAGACGGCCGTGTTCTGGCTGGCCCAAAGCCGCGATCCGCGCGCGATCAGCTGGATGGAGAGTCGCATCGGCCGGTAGGGACACCCGCCACCGGTCGTCAGCGGCCGACGCGATCAGTCGCGTCGGCCGTTCAGTTCAAGCACCCACTCGATCGGCATCTCGGGGTCGAGTGAATTCCGCACCGATCGCCCGCTCCGCGTGCACGCGCTCGATCTCGCCGACCATCTTGTAGACCAGGTGGATCTTGACCACGCGTGCCGGGATGGCGTTTGCACGCTCGCCGATCACATCGACGGTGAGGGCGTTGACCGGCGTCTTGCGCTTGTCGAGGATGTCGACGACGTCGATGGCCGTGCACGACGCCAGCGCGCTCAGCAGCATGTCCACCGGACCCGGGCCGGTCTTGCCCGAGGCATCGATCCGGCTGGTCGCTCCGCCGCCGACCCGACCGACGTCGAAGCGGTGCTCACCGGCCCACGCGACGTGAACGCGCGAGGGCGGCTTGAGGGCCGGCATGGTCGCCGTGTTCTGCAGCTTGAAAGTGCCCGTGTGCTCACGGTCTGACGGACTGCCGGTGCTGCTCATGGTTCTGCTCCCGTGCGAATCGGTGTTCGAACAGCGTTGCCCCACTCGGTCCACGACCCATCGTAATTGCGAACTCGCCCGTAGCCCAGCAAGTACGTCAGCACGAACCACGTGTGCGACGAGCGCTCACCGATCCGGCAATACGTCACGACGTCCTGTGAGGGATGCAGCCCGGCCTCGCCCTCGTAGATCGCGCGCAGCTCATCCGCCGGCTTGAAGGAGCCGTCGGCCGCAGCGGCTCGTGCCCACGGTACACTGCGCGCACCGGGAATGTGCCCGCCGCGCAACGTGCCTTCCTGCGGATAATCCGGCATGTGCAACTTCTCGCCCGTGTATTCCTGCGGCGAACGCACGTCGATCATCGGCAATCCGGCCGACTGGTGCGCACGCACCTCGGCAAGAAAGGCGCGGATGGACTGGTCGTCGCGCGGCGCGGCGACGTACTGCGTCGGCGGAAACGCCGGGACGTCGGTCGTGGTGGGCCGATCTTCCGCGATCCACTTGGCGCGACCGCCGTCCAGCACGACCGCGTTCTCGAATCCAAACAGGCGGAACACCCAGAACGCGTAGGTGGCCCACCAGTTGTTCTTGTCGCCGTAGAACACCACGGTCGTCGACTCGTCGATGCCCCGCGCGCGCAACAGCGACTGAAACGCCGCCTGACCGACATAGTCGCGCTCGACCGGATCATTCAGGTCGATGTGCCAGTCCAGCTTTTGCGCGCCCGGAATGTGTTCGACGCCGTACAGCAGGACGTCTTCATTGCACTCGAGCAGGCGCAGCGACGGGTGCGACAGGTTCGCGGCGAGCCAGGCGGTCGACACCAGGCGCTCGGGGTGCGCGTACCCCTTCGCGAGAATGGTCGGGTCGGGAATCCCCGGTAGGGGCGAATGAGTCATCCGTTGACCTTAGCGATGGACAGGCGCCGGGGGGAGTGGTCCCATGCGGATCAGCGCGCGAGTACGTTCCAGACTATGGCCGACGTTCTGGATCCAGCAACGGTGCGGTTGTCCGGAGCCGCCGTTGTGTACCGGCTCTTCGACGTGGCCTACGCCATCGACCTCGCGCGGGCGCTCGACCTGCTGGCGACCTACGCGCCTGAGCGGGTTCGCCCCGTGCGCGGGGAGGCGCAGGCGCTGCAGATCCGCAACCCGCCGGTCACCGTCCTGCTTGGCACGGAGGCGCTCGTCATCGACGGGCGTCCGCAACCGGCCGAGATCTCGGCGCGGATCTTCGACTTCGGCGTCGTGTCACTCCGGCTCCGAGTCGCCATGCCGGACGGCCTGGACTGGGCGGCGTTCACCCGCTTCGGACTCGCCGTGAACGGTCACGAGGCGGTGACGACCGTCGTGACCCAACAGCTGCGACTGCTGCTCGAGCGGATCGCGCCCGCGCTCGAGCGCCCCGGTGTCGCCGACGTGCGCGAGGACTACACCGTCTTCCGCGTGACGACGGCGGAGCACCCGGACGGCACGGTGGCGCGTGCCGACGAGTTGGGAACACTGGACGTCGTGCCACTGCTCCTTGGCGAGTCGCGCCCGCTCAGTGTCGAGGCGCGTCGGGAACTGCTGCCACATCGGTTCTCGTACTACGCTGACGACCTGGCCATTCTCACCTGGGAGAGTGCGCTGGTCATTGAACCAGGCGAGCAGGATACGGACCTCCAGTATGTGCTGGAGTTTGCCAATGCGCAGTTGCTCGAACTGCGTTACTACGACGCGATTCTCGACGGCGAGTTGCCGCGGATGTACGACGCGATCGAGGCTGCGCGACGAAAGCGCGGCGTGTTTCCCGGGCGCCGGTTCGCCGGTCCCCTATCGCGACTGCAAACCGTGGTTGCGGATACGACCGAAGTCGTCGAACAGGCCGAGAACGCCCTGAAAGTTACGGACGACGTGTATCTGGCGCGCGTGCACTCCGCGGCCCTGGAGATCTTTCGCGGACGCGCCTGGCGATCGGGCATCGACCGAAAGTTGGCCATCCTGCGTGATGCGTACACCATGCTCAATCACGAGGCGCAGGCGGCGCGCAGCGAGACGCTGGAGATGGCGATCGTGCTGCTGATCGTGGCCGAGATCGTAATGGCGCTGATCAAAGGCTGAGGGCGGTGGGCGACCGCCCTCGTGCTCTGCGCGCCGGCGACGCGGCGCACAGAGCGCGCCAGGCTATTGGATCACGCGGAGGACCCGATTGTTCTGGTACAGCACCACGCGATCGGCCCGGCCGTCCCGGTTGTCATCGATCCACTGCTGAACAAGTCGGCCATTGCTGTCCGACCAGACCACCACTTCCGGTGAACCGTTACGGTCAACGTCCGTCACTCGCGCGCGAACCGGTTCCGCGCCCAGCCACTGCCGCACCTCATTGAGGCGTTCGCCGCGGCCATACCCAACGCCCAACATCATGTCGGGCAGCGTGCGTGGGTAGTCGCGATTCGAGGGGTTGCCAGCGCGATCCGGATAGCGCTCGCCATTGCGCTCTGGATACGGACCGTCGCCACGTCCTCGATCATACGTGCACTCGCCCTTCCGGCGATCCTTCTCGTCGCACGCGGCGTCGCGGCGCCGATCATCGTCGCGTCGATCGTCATCCCCGCGATCGTCATCTCCACGATCGTCGCCGCGCCGGTCGCGATCGCGACGATCGTCCTTTCGGTCGTCGTTACGGCCTCCAGCCTTACGACGGACGTCGTCGCCGTAGATCACGCGCGCGTTATCCCTCGAACCATCCCGCGCGACTGTTGCGCGCGCGTTGGCACACGACGTGGGAGCCGGCTGCTGACCGGGTGGGCGCCTGTCATACCACACCCGGCACTGGCCTGGCGGTGGCAGGTGCCCCGGAGGAACACGTTGTGCACCAGACCCGCGAGTCTCGCTCCCGCGCTCGCGCGCATCGTCCCATACGCGCTCATCGCTGCGTCCTCGTTCATCGGCGCGCCCGCGTCCCTGCGCGCCAGCGGTCTGCACAACCGTGAACGTCAGCGCACTGAACAGAACGGCCGTGGCCGCCGAGCGAATGCCAAGACGCGAGAGAATGAACGCGCCTGATCGTGTCCGGTTCGTGCCTGCGCTTTCGTGTGTCACATTGCCTCCTGAGGGATGTACTCACCGTTCAGGAGTGCAAGGGTGGGACCGCAGGACTTCGAAACGTGTATTCTGCCCATCTTGCGGCGACGCAACGGTTTACGCCGCAGCGCCCGGCGCGGCGACGTCCCGCTGTGGAGATTCTGGTGCGTCGCCCGAGGACACTCGCCGGTGCGCAGGCACGTGATTCGTTGGCAGATCCGGTCGCGCGGTTATAATTCACGAGCGGCGCATCCGACTCCGCGCTTCCATCTGCGAGGGCAGACCAGTGGAACTGGACCGCGACACGATCGCCTCCGCCGTGGTGGGAACGGGCGGCGCTTGGCTGCTTGGCTCGGCCCTTCTGCACGGCCGCAGCGGTCGCTGGAATGCCGTGCAGCGACGCGGACTGATCTACGCCGGCGCCGGCTTTCTGCTCAGCGCGATTGCCGCGCGATGGCTGCAGAGCTACGGCAACCCCGGTATCGCCGTCTCGATCGTCGGCACCGTGTTTGCCATGCGGGGCATGTACATCCTGGTCAAGGAGCGCGCGGCCCTGCGC
>CAZMGX010000102.1:0-14084 GCA_964565915.1 uncultured Gemmatimonas sp.
GTGCGTCTGGCGCGCGAGTTCGGCTTCTGCTACGGCGTCGAGCGCGCCGTCGATTACGCCTACCAGACGCGCCGCAAGTTCCCCGATCGGCGCATCTTCCTGGCTGGCGAGATCATCCACAACCCGCATGTGAACGCGAAGTTGCGGGAGATGGGCATCGTGTTCCTGCCGGCCAGCGGCAAGGGATTTGACTACTCGGCCGTCAGCGCGTCGGACGTGGTCATCCTGCCGGCGTTCGGCGTGACGATGCAGGATTTCCAGGCCTTGCGCGACCTCGGGTGTGTGGTCGTGGACACGACGTGCGGCTCCGTGCTGAATGTGTGGAAGCGCGTCGAGGTGTACGCACGTGACGGCTTCACGTCGCTGATCCACGGCAAGTACTACCACGAGGAGACCCGCGCGACCGCGTCGCAGGTCGAGAAGTATGAAGGTGGCCAGTATCTGGTGGTGCGGGACATGGCGGAAGCCGAACTCGTCATGACCTACATCGAGGCGCGAGCGGGAAAGCCGACGGCGCAGCCGCCGTTGAGCCGCGACGCGTTTCTCGAGAAGTTCGCGAAGTCGGCATCCGACCACTTCGATCCCGACCTGCATCTCGAGCGCATCGGGGTCGCGAATCAAACCACGATGCTGGCGCGCGAATCCCTGGCCATCGGCGCCGCGGTCGGTGAATCGATGGCCCGTGCGCACGGCGAGTCGCATCGCAGTGAGCACTTCCGCACGTTCGATACCATCTGCAGTGCCACACAGGATCGCCAAGATGCGGTGCTCGAATTGCTCGCGGAGCCCCTGGACATGATGGTGGTCGTTGGCGGATACAACTCCAGCAACACGATTTCACTGGCCGCACTGTGCGCCGAGCAGGTGACGACCTTTCACATCGCCGATCCGGACGACATCGACACGGCGAACAATCGCGTGCGCTATCGTCTGATCGGTCCGCACCATGCGGAAGCCGAGCAGGACGCGTGGATTCCGACGGCCGGGCCGCTGCGCATCGGCATCACGGCCGGCGCGAGCACGCCGAACAACAAGATCGGGGAGGCCGTGGCACGCGTCTTCGCCATTCGCGGGATCGAACCGGCCTCGATCACGTAGCTCCCGGAGGATGACATGCAATCCAGGGTGAAACGGCGCGCGCGGTCGTGGGCCGCTGCGCTTGTCACCTCGACGTCCGTCTGGGCGTGTGGTGATGCCACGTCCGAACCCGGAACGACACCCGGGGTGGATTCGCTGGCGGCCCTGCCGCGCCAGCTCACCGTGGCCGAGCGCGAAGCCGTTGCCAGCGGCAATACGTTCGCCCTGTCATTGCTGCGCACGGTGACGCCGGCCAGCAGCAAGAACGTCCTGCTCTCGCCGCTCAGCGTCTGGACGGCACTTGGCATGACGCTGAACGGGGCCGCCGGTCAGACCGAGGCGGAGATGCGTCAGACACTCGGCTGGGGGACGCGCACACGGGCCGAGATCAACACCGCCTATCGAGACCTGGCGGCGCTGTTGCCCACGCTCGATCCGCAGGTGACGGTGCGGAACGCCAACGGGGTCTGGATACGCGGCGGCTTCACGGCCGACACCGGATTTGCGGGCGACCTGCGCCGGTACTTCGATGCCGATCTGCGATCGGAGCCGACGCCGCAGGCGATGTTCGACGCCGTCAACAGCTGGGGCAGCAGCAAGACCAACGGCATGGTGCCGAAGGTGCTGACCGAGCCGCCGCCGCAGAACCTGCTGATGCTCCTGGCCAATGCCGTGTACTTCGAGGGACGGTGGCGGAACGCGTTCGACGTCAAGGAGACGAAGGCCGAGTCGTTCCAGATCGAAGGCGCATCCGCGGTCACGGTGCCGATGATGACCCGCAAGGGAGGCTTTCGTGCGCGACGGATGACCGACTTCAGTGCCGTCGAGCTGGCCTACGGCAACAGCGCGTATTCGATGCTGCTACTCGTGCCGCACACCGAATCGGTCAACGCGCTGGTGTCACGGCTGGACAGCGCGACACTGGCCACCACCATCGATGGCCTGTCGGCCAGTGGTGACGCCTCGGTGCATCTGCCGAGATTCACGGTGCGGTCGTCGAGAGAGTTGAGCGACCCGTTGAAAGCCCTCGGCATGCCACGCGCGTTCTCGGATGCCGCAGAGTTTCCCCGACTGGCCGGCGTTGCCGCGAAGCTGGGGTTCGTGCAGCATGGGATGGCGATCGAGGTGGATGAAGCGGGAACCAAGGCTGCGGCCGTGACCGTGGTCGGACCGGTATTCACGTCGTTGCCGCCGAGCTACCGCGTCGATCGCCCCTTCGTGTTCCTGATTCGCGAGCGCTTCGCCGGAACGATTCTTTTTGCGGGAGTCGTGCGTGATCCGCGTGACTAGGCGACTGGGAGCGCTGATGGCTGGGGCGTTGGCGTTTGCTCTCGGGTGTCGCACGACCCCACGACCCGCCGGCAGCTCGGCCAACGCGGTGCCTGCGACCGTTCGTATGTTGCTGGTGAACGATGTGTACGTGATCGACACGCTGCGCGATGGCAGCGGGGGCCTGGCGCGTGTCGCGGCGCTGCGCGACTCGATCGAACGTGCCTCCGGCACGCCGGTGCTGTTTGTGCTGGCCGGTGATGTGCTGTCACCGAGTGTGCTGGGCAAGTGGTATGGCGGCGCTCAGATGGTCGATGGGTTCAACGCCGCGCGCCTCGACTATGCCACGATCGGCAATCACGAGTTCGACGGGTCGCGGGCGAACCTGATCGCGCGACTGGGTGAGTCGAAGTTTCCGTGGTTGTCGGGCAATTGCCGCGAGTCGAACGGCGCCGCATTCCCGAACGTGCGCGGCTGGGACACGTTGCGGATCAGCGGGGTGAAGGTCGGCATCATCGGCACGACCGTGCAGCGCGATTACCCGGCGTATGTGCAGTGCCGCGACGCCGACAGTGCGACGACGGCGCTGGTGGACACCGTGACGGGCGCGGGTGCGGAGCTGGTTGTGGCCCTCACGCACCGCTTCATGTTCGAAGACGTACGCACGCTGCAGAACGAACCGCGCATTCACGCCATTCTTGGCGGGCACGACCACGATGGACGCCATGCCGTGCGGGACGGTCGTCTGCTCATCAAGGCCGTGTCGAATGCGCGGACCGCCGCGCTGGTCACGTTCACGCGTGGTGCCAACGGATGGACCGTTCGTGACAGCGTGTTTCGCATTGGCGTCGGGATGCGCGAGGATCCGCGGACGGCGGCGGTGGTGGCGCGGTGGCATGATACGCTGACCCGCCGCATCGGTCCCGATCGCGTACTCGGCATGGCGCCCGAGCCGATCAACGCAATCGATTCGATCTCGAAGCGCGAAAGCCCGTTCGGCAACATGATTGCCGACGCGATGCGCCTGGGAACGAACGCCGACGTGGCGATGATCAATTCGGGCGCACTGCGCTTCGACGATATGATGGCGGCGGGTCCGATCACGCGGCACATGGTCGAGGGCATCTTCCTGTTTGCCGATGAAACGCGGGCGGTGACCTTCCCAATCACCGGCGCGCGCCTGCGTACGCTGATCGAGAATGGCATTGGTCGGGCCGGACTGGGCGGCGGACCCTATCCGCAGGTTAGCGGCCTCCAGTTCTCCTTCGATGCGAGACGACCCAGTGGTGAGCGGGTCGTCGGCGACCTTCGTCGCGGCGATGGTCGTGTCCTGGCCGCCAGCGACACGGTGCGGCTGACGTTCGTCACCTATCCGGCGTGTCGGGGTGGTGACGGATATCGCATTCCGGAGGCGGCGACGGTCTGCAAGGCGCTTGAGGCAGACGCGACGTCGGCGCCGCGCACGGTCGACCTGGTGATTCGCCACCTCGAGGGGATGAATGGGCGCATCGTCGCACCGCCGATCGGACGCGTGACACGACTGGACCGGTAGCCACGGGACCGGGTGAGTCTGCATCTTCCAGCGACGGGCTGTTTCACTCTCTACCGGAATCCACCGTGACGATGCATGAATTGCTCACCTCCCCGGGTGCCGACGCGCTGAGCCGTCTGCGATTGGATGGCAAGGTGGCCATCGTGACGGGCGGAACGCGTGGTATCGGGCTGGCGATCGCGACGACGCTGGCGCGGGCGGGTGCCAAGGTCGCCGTGGCCAGTCGCAAGTCGGAGCACGTGGACGCCGTCGTGAAGGCCCTGCGTACCGAGGGCCATGATGTTGTCGGGATCGTGGCCAACATGGGCAAGGCCGCTGACGCACACGCCGTCGCGGCGCGCACGGTGGAAGCGTTCGACGGCATCGACATCATCGTGAACAACGCCGCGACGAATCCCGTGTTCGGGCCGCTGCAGCAGACGAGCGACGAAGCCTTCGAGAAGATCTTCAGCGTCAACGTGAAAGGGCCGCTCGAGCTGTGCCGCACGGCGCATACGGTGATGGCGCAGCGTGGTGGTGGTTCCATCGTCAACATCGCCAGCATCGGCGGCGTATCGCCAGAAGCCGGGCTTGGCCTGTACAGCGTCAGCAAGGCCGCGCTCGTGTCGCTTACGAAAGTCATGGCGCAGGAGTGGGGCGCCGATGGCATTCGCGCGAACGTCATCTGTCCGGGACTGATCAAGACGAAGTTCAGCCAGGCGTTGTGGCAGGACGAACACATCTCCACGCAGGTGCTCGGGCACCAGCCCATCCGCCGCATCGGCGTGCCCGATGATGTGGCCGGACTGGCCCTGTTTCTCGCCTCCGACGCCTCGTCGTATTGCACGGGCAGCGTGTACATGGTGGACGGCGGATATCTCGCGTGAGCAACGGCCACGCGGGTGGTGTCGACGCCGCGACGTTCGATCGGCTGCTGGCGACGGCACGGCAGTTCGTGCGCGAGGAGCTCGTACCGCGCGAAGCGGAGTTGTTGTTTGCGCCGTGGACGAAGGCCGAGCCTATCCTCGCCGAGTTGCGCATGCGTGCGAAGGCACTCGGGCTGTGGGCACCGTACCTGCCCGTGTCGCTGGGCGGGCTCGATCTGCCGCTCGACGCCTACGCGCGGTTCTCCGAGGTGTTGGGATGGACGCCGTTTGGTCCGTACGTGTGCAACTGCCAGGCGCCGGATGTCGGCAACATGGAGCTGCTGCTGCAGTTCGGGACTGAGGCGCAACGCGCGCAGTTTCTCGAGCCGCTTGCCCGCGGCGACATCCGCAGCTGCTTTGCGATGACCGAACCGGAGCATGCCGGATCGAATCCGGTCATGCTGTCCACGCGCGCGGTACGCGATGGTGACGAGTTCGTGATCACTGGGCACAAATGGTTCACGTCCAGCGCCGATGGGGCGTCGTTCGCGGTGGTCATGGCGGTTACAGATCCTGACGCCGCGGCGGCACACGAGCGCGCCAGCCAGATTCTGGTGCCGCTGCCGGCAAGTGGATACACGTTGGTGCGCAACATCTCCGTCATGGGTGAAGCGGGGGGCGGCTGGCCCAGTCATGCGGAAGTGCGCTTCGATGGCGTGCGGGTGCCGGTGGCCAATCTGCTCGGCGCGCAGGGGGCCGGGTTTGCGCTGGCGCAGGAGCGTCTTGGGCCGGGGCGCATTCACCACTGCATGCGATGGATCGGCATCTGTGAGCGGGCGTTCGACCTGATGTGTCGTCGCGCGGTGTCACGCGAGTTGGCCGCCGGAGAGATGCTGGCCAGCAAACAGGCGGTGCAGTTCTGGATCGCCGACTCGCGCATCGAGATTCATGCGGCTCGGCTGATGGTGCTGGATGCGGCTGCGCGGATGGCTCGCGAGGGTCAGCAGGCGGCCCGCGAGGAGATCGCGTACATCAAGGTGTTCGTGGCGAACACGTTGCAGCGCGTCCTCGATCGCGCGATTCAGGCGCATGGTGCGCTGGGTATGACCGACGATACGCCGCTGGCCTGGTGGTATCGGCATGAGCGTGCGGCGCGCATCTATGACGGCGCCGATGAAGTCCACAAGACGGTCATCGCGCGACGTGCGCTCAAGCCGTACCTGCCCGCGCGAAGCGGCGCCCGATGAGCGTCCCGCGATGAGTCGCGCGCGGTGACCGTTGAACGCGGTACCGTTGAGGTGCGGGCGGGTGATGCGCTCAACCTCGAGGCACTGCGCGCGTGGCTGGCCACCGCGTTGCCAGAGCTCGTGCCAGCCGGTGCGCATTTTTCAGTGCGACAATATCCAGCCGGCTTTTCCAACCTGACGTTCCTGCTCACGGTGCGCGCGGAGGACGCGAGCAGGGCGTATGTGCTACGGCGCCCGCCGCGTGGCGTGAAGCCGGGCATCGCGCACGACATGGGGCGCGAGCATGGTCTGCTGGCCGTGCTCCATCCGCTGGGTTTGCCGGTCCCGCGCCCGATCGTGTACTGCGACGATGCGGGGGTGATTGGCGCACCGTTCTACCTGATGCAGCACGTGGACGGCGTGATCCTGCGCGGTGCCGCTCCGGCTGAGCTGCCGACGGATCCTGCGGCCGCGGCGCAGACTTTGTCGGCACTGTCGCGGACTTTCGTGGCCACACTCGCCAGACTGCACGCGGTCGACGTGTCCAATGGGCCGCTCGCGACGTTGGGTCGGCCGGCGGGCTATGTGCAGCGACAAGTAGAGGGATGGACACGCCGCTGGCACGCCTCGCGTACGGACGACGTCCCCAGTCTCGACCGCGTCGCCGGCTGGCTCGATGCCCATCGGCCACCCGACCGCGGCGCCGTGCTGATCCACAACGATTTCAAGTTCGACAATCTGGTGCTGGACCGCGACACTGTCTCGAGCGTGCTGGCCATTCTCGATTGGGAGATGGCGACGATCGGCGACCCCCTCATGGACCTCGGCACCTCACTCGCGTACTGGGTCGAGGCCAAGGACCCGCCGATCTTTCGAGCCCTGGGGCTTGGCATGACGGCGCTTCCCGGCAGCTACACCCGCGCGGAGCTGGTGCGCGCGTACGGCGCGGAAACGGGCCGTGACGTGAGCGACGCTGCGTTCTACTACGCGTTCGGGTTGTTCAAGGTCGCCGTGATTGCGCAGCAGATCTTTGCGCGACATCAGCAGGGGCTGACGGCGGATCCGCGGTTTGCGCAGCTGGGGGCGGTGGTGGCGGCGCTCGGAGAAGCGGCGGAGCGGGTAGTGGAGAGCGGGGAGGTCTGAGTCGGGAGGAACATCGAACAACGATATCAGATATTGGACAAGGGATATCTGATATCAGATATCCTTTATCGTATATCCTGTATCGCTGTTGGCAGTTCCTCTCACCCGCCGTAGACCTCGAATATCCCCGCCGCCCCCATCCCGCCGCCGATACACATCGTCACCATGCCGTAACCGCCGCCGCGCCGCCGCAGTTCATGCACAAGCTGCGTCGTGAGCTTAGCGCCCGTCGCGCCGAGCGGGTGGCCCAGTGCGATCGCGCCGCCGTTCACGTTGATGATCGATGGGTCCATGCCGAGCTCCTTGATCACCGCGAGTGCCTGCGCGGCAAAGGCCTCGTTGAACTCGATCAGCTTGAGGTCGGCCAGCGTCAGCCCCGCACGCGCGAGTGCCTTCGGCACCGCCTTGATCGGACCCACACCCATGATGTCCGGATCCACGCCGCCGGTGGCAAAGCTCACGAATCGCGCAAGCGGTGTGAGGCCAAGCGCCTTGGCGCGATCGGCACTCATGACCAGCACCGCCGCCGCACCGTCCGAATACGGACTCGCGTTGCCGGCCGTCACACTACCCGTGGGCACGAACGCCGGCCGCAACTTGCCGAGTCCTTCCAGTGTCGTGTCTGTGCGCGGGCATTCATCGGTGTCGAACATCGTCTCCGACACCGTCTTCTCCGCGCCTTTCCACGAGAAACGTTGCACGGGAATCGGCACGATCTCCGGCGCGAAGACGCCGTTGGCCAGTGCGACTGCCGCCTTCTGCTGGCTGCCGAACGCGAACTCATCCTGCTGCGTTCGCGAGATCTCCCAGCGCTTGGCCACCCGCTCGGCCGTGAAGCCCATCCCGATGTACGACTCGGTGATGTGCGGCGAAAGACGCGCGTTGTAGCCGGACATCGGCACCTGGGACATCATCTCGATGCCGCCGGCCATCACCGTGTCACCCATGCCCGCGATGATCGCCTGTGCGGCGTAGGCGACGGACTGCAAACCCGATGAACAGAAACGATTCACCGTCGCGGCTGACGTCTCGACGGGCAGACCGCCGCGCAACCAGGCGAGGCGTGCGTGATTGAGCCCCTGCGACGCCTCGGGCATCGCACAGCCCCACTGCACGTCTTCGATGATGGCGGGATCGACGCCCGCGCGAGCGATGGCTGCCTTCATCACAGTCGACGAAAGATCCACCGGATGGACACCGGCCAGCGACCCGTCGGCCTTCCCTCGGCCCACAGCGCTGCGCACGGCACTGACGATCACGACCTCGGTCATTGCTGAGTCTCCGTATACGTTCGCGATCCGCGTGCTCAGTTGCGCAGCGGCTTGCCGGTCTTGAGAGTGTAGGCGATCCGTTCCTGCGTCTCCTTCGTGCCCAGCAGACTGAGGAACTGTTCGCGCTCGAGGTCGAGGATGTCTTGCTCCGTGACGTCGCGCGGCGTGCCATCGCCGCCGCACAGCACGTAGGCCATGGCGCGCCAGACGCGCACGTCGTGCGCCGAGGCCTGTCCACCTTCCTTGGCGGCCCACAGCGCATACTCGAGATTGCCCAGCCCCTCACGCCCTAGCGCCCGCACCGTCTTCTCGATCGGCGGCAGATAGCCCGGTGCGAGATCGAGCACGCGTCGCTTGGCGTCCGCAATCTGATGATCGCGGTTCATGCTGATGCGATCACTGGCGCGCAGATAGCCTTGCGCCCGCGCTTCGAAGGCCGACGTGCTGGTGGTCGCAAACGCGATCAGCTTGAACGCCCGCTTCACGGCCGCGAAGTAGTCCACCTCTTCGTAGTTCGCGAGCTCGCCGGTGAAGCGCACCAGCAGCTCCTTGGTGCCACCACCGCCGGGCAGCAACCCGACACCGGCTTCCACCAGGCCCATGTACGTCTCGGCGTGGGCCTGCACGGCGTCGGCGTGCATCGTCAGTTCGGCGCCGCCACCGAGCGTCATGCCCGCGGGCGCGACCACCACCGGGAATGGCGCGCGCCGGATCGACATCATGGCATCCTGGAATGCCTTGATGGATACCGCGATGTCATCCCACGCGCCGGCCGAGATGGCGAACGAGACCAGCGACAGGTCGGCGCCAACGCTGAACGCCCGCGGATCCTCGTTGCCGATCACCAGCCCGTTGAAGCCGAGCTTCTGCACCTTGCGAATGGCGCTGTCGAGACCCTTCAGCACGCCATCGCCGAGTGAATTCATCTTGCTGCGGAACTCGAAGCACGCGACGCCGTCGCCGAGGTCCAGCAGCCGCGACAGTCCGTTGTCGTCGAGCACACGCCCGCTGGATGCGAGGGCAACCAGCGAGATGCGGCCGGGGATGCCCGGCAACGGCTCATAGGTGCCGTCGAACGTGAGGTACTCGCCGTCTTTGTAGAAGCTGCCGTGTGCCGCATCGAGGAGCGCGGGGATCGCATCACCGCGTGCAGTGAACTCGCGACGCAGCCAGTCCAGTCCGAGAGCGTCCATGACCTGAAATGGACCGGCCTCCCACCCATAGCCCCACTCCATCGCACGGTCAATGGCGACGATGTCGTAGGCCAATTGCGATGCGAGGGTGAGCGTGTAGTGTGCGGCATCGAGCAGATGGTCGCGCACGAACGCACCCTGCGCCCCCGGCAACGCCTTGGCCGCAGGCAATCGCTGTGCGATCGGCAGACGGATCGCCTGACCGATGTCGCCACCTTCCAGACGCTGCTGCGGCGCGTATGTCCTGGTGCGCCAGTCGTAGGTGAGCGTGCCGTCTTTGGTCTTCGTGTAGAAGCCGCCGCCGGTCTTGTCGCCCAGCTTGCCCTGACCCACCAACTCCAGCATCCACGCGGGCAGTGCAAAGTCTTCGCCGGTCGCGCCGCCAATGCCTTTGGTGACATGCGCCAGCACATCCAGTCCTGACAGGTCGCCCGTGCGGAACGTCGCGGTACGGGCGCGTCCCATCAGTGATCCGGTCAGGCCGTCGACTTCGTCGATCGTGAGGCCGTGCTGTTCCATGCGACGCATCGTCCCGACCATGCCGTACACGCCGAGTCGATTGGCGACGAAGCCCGGGACGTCCTTCGCAATGACGATGCCCTTGCCGAGTGTCCGCTCGGCGAACTCGCGGATCGCCCCGATGACGGCCGGATCAGTTTCCGGCGTCGGGATGATTTCGAGCAGGTGCATGTAGCGCGGCGGATTGAAGAAGTGCGTGCCGAGGAATCGACGGCGGAACTTCTCGCCGCGTCCCTCGAGCAGCACGCCCATCGGAATGCCGGAGGTGTTGGACGAGATGATGGCCGTGGGCTTCATCAGCGCTTCGATGCGCGCGAACAGTTGTTGCTTGGGCTCGGGCAGCTCGATGATGGCTTCGCAGATCCAGTCACACTCGGCGAGAAGACCCAGATGGTCTTCCGTGTTGCCGGTGCGCACGCGGGCCGCGGCGGCCGCCTCCATGAACGAGGCCGGCTTGGACTTGATTGCCTTGGCAAGGCCGTTCTTGGCCGGCGCACTGCGATTCGGCGATTTGGGATCCGGATCGCCGGGGATATCGAGCAGCACGACGCGGCAGCCCGCAGAGGCGGCGAGGGCGGCAATGCCGCTCCCCATCGCGCCCGCGCCCACCACGCCGACGGTCGTCACGCGCATTCGGGAATCGCTCCGAAGAAGGGATGCAGAATTCTCCCGTCCGAACCGCCGGGGCGGAAGGGGGGCGGGCGGAAAATGTGACGGAATCGTCATATTCGACAAGGGACGGCGGCATGGCTAAGCTGCCTCAGTACCTGTGGCCTGCCGCAACCAATGGCGGGCGCCGCTCCCGTTCTCCGGAGAATGCCGAATGTGCCTCACCCGGTCTGTGCTCTGGCTGCTGATGGCGTCGACCGCCGCGGCGCTGCCGGTCACGCGGGCCTCCGCGCAGGCGGCGCCCGCCGTGGCCCCGCCGTCGGTAGGCGACCTGACGCGTGAACTGGTGATCCAGCGTGGCCGGCAACTTGTCGCGGCGGGTGACACGGCCGCGGCCGCGAAGTATCTCGGCGATGCTGCGGCCGCGTCTCCGAACGACGGGCTGCTGTGGCATGAGTATGGCATGTTGCTGTCCACCTGGACCAAGGCGCATTGGCGCAAAGGGTCGCTGCCAAGCGGGGTGCCGCAACGCATCATTGCGGCGGAGAGTTCATTGGCGAGGGCGATGCGCCTGATGCCCGACAGCACGACCTACGCGATCGACTACGCGAACCAGCTCTGGGGCAGCAACTTCACGAGCCTCGAGAAGGCCAAGGGTGTGCGCGAAGACGCGTTGGAGGCGGCGTCGGTTCGCGGTGACACGGTATCCCAGGGGCGACTCAGCGATGGCATCGGCATGTTGCTGTGGCGTCGGTACGAACCGATGGCCAACCGTCGATTCGAAATTCTGCAGTTCGGCTTTACGCAGGCCGACTATGTGCAGGAGCCCTACAAGTTCCGCATGTACATTGACGAAGCGACCAAACTGTGGAATCCGCCACTGGGCGCATCGTTGCATCTCGAAGCCCTGCGCTACTTCCAGCGAGCACGCGCCTTGCTGCCTGATGACGAGAGCCCCTTCCGCCACGAAGCGATGGCGCTCGCTGAGCGTGGCAGTTGGGATGAGCTTGAACTCGTGGCTCGGCAGCGCAGTCGGCTGCGTCCGGGACAGGCATGGCCGTGGTTGGCGCTCGGACTCGCCGAGCACCGGCGCGGACAGTTGGCCAAGGCGGGCGCGGCGTTCGACTCCGGCTTTTCCCGGCTGCCGACAGATGAGCGCACGCGCCTTGAATCACTCAAACGACTGCTGCCGACGTCGCAGGAGACCTATTTCGACACGCTGCCGTCGTCTACGCGCGCGCAGGTCACCAACCTGTACTGGGATCTCGCCAACCCCACGCTGCTCCTCGACGGGAACCTCGTGCGCAACGAGTTTCGCGCGCGTGTCGTGCATGCCGAGCTACTGTGGACGAACGACGAGTATCGCATGAAAGGTGCGGACACCGACCGCGGCGAGATTTTCATCCGGTGGGGCCCGCCCGACGATATCTCGACGCTTGGACCGGAGACGCTGACCTGGATGTACCGGCGCACGGGCTTGAACTTCTTCTTCAACCAGCCGCCGACACTGGGAACGGCGCGCATCAGCCAGTTTTATCGGAGCTACATGCTCGAGCCTAACAAGGCGAAGCGCCCCGCCATCTGGGAGAACGTTCCGATCATGCGACGCGGCGTTGACAGTCTGGCCGTGCAGATCGCCCGTTTTCGCAGCAGCACTGACTCCGTTGACGTGGCTGTCTTCGCCGGCATTCGCGCGGGGGCGCTGCGGGCCGGGATGCCCACGGATACCAATGTGCTCAAGACTGGCGTGTTTGCCATGGACGGTGCCGGTCGCGTGCAGACGCGCGTGACGGATGTAATTCGCACCGGCGAGAAGGACACGTTGGCCATGCAGTCCCATCGCTGGCGCACGCGCATCCCCACCTCAGCCGCCTATCTGCGGGTGGAGGCCCTCGAGACCGATGCACTTCGTGTGGCGCGCGCCATCCGAGAAGTGAACGGCTTCACGACGTCGGGCTTTGGCAGCAGTGATGTCCTGATCGGTACGCGCGTGATGGCGCCCGCCAATGCCGAGTCGGCGCGCTGGAGCGACTTCACCGTCGCACCGGTCAATGGTAATGCGCTGCGTCGTGGGCAGCCCCTCGATCTCCTCTGGGAGGTCTATGAGCCCACGGCGGTGGACGGAACGGCGCGATACCGCGTGTCGATCGTGGTGCAACGCGTAGAGGGCCGGGGGCTCGTCGGCGTCACCGCGAAGCTCGCGGGCACCCTGCGTGATGCCGTGGTGCGCAGCGGAGGCACGGATCGTGTCGCCGTTGAGTACGACCGGTCGGTGGCGGGCGGTCCCGTGCGCACGGAATACCTGCGACTCGATCTGGGGTCGGCCCGCGCTGGTCGCTATGTGATCAGCGTAACCACGCGCGACCTGCAGGCCGAGCGCAGCGTGACGCGGCAACGTGAGGTGGTCATCGAGTGACCGGTGCCCCGTCTCCGGGCCCGCATCGCCCCTCCAGCGCATGAAGAAGTCCGCCAACATCCAACTGCTGTTCCTCAACTCGCTCGTGCTGAGCGCGGTCGCCTGCCAGCAGTCCATGCCGCCCGGTGTCGACCCGTGTTTCGACCAGACCTTCAGTCAGGCCGCGTGCGAGGCAGCCGTGCAGAATCGTGGCTACCACTATCATGGGAGTTGGGTCCCGATGTTCTATCCCAACCCCTATCCGTTCTATCTGGACCGGCACAACAGCTACGTGGCGCGCGGCGGAACGGTCTACTCGTCGCCCGCGTCCATGTACGCCCGCTCGTACACCTCGCTGGACACACGCGCGGCAAATGCGGCCGCTGTCGTCACGCCAAGAGGGACCGCGTTGTCTCCCACCCGTATGGCCGCCCTCACGTCCAGGCCGGCGTCCATCAGCGGAGCGCGCACCGGAACGACCGTGAGCCGCGGCGGCTTCGGATCGATCGGCGCCGGTCGTGCCTCGTTCGGCGGGTAGTCATGACACGATTCAACACGTGGCGAGCCGTGGTGTGCCTGGCGACACTCGTTGGTGCGACCGGCTGCAGTGAGAACATCGAAGAGCGCGAAGAGCGGCACCTGCGCGAGATGGTCGAGATGGCGAAGGCGGACGCTGCCGCCGAGTCGACGTTCGTACAGGATTCGATCCGTCTGGTCGAGTCCATTACGGTGGATACGGTTGAGTCGATTGAATCCGGCGGGCGCGACGTCACCGACGAGTACGGTCGCCGCAGCCGCGAGCTCGTGTTCAGGCTCAGCACGAGAGGGGGCGCGCTCTGCGTCGTGGACTCGGTGCGCGGCGTCAGCCTCGCGAAGGGCGACACCTTGTCCTGCCAGTGGGAGACACGTCCGTGAAGCGTGTGGTTGTTCCCGTGCGCGACGACTGGCAGCGCAAGGTCGAGAGCATCGGCCTCGTCTGGCACTC
>CAZMGX010000103.1:0-14054 GCA_964565915.1 uncultured Gemmatimonas sp.
TTCTTCGATCTGCTGCGGTTCGATGTGGCACGCGGGCTTCGTGATGGCGCGTGGCGTATCGCGTTCGACATCGATCGATCGTTTTGGGGGGTTCTCTGAGCGACCACTACGATCGGGCGTACTTCGACAAGTGGTATCGCCATCCGCTGCACCGGGTGAAGAGTGCGGCCGAGTTGCGTCGGCAGGTCGAGTTCGTATTGCGTCTCGCCGAGTGGGTCCTGGGGCGACCGGTGCACACGGTCCTGGATGTCGGTTGCGGCGAGGGCAACTGGCAACCGGTGCTGCGGCGGCTGCGGCCGCGTGTGCACTACGACGGCGTCGATCCGAGTGAATACGCGGTCGCACGGTTTGGTGCGCGGCGTGGGCTGCAGCGCGGGGGCATCGATGACCTCGATGGCTTGCCGCTGCGTGATCAATATGATCTCGTGGTCTGTTGCGGGATGCTGAACTATCTGCCGGCGGCCACGCTGAAGCGCGGCCTGCTGCAGGTCGCACGACGGACGGGTGGTATCGCCTATCTGGAGCTGTTCACGTCGAGCGATCGGTTCGAGGGTGACACGTCGTGGACGGCGCCCAAGTCTGCGGCGTGGTATCGCGGGGTGATTGCATCAGCCGGCTTTCATCCGATCGGCATGCACGCGTACCTGCCGGTGGAGCAGCGCGAGCGCGTCGCGGCGTTGGAGCGCGCCTAAGGCGGGCCATCATCGCGGGCGGGCGGCGAGGTCAACTGGACAACCTCATGCCCAGCACGCATGGTGAGGGATGACTCCAGACAACGCGGATTGGTCCCGCTTCCTCGATCGCCTTGAGGGCGAACGGCGCACCGCCACGGCACAGCGACCAGTGCGTGCCTTGGCCGAGGAGTTCGTGCAGCGGATGCTGGCGCTGTTGTTTCCGCACTTTGCCGGAGTGGACGCCGCATGCGGCCTCGATGTGCGCAGGGATGCGGCGCAGGCCGAGGCGGTGCTTCGCCATACGCTCGACGGCCTGGTGCCCGATGCGCCGCGGGTGGTGTCCGCGTTCTTCGCCTCGGTGCCGTCCATCTACGATGCGCTGGTGCAGGATGCATCGGCGATCCACTCCGGCGATCCCGCGGCCGAGAGTGTCGACGAGGTGATTCTGGCCTATCCGGGATTCCTCGCGACAGCGGTTCATCGGATTGCGCACGAACTGTATCGCTCCGAGGTGCCGCTGATCCCTCGGCTGCTGTCGGAATGGGCGCATCGACAGACGGGGATCGACATCCATCCCGGCGCGCAGCTGGGTCGCGCGTTTGCCATTGACCACGGGACCGGGATCGTGATCGGGGAGACGAGCGTCATCGGCGAGCGGGTGCGTATGTATCAGGGCGTCACGCTGGGTGCCTTGGCCGTGAACAAGCGGCTGGCCAACCACAAGCGCCACCCGACCATCGGTAACGACGTGGTGTTGTATGCCAATGCGACGATCCTCGGCGGGAACACCGAGGTCGGCGACGGGTCCATCATCGGCGGCAATGTCTGGCTCACATCATCCGTGCCGCCGCGATCCGTCGTCCAGTTTACCAGTGCGGTCGGTCGGCGGCCGATCGATGATGGGTTGGAATTCCACATCTGAACGTTCCCTGTAGTCTGGAGCCCTGACCATGCGCGCCAATACGATTCTCGAGACCATCGGCCGAACCCCCCACGTGCGCTTGCAACGCCTATTCGATCCACGCGTTGAAGTGTGGATGAAGCTCGAGCGTGCCAATCCCGGGGGCAGCATCAAGGATCGCATCGCGTTGTCGATGATCGAGGACGCCGAGCGCCGCGGCTTGCTCACGCCGGAGAGCGTGATCATCGAGCCGACGTCGGGTAACACCGGAATCGGGCTGGCGATGGTGGCGGCGGTGAAGGGATATCGACTCATTCTCGTGATGCCGGAGTCGATGTCGATCGAACGGCGCCGCATCATGGCGGCTTATGGCGCCACCTTCGATCTGACCCCACGTGAGAAGGGGATGAAGGGTGCGATCGAGCGGGCCGGGGAGCTGTTGGCGCAGACGCCGGGAGCGTGGATGCCGCAGCAGTTCGACAACGTCGCGAACATCCAGGCGCATGTCGAGACGACGGCTCGGGAGATCCTGGAAGACTTTCCGGAGGGAATTGACTATCTGATCACGGGGGTCGGCACGGGCGGGCACATTACGGCCTGTTCCGAGACCCTCAAGCAGCACTTTCCCGCGATGCAGACGTTCGCGGTGGAACCACTCAAGTCGCCGGTGATCAGTGGTGGTGCGCCAAGTCCGCACCGTATCCAGGGGATCGGGGCGGGGTTCATTCCGTCGAATCTGCACAAAGACACGCTGAACGGATCGGTGCAGGTGACCGAAGAGGACGCCATTGCGTACGCACAACGCGCCGCGCGCGACGAGGGCATCTTCATCGGCATCTCGAGCGGGGCGTCGTTGGCGGCTGTGGCGCAGCAGATTCCCCACATGCGCGACGGTGCGCGGGTGCTCACCTTCTGCTACGATACCGGTGAACGGTATCTGTCGATCGACGGGCTCTTTCCCGTCTGATCGTTTCCACACAACGGCCCTGCGCGGCCCGAGGAAACATGCGTCCGGTCGTGCGGGGCTGGTTGGTGAGAGGGATCGGTGTGGCCGCGCTCTGCGCGCCGACCAGTCTGGTGCAGTCACAAGGGACCGGCGCGGCCGCAGCGTCCGCGACGCGAGCCGACCTTGGGGAAGCCTATCTGCGGATGGACAGGGCGTATGTCGCCGCGGTGCTCTCGGACAGCGCGCGCGCGTCGATCAATCAGCAATTCGATCGCGCGACGCTGAGATTCTTCTCGGGTCGGTCGGCGGATGCGATCGCCATCATCGATTCGGCGACGCGTCGCGTGACCGGCGCGCCGCCGGACACGGCCCCGGCGCCTGCGTCACGTCTGGTGAATGGTCGCGCGGCGTCGATCGCGCGGGATGCCTTTCTGGCAAGACTGGCAAAGCTCGATACCACGGGTCCACTCGCGCAGGCGATCATCTCGGCGCGTGCGCGGGCCGGGCTGATGGTCGATGTGCCGTCGCGGGAACGCCTCGCGGAGTGGTTGAGTGATCCGGCGCAACTGGCGCGAGACCTCGCACGCGAAGTGAGCGTGCTTGAGCGCGGCCGCAATCCGTACGTGGGGCAGGCCGGTGATGCCTGGCACACGTTCCGCGGCGATCAGGGCACGCTGATTCCGATGCGCGTGGTCGCACCAAGTGCAGCGGCGACCTCCAGTGCACCGATCCCGGTGCTGATCGTGTTGCACGGGACCGGCGGCGACGAGAACATGTTCATCGAAGCCTATGGGCAGGGCCTGGCGGCCAAATTGGGTGTGGCGGCGAACGCGATCGTGGTGTCGCCGTTGACGACCACCTTTGGCGCAACACCCGCACACTTCGACAGCCTGATGTCCGTATTGCGGTCGGAGTATCGCGTGAACGGCGCACGTGTGTATGTGCTGGGGCATTCCGTCGGCGCATCCGTCGCGGCGCGGCTGGCGCAGGCACGTCCGACGCAGATCACTGCGGTCGCCTGTCTGGCCGGTGGCGCACCGGTGACTGTGGCGAAGGCGCCGCCGGTGCTCTTCATAGGCGCGGCACTCGATCCCATCATTCCGGCGTCGGCCGTGCAACGCAGCGCAACGGGGACACCCACCGGCACCTATCGCCAACTCGAACATGAGGGACACACGCTGATGGTTGCCAACGCGTTGCGTCTCGCCGTGCCCTGGTTGTTGGATCACCGTCCGTGACGACCGTGCGTGGCGGTCGCGTGCTGGGCCTGCGGTAGGGCTCGTGGCCGCCTCACGTCCGTTGGTGCTGCTGCATGGCTACAGCAGCGAAGGGCGCGCCTTCGCCCGGTGGCGCCGTGCGCTGATCGAGGCGGGCTGGACGGCCGAGCAGCTCATCACGGTGAGTTACGAGTCGCTCACGAATGAAGTGTCGGTGCGCGACATTGCCGAAGGCCTCGATACGCTGCTGCGACAGCGGGCGGGCCTCGCCGAGGACGCGCCATTCGACGTCATGGTGCATTCGACCGGCATGCTGGTGTTGCGCGCGTGGCTGACCCGGCGTGGGGCCACCGCGAGTCGACTGGCGCGGATCAAGCACGTGATCGCCCTTGCACCCGCAACCTTCGGATCGCCGCTGGCGCACAAGGGACGCAGCTTTCTCGGCGCGCTGGTCAAAGGCCGCAAGGCGCTGGGTCCCGACTTCCTCGAGGCCGGCGACATGGTCCTCGATGCGCTCGAGCTGGGCGGTCGATTCTCGTGGGAGCTGGCGGACGTGGACCTGTTCGGCGCGCAGCCATTCTACGATCGGTCACGCGAGACCCCGTATACCTTCGTGTTCTGCGGCACACGCGGGTATCGCGGTCTGAGTGCGGTTGCCAACTCGCCCGGCACGGACGGGACGGTGCGCTGGGCTGGCTGCGCGCTGAACAGTCGCCGCGTGACGCTCGACCTGACGAACGAATGTGCCGATGACGAGCGCGTACGCGCCGTGGAGTGGACGCAGGAGGACGTGCCGCTGCATCCCATCGCCGGGATCGATCACGGGTCGATCCTGTCGGCGCCGCCGCCGGTCCTGGTGCAACTGGTCGTCGATGCGCTTCGCGTCAGTTCTCGCGAGAGTTATGAACGATGGAGTGTGGAGGCTGAGCGACTCGTGCGCGACGCGCGCGAATCGATGGTGCCGTGGCAGCAATTTCTCGTGCGCGCCGTCGACGAACGTGGGGATGGGATTCGCGACTGGAACCTGCAGTTGGCGCTGCGCGAAGGTTCGACGCTGACACCGTTTGCACAGGACGTCCACGTGTATGGCCGCGATCCGAGCTATCGATGCTTTCACGTCAACTTGGCCAAGTTGAAGGACCCGGCGCTGCTGACCGCGCGTCCGCGGAACCTGACGGCACAGTTGTATGCGAGCACCGGTACACAGCGGGTATGGTACACGGGCGCGCGCGCGGACACCCCGCCGCTCGAAGCCCCGAATCGTGCCGGCACGTGGCGGGGATCGTTGGACCTCTCCTCCATCCTGCCCGGCGGCGCGATCCGCTTCTTCTATCCGTTCACCACGACATTCGTCGAAGTGCGCCTCGATCGCGATCCGCTCACGGGTGACGGTATGGTGATTCGTCTGGACCCCTCGTGACTGACGCCGCGCTGATCGTTGGCACGCTGATCGTCGGGGTCGTCATCGGCGTGCTCCTCATGTGGCTCGTGCATCGCCGACTGCTGGTCTCCGAAGTCGCGCGCGCGCGGCTCGAGTCCAACGCCATCGCGCAGGCCGAGGTCGGTCGGCTGCGCGAAGCCGTCGCTCGGCAGGAAACCGAAGCGGAGCTGACGGCGCGGCATGGCAACGTCGCCGATCTCCTGGCCCCGATTCGCGATACGCTCGCCCGCTACGATGAGCAGCTGGCGCGAATTGGCCGCGCCCAGGCCGAGTCGTCTGGCGCCATCGGCGAGCGACTCGAAGCGGTGGCCATGGCCGGCGAATCGTTGCGGCAGGAAACGCAGCGACTGGCGCAGGCCCTTCGGGCCCCGTCGGTGCGCGGGCAGTGGGGAGAACTGCAGTTGCGTCGCGTGTGCGAGCTGGCGGGCATGATCGCGTACTGTGACTTCGATCCGCAGGTGACCGTTCGCAACGAAGACGGTGTGCAGCGCCCCGATCTTGTGGTTCGTCTCCCCGGCAATCGCCAGTTGGTCGTCGATGCCAAGGCGCCACTCGCGGCGTATCTCGAAGCCTCAGCCGCCACCGACGAGCGCGTCCGCGCGGCGCACCTCTCGTCACACGCGGCGCAGCTGCGGCTGCACGTGCAACGGCTTGCCGCCAAGAAATACTGGGCGCAGTTCGCCGATACGCCCGAGTTCGTCGTGCTGTTTCTGCCGGGGGAAGTGTTCTTCTCGGCGGCCCTCGAGGCCGATCCTGCACTCCTCGAATTGGCGCTCGGTGAACGGGTGCTCTTGGCGACACCAACCACCTTGATCGCCTTGCTCAAGGCCGCCGCGTACGGCTGGCGACAGGAACGCGTGACCGCCGATGCCGCGCAGGTCATTGCGCTGGGCCAGGAGCTGCAGCAGCGCCTCGCGGTCTTCGACGAGCAGATCGGGCAGATCGGCAAGGGACTGCAGCGCGCCGTGGTGGCCTACAACCGCGCCGTGGGTAGTCTCGAGCATCGCGTGTTGGTGAGTGCGCGCAAGCTGGCCGACCTTCAGACTGGTGGCCCGACGCTGGAGGCGCCGGCGATGATCGACCTGACCGTGCGGCTCACCGATCCCGCAGAACCAGAGGCCATCGCGTGAGCACTGATGCCGCAGGCGTCGGCGCGTTGCCCATCGTTTACGCGACGCGTGTGGTACGCCGTGAACGCAGCGGGTCGTCGTCGCCGATCATCGTCGAATCCTCGACAGGTCCGTGGTTCACGAAGTTGCGCGGCGCAGCGCAGGGCGTTCCACCACTCGTCGCCGAATTGATCGTGGCGGAGTTGGCCGACGCCCTGTCGTTGGCCGTTCCGGCACGCGCGTTGATCGAGCTGCCGTCCAACGTTCCGTCGGACGATGTAAACGACGAGTTGCGGGACCTGCTGGACAAGAGTGTTGGCCTGAACGTGGGCTTTCACGTGCTCGAGGCCGCGCGAAATCTCACGCGCGTCGAATTCGATCGTGTGCCGCTGGATGTGGCGGCCTCGGTGCTGTGGCTCGACATGCTGGTGCAGAATCTCGATCGCACGCCGGCGAACCCGAACCTGATGGTTCGGCGCGGCACGTACTGGTTGATCGATCACGGCGCCTCGCTGTCGTTTCATCACGACTGGGGGGCGGTGCACGAATACTCGGCCCGACAGCCGTATGACCTGACGGGTCACGTCTTCGGTTGGGCGGCGCCGGTCCTGTCGGCGGCGCACGAATCGCTTGGTGTCCGCGCGACGCGTGCGCTGTTCAACCACGCCGTGAGTGTGGTACCCGACGAACTGCTCGCGGGCACCGGTGTCGATGTGTCCAGACGCCGCGCCGCGTACGCCGCATGGCTCTGGAAGCGCCGGCAGTGGATGGACGACCAGCTTGGTGCCGGCGCGGCGGACGTGTAGCGACGCTATCCCGGGAAACGGCTAGAGCGAGCCGAGCAGGTCGTCGATCGCCTTGCGGTCGGCATCCTGCAGCGGCTCGGCGCCGTGGATGATGCGCTGCAGAATGTCGACGGCCTCGGCGGCCAGATCGTCGGGATGCTTCCGATCCTTGGCAAACCGCACGATGTGCCCAAGCAGGATCGTCTCGAACGGGACGGCCTCCTCGTCGTCCTCGCCGTCGACCGCGCTGTCCTCGCCCTCGTCGTCCTCGTCGTCCTCTTCGTGCGCCATTGCTTCGTAGCTGGGCACACTGGCTTTCCACGGCTCGGCGCCGTGGGCGTCGGCCTCGATGGCCGAGGGCGGCACCAGGGCGAACAGGCGACACTGCAGCCCCGGATCCTCTTCGTAGGCAAACAGTCCCAGGCGAACGGGCTCGTCGAACAGGTGCAGCTCGACCAGCCGGGCGATCGCTTCGGGCGGCATGGCGCTGCGCGCGACCAGTCGTCCGTCGATGTACGCCGCCAGCGCCGATGAGTCGGGTGCGCGCGGATCGTCCAGCTGCGAGACGGTCAACTCGATCGGCTCGCGCGTGGTGACGAAGACGGCAGGGCGCGGCTCCGGCCCGTCGGAGCCGGAGAATTCGTCATCCGACGAATGGTCTGAGGGGTCGAATTCGTCAGCAGACATGGCCGAAGTCCGGAGGAAGCAGCAACGCGGGGATGGATCAGGCGTTCGAACCGACGTCACTCACGTCGGTTCGCTCGAACAGGTCGCCGAGCCAATTGATCATCGGCCACAACTCGAGCAGCAGCAGGACGCTGCCCAGCAGCGTGGCGAGCGGAAAAGTCAGGACACCGATGGCATCGCGGAAAAGCACGATGAGCAATCCTAGTCCGACGGGGAAGACCAGCGCCACTGCGGCGACCAAGGTCGTGGCCCCCATCGTCAGGAGATTCTGGCCCATCGTCTCGAATCCGCGGGCCTCGGTCCCGAGCCGAACCCAGGCGGGGAACAGCAGGGCGGTGCCGTTCTGGACGGTGAACATCAAGGCATTGAGGACCGGGATGCCGATCGCGACCGCAAAGAAGATCGGCGCCGATTCTCCGGCGGACTCGAGCAGCGACGGGTCCATCACCGCGAGCACGAAGGGGACGACCATCAACGACCAGATGGTGATCGAGTGCAGGACGGTGACGGCGGCGATCTCGGCCGCGACGATCTGTCGTCCGGGTAACGGCCATGTCTTGAGGATCGCGAGGCGCGGCAAATCCAAGCGCAGGTCGAAGCGCATCCAAACCGGACCAACGAAGACCAGCATGGCGCCCCAGCCGACGGTGATGCCGACGAACAGGTCGGCGGCATCGTCGGAGGCGGTCTTGACGAGCACGGCCATCACCATCAGGCCGATCGTGAACGAGATGAGTTGCGAACGCCACGCACCACCGCGAACGGCGGCCGCGATGTTCTTCCACGCCACCGCCATCGCCGGCGGACCGAAGGCCGGCAGGCGCGGAATCCGTGACAGCTTGCCTTTTCGCGAACGCGTCTTGCCCGTCTGCGAGCTGCGAAACCGCTGCAGCCGTTCGGCACGATGCTGGGTCGCTTCGAGCGCCGCTTCCTCGAAGGAGGCGTCGAGGCGAATCACCCACAGGTAGTGCACCAGCAGCATACCGAGCGCGAACGGCGCCGTGCGCAACCAGGTCGCTGCGTCGCCGGCGAATATCGGTGCGAGGACCGCGCGCACCGGCCAGAGTGCGGCGGAGGGCAATGGGGATTGCAGCGCGTCGAAGACTGCTCGGCCCGTGGCCGTGAACCCCAAGGCACTTGCGGCCCGGATTTGCGGCAGGTGCGAAATCAGGCCCCACACGACCGCGCCCAGCAACGAGGTGAACACCAGCATCGGCAGGAAGCTTCGACGCTGTCCCGGGCGCTCGTGTTCGATGGCGTTGGCGCGCACGATGGAAGCACCCAGCCGGTGCAGCGCAAAGACCGAGAACCCCATCCACAGCGCCAGCCCGCGCCGCCATTCGGCGAGTGAGCTCGAGCCGCCGCGCAACAGCACGCTGAAGATGACCGTATTGAGCAGGATCGCGATCTGCGTACGTACCAGCTTGGTGTGGATCAGCGCGCGCCGCGATACCGGTGCGGGAAAGAGGAACTGCACCTCGGCCGGTGCAAAAGCCAGGGTGCCGCGCTCCGCACCGAAGATCCACCAGCGCGCGGCCGAGACGAGCAGCAGGGCCGCCAGCACGGGCAGCACCACCTGGACGTCGGCGATGGTCGCGAGTGGTCCCCCTTCGAGTCGCGTGTTGCGGAACAACGCCCACCAGATGTACAGCATGCCGAGCACCACCGCCGCGAGGTAGCGCGGGCTGCGTGCGCGACGTGCCTGCGACAGCAGGCGATTGCGTGCGGACCGCAGATACAGAAACCACATCGCCGAGACCGGCGAGGGACCATTCACGCGACGACGGGTTCGGGCGTTTCGTCGCCCGTCAGGGCGATGAACATCTCCTCGAGCGTGCGGCCGGCGAGCTCAGGGCGCGCGGACACGATTTCGTCGATGGTACCGAACGCGACGGCCTGGCCCCGTCGAATCACGAGGATGCGCGTACACAGCTCTTCGACCAGGTGCAGCAGGTGCGAGCTGAGCACGACCGCGGCGCCTTCGCGCGCACGGGCGGTGATGGTCTCCTTCATCCGACGAATGCCGACGGGATCGAGACCGGTGAGTGGCTCGTCGAGCAGCACCGCCGCGGGCCGATGCAGCAGCCCGCATGCGATGGCCAGCTTCTGCTTCATGCCCCGCGACAGTTCGGGCGGCAGGGCGTCGCGCTTCGGTGTGAGTTCGAGTTCCTCGAGCAGCCCCGGAATACGCGGCGCGGCGTCTGCTACGCCGTAGAGCCGCGCCACAAACTGCAGGTGCTCGGTGACGGTGAGGTAGTCGAACAGTTGCGGCTCGTCGGGAATGAACGCGAGACGCGCCTTGGCTTGCACCGGTTGGGTCTTGAGATCGATGCCGGCGATGCGAATCGAACCCGACGTGGGCTGCAGAATGCCGGCCAGCGCACGCAGGGTGGTGGTCTTTCCGGCTCCGTTGGGGCCTACCAGCCCGACGACATCACCTGCGGGTACGGTGAACGAGAGTTTGTTCACGGCGACCATATCGCCGTACAGCTTGGTGTACTGCTCGACTTCGATCACGGTGCTCCTGGAGACAGCACGAGTGGGGCGGACAGCGTTACCGTCAATGTCGCCCCGGCCGGAAGACATTTCTCCGTCACGGCATTGCGGGCGGCCGCGATGGTGCCGGCCGCCGCACCACCAGCGGCGCCGATGACCGTGCCCCGCGTGCCGCCACCCAGCACGCGACCCAGGATCGCGCCGGCGATGGCGCCGCCGACCACCTTGCCCTTGTCGCCGCCCTTCGAGACACGCCGTTCGGTGGTCGCGCCCTCGACCGAGACGGAGCCTTCGACGGGGATGAGGACGCCGTCGACGTGGACCGACTTTACCCGGAACGCAAACTCACCGGCTGTTGCCGCCGGTGCCATTTCGATCAGGATGGGCGTGCCGGCGGCCAGCCGCGTTCCGTCCGAGGCGACCGCGTCGGCGCTCAGTGTCGCCACCAGGCGATCACCCGGTCGGTTGGCCAATGAACAAATTTCGGCGTTCGTTCGGCCGACGAGGCGCGTGCCGCTCCCGATCGCGCCACGCCCCGTACCGGCCGTACCACTGGCGGGGCTGGTGGCGACCGGCGCCGCACCCGCGTCTGCGGGAGCTGGCGTCGGCGCGGGCGTCTGCGGTGTCGGCTCGACTGGCGCTCGCTCGACCGGCGCAGGCGTTTGACGGACGCGTGTGCGGACCGGAGCCACGTCGGCGCGAGGGCGGGGGGTGGTCGGCGTCGGGCGCGCTACGGCTGGTGTGGCGGGTGGCACGGACGACGGATTCGCGGCCGTGTCGCCCAGTAACGGAAGCGCCTGCGGCGGGGCGGCGGCGGCGGCCAAGGTGAGGTCGCGGGCCAAGAGCGAGTCGGTAGACGCGGATCGTTTCGGCCGGTCGCACCCCGTCGTGACGACCAGCGTTGCGGCGAAGCCCACCACCCAGACGCCCATCGCGCGATTCGTGAGAAGTGCAAACAGTTGCGACATGGTCCGGCCGATACTCCCTTGAGATATACGCTATCGCCGAAACCTCGGCGCCACTTCCCTAGACTACGCCGGCCGACCGCTTGACGTTCCGTACTCACGATCCACTGCTGGCCCCCGTCGACGATGACGGGCCATCGGCACAAACCGTGTATGTCGCACGGCAGCCGATCTTTGATACCGGAAACCGTCGGGTCGCCTATGAATTGTTGTATCGCGCGTCATCGACGGCAACCGATGCCGGGCGGATTTCGACCGATGTGATGTGCAGCGATACGGCGCTGCACTCGGTGGTGTCGATCGGGCTTGATCGCCTGACGGGCGGTGCGGTGGCCTTCGTCAACGTGACCCGCGAGCACCTGGTCGCCGAGTTGTACAAGGTCTTCGACCCATCGACGGTCGTGCTGGAGTTGCTGGAATCCATCGAGGCGGACCCGGCAGTCGTCGACGCGTGCGCGCGCGCCGTGGGAGACGGGTATACGCTGGCGCTCGACGACTATGACGGACGCGACTCGCTCGATCCGCTGTTGTCGCACGTCAAGATCGTGAAGCTCGATGTCCTGCACCAGAGTCTCGAGCAGCTGACGCCGAAGGTGCAGCGCCTGCGCGCGCGCGGACTGACGGTGTTGGCCGAACGGGTGGAGACCGGCGCTGTCCGCACGATGTGCCAGGAGCTTGGGTGCGAGCTCTTTCAGGGGTGGGTGTTCAGCCGGCCCGAGACGCTGGATGGTCGCGCCATCACGGTCCAGCAGACCACGATGCTCAACATCATGGGGTTGCTGGGTGATGCCACGGTCGGTGAGCAGACGCTCGAGGAGGCGTTCCGCTCACACCCGTCGTTGTCGTTCGCCCTGTTGCGGATCGTCAATTCGGCGTCGTTCGGCGCGCGCTCGGTGGATTCCATTCCGTATGCCATTCGGCTGATCGGGCGCGAGGCGTTGTCGCGTTGGTTGCTGGTCTTGCTGGTGGCGTCCGTGGCGAGCCAGAGCCCGCTGGCCAACGAGGCCGTGTTGCAGGCCATGACGCGCGGCCGTTTCTGCGAACTCACCACGATTGCGGATGGCTCCGGCGATCCGGGTGCGCGCTTCCTCGTCGGTCTGCTGTCGTGCATCGACGTGCTGCTGGGCCAGCCGCTCGAGACGGTGCTGGAACGGCTGCCGGTCAGCATGGACGTCTGTGACGCAATGCTGCGTGATACGGGCCCGCACGCGGCGTCGTTGCGGATGGCGCGCGCGTATGAAGCTGGTGATTGGACGCGTGTCGACGACCTGGTGGGCGAGGCCGACGCGAGCGCACTCGGGGTGATGTTTGCGGAGGCGACGCAGTGGGCGCGTGAGCGCCTGCACGTTGCCGCGAGCCGCTAAGCGCGAGCCGCTAAGCGCGAGCCGCTACGCGGTCAGCGCGTGCTGCCCCTCGCGACCTACGGCTGCGGTGGCTCGGGTGGAACGTTCACCGAGGGGGTCTGCGGGAGCGGCTTGCCGATGTTGGCGATCAGTGAGTCCCGCTTGCTGACGGCCATGTCGGCGGCGTTGGTCTCGCTCGCGGTCACCGGTGTGTACGGCAGCAGAATGGAGATGCGTCGGTTGGCCGGCGACATGGGGTCGTCGACGATGCGCGGCTTGGTGTCCGCATAACCACGCACTTCCACGATGCGACCACCGGTGACGCCGACGGTCTCGAGCACGCGCCGCGCCGCGTTGGCGCGTTCGGCCGACAGCTCCCAGTTCCCATACTCGCCCGCTTTTCCGAACTGCGCGGCGTCGGTGTGTCCTTCCAGGACGACCGGGTGCTGCAACTGCGCCAACTCGGGGCCGACCAACTGCAGTGCCAGCATCGTCGCCGACTTCATGCGCGACGAGCCGATGGGGAAGTACACGTCTCCCTCGCCACTCTCGACCAACTCGATGCGCAGGCCGTCGTTCGTCACCTGCACGTCGACGAGGGCGTTGAGGCGCTTGAGTGAATCGCTCTTCGCCAGCTTGTCCAGGATGGTGGTCTTGAGCTGTTCGAACGTGCGTTGTTCCGTCGAACGGACGATCATGCGCAGCTGCGTCTTCTGCACGTTCGACAACGCCGATCCCGTCGAAATGGGGCTCGAGCCAGCGCCATAGCCCTTCTTGTAGCCGACCGGATTCGCGAAGTAGCCCTCGATCGCCTGCTTCGTCTTCTCGTCCATGCCGAGGATCCACATCACCATGAAGAAGGCCATCATGGCGGTCACGAAGTCGGCATAGGCGACCTTCCAGGACCCCCCGTGATGACCGCCGCCGCCCTGAATGACCTTCTTGACGATGACGATCTTCTTGCCGCCCCGTGGTGCCATGCTCAGGCCGCCTTCTTCCGGGTGAGCTCTTCGAGCTCGGCGAAGCTGGGTCGCTCATGCGGTTCGATGTTGCGACGCGAGAACTCGACCGCGGTCATGGGCGCGTCACCACGGGCGAACGACAGCAACGCCGTGCGGATGCACAGCATGTAGTCGTGTTCGGCGTGAATGCGCATTTCCATGGCCTTGGCGACCGGGCCGAACACGCCGTAGGCGAGCAGAATGCCGAGGAATGTTCCGACGAGTGCGGCGGCGACCTTTTCGCCGATCTCCGACGCGGCGCCGCCGATCGAGCCCATCGTGATGATGACGCCGAGTACGGCGGCGACGATGCCGAAGCCGGGCATGGCGTCGCCGACCGACGTGATGGCGTGCGGCACCAGCATCGACTCGTGATGGTGCTTCTCGAGGTCGACGTCGAGGATGTCGGCGAGGTTGTGATCTTCCACGGTGCCCGTGAGCAACACCTTCAGCGTGTCGCACAGGAGCGAGACGGCGTGGTGATTGTGG
>CAZMGX010000104.1:0-13981 GCA_964565915.1 uncultured Gemmatimonas sp.
CGGCGGAGTTGGAGACGCTGCAGGCGATTCAGGGACAACTGGCCGACATTGCCGAACTGCTGCGACGTCGACCGGAGTGACGGCCGCACTGGCACGGCGCGAAACTGCTACTTGATCGAGTCGAGCTTCGCCTTGATGCGCGTGTTGGTCGGAAACGCGGCCACGACGGGTGCCAACACCGCCTTCGCACTGTCCGGCTGACCCATTGCCAGAAACACATCGGCGATGAGTGACGCCTTCCGCGTGCGGAAGCGCGCGTTCGTCGAGTCCACCGAGACGGCCTGTGCCGCCGCCAGTGCGGCCGGATAGTCTTTCGTATCCAGCAACAGTGATTCAGCGTGGAGGAACTTCACGGTCGTATCACCCGGCGCACGCGTGGCCATCTCACTCACCAGACGCGCCGCATCGGCATGGCGCCCTGCCTGTCGGTCATTGACCGACTGGTTGTAGAGCCCCGCCATCAGCAGGCGATCGACGTCGACTGGATCCCCCGTTCGCAAGCCGGGGCCACCGGCGTACGAGTACACCAACTCACCGCCGTGTTGCGAGGCGTGATACAGCGTGCTCGCGCCCGCCAGACCCACCACGGCCGACGCGATGTAACTGAACTTCGCGTAACCCGTGGTCGACTTCACCGCGCCGAGTCCAAGTGCCAACAGCTCGAGCGCAGCGACGCCGATGAAGATGTTGCGAGCCTTTTCCCCGAGCTCCTCGTGCTCGATCACGAGCGCGCGTACGCCAGGGATCCGCTCAACCGGTCCGTGAGCATCGTCTCCAGACTTGACGGCCACGGCTGCCGCGATCGTGCCAAGAATCAGAAGCGTCGATGCGGCGTGGTTGGTGAATTTGAGCCAGCCGGTCAGGGCGACGATGCGGAAGCCGACGCCGAGGAACAGCAGGGCGATGGCGAAGTGTACGACTTGCGGATGATTCGCGGCGAGATTGGGCATGGTGCAATTGGCACCGATTCGTGGTTTTCTGCCGTCAGGATTTCCCTGACGGTCTCAGTTCACGGCACGCGTGCGGTCGCCTTCAAGATACGATCGAGCTTCGGAAACTCGCGGTCCATGTAGGCATTCCCGCCGCGCTCCAGTGGCCCCTGCCGGCCCTGCCGCACACCACTGCCCGACTCCTCGCCGTACCCGCCGTACAGACTGTCCAGCGCGGCCATTCCCTCGATCACCGTGCCCAGCACGGTGAAGGGCTCCGCGTCATTGCGCGGATTGTCGGCGAGGTTCACGTAGATCTGCGTGTTGCGGGTATTCGGGCGACCGGGGCCTTCGTACGAGAACGCATACGTACCGCGTGTGTTGCGCGACCGTGGTGGATCGTCGGCCAGGTATCTGCCCTTCCACGCGGCGTTCACCGCCGAGTCGCCGTGGAGTCCCCACTGCGCGATGTAGCCGCTGCGCACGCGGTGCAATCGCGTGTCGTCGTAGTAGCCGAGGCGGACGAGGTTGTACAAGCGGTCGGCGCCGATCGGCCCGTTGGCGCGCACCAGCTCCAGCACGAACGTGCCTTTCGTGGTTTCGAATCGCAGATGCGACACGGCCGGTGCGGGGCGCGTCCACTCCGGGTGCTCCGGATGCAACAACAGCGCGGCGCCGGCGCGTTGGGCGTTGGGCAGAGCACGCGAGCTGCGGCACGCAACCGACAGCGCAACGATCACCATGGCCGCCAGGGCCACAATACGGAAGCGGGCGCGCGGCATCGCTCCACGCTTCGAAATGGGATTTGCTGTAGGCGTCGGTATGGTCATGCCTGCAAGGTGCCGTACGGTCCGCCACTTTGCCAATCGACCAGGCGCATCGACTTTTCCGCCTCGAACGGTGATCTTCGGCGCATGACACCAGACGTCCGATTTCCGGATCCCGCCGCGATGGAGTTCAGTGCCGACGCCATGCGCGCGATGGGCCAGGCCATCGTTGCCCGCGCGGTTGCCCACATCGAAGCACTACCCTCGCAACCCAGTCGTGGAGACGTGCAGGATACGGAGCGGCTCCGTGCCCTGCGCGAGGCGCCACCGGAGCACGGCAGCACACTCGAACCGCTGCTCGACCTGCTGTTCGACGATCTCATTCCGCGATCGTTCACCACTGTAGGCTCGGGGTATCTCGCGTACATCCCCGGCGGTGGTGTGTACCCGGCCGCGCTGGCGGACTTCATTGCCGACACGACCAACCGCTATACCGGCATCTGGATGGCCGCGCCCGCGCTCGTGCAGCTCGAAGCCAACGTGCTCGAGTGGCTCCGCGAATGGATGGACTTTCCCGTCGGTACCGCCGGTCTGCTCACCACCGGCGGTTCCGGCGCCACCTTCAACGCCATCGCCTGCGCCCGCGAACGTCTGCTGGGTAACGACATCCGCGCCGGCACGTTGTACACGTCATCGCAGGGTCATCACTGCATCAACAAGGCGGCCAAACTCGCCGGGATCGCCCCCGATCGGGTGCGCAGCATCCCGGTCGACGAAGCGTTCCGCATGGACGTCTCTGCCCTCGCCGAGGCCATCGCCAGCGATCGTGCGTTGGGGCTGTCGCCGTTTTTCGTCGCGTCGTCGGCCGGCACCACCAACACCGGCGCCGTTGATCCGCTGGACGACATCGCCGACCTTTGCGCGCGCGAGCAGTTGTGGCATCACGTGGACGGCGCCTACGGTGCGTTCTTCCATCTCTGCCCCGAACTGCGCCCGCTGCTGATCGGGCTGTCCCGTGCAGATTCGCTGACGCTCGACCCGCACAAGGGCATGTTCCTGCCCTACGGCACCGGCGCGTTGCTGGTGCGCGACGGCGCGGCGCTGCGCGCACTACACTCGGCCACCGCCGGGTATCTGCCGGAGAATCAGAGTGAGTTCGACGATCCCGCGCAGCATGGTCCCGAACTGTCTCGCGGATTTCCGGGGCTTCGCGTCTGGTTGAGTGTGAAGATGTTCGGCGTCGCGCGCTATCGTGCTGCCATCTCCGAAAAACGCGCACTTGCGTTGTGGGCGGCCGAGCAGGTGGCGGCCATTCCTGGCGTCGTGATCGACGCCGCACCGCAGCTGTCGCTGTTCGCGTTTCACCTCGGTGGCCCGTCGCTGACCACGCAGCACGATCAGAACGTCGCCACGGAGCGACTCGTCGAACAAGTGACGGCGCGCGGGCGTGTGTTCCTGTCCGGATGTACGGTCGATGGTCGCTATCTCGCGCGCGTGTGTGTGCTGAGCTTTCGCACGAGACAGGTCGATGTCGAAGCGGCGGTCGCGCAGCTGACTGAGGAGGCCGCGCGCGTGCTCGCCGAGTCGCCGTAACTGCACCGCCGCCTGCAGCGCCGGTCAGGGCAGTGTGCGCCTACGGCCGTCCCCCACTTGTGTACAGCGCCTCCACCTCGGCCGCCGTCAGCGCGCGCGTGAACACGCTTACGTCATCGACGGCACCATTCGCAAAGTTGCTGGTGGCATATCCCGAACGACCGATGACCGTGGCATGCGGACTTGTCTCGGGCGGGGTCATGAAGTTGTTCGATCCAACCAGCACACCATCCACGTAGAGGCGTGCCCGCCCGGACTCGTAGGTGGCCGTCACATACCGCCACTGCCCGAGCGTCCACGGCGCACCGGTGGCGGTGGCTGAAGAATTGAGTCGCGTGTGCACGCGAGGGACGCGCCCCTGCGCATCCCCCAGAAGGAGCAATTCGTAGCCAGTGGCTGGTGGTTGGTCGAAATTGCCGGCGAGATTGGATATGATCGCCGCTCCGCCGGCAGCGGCGTCGGGCCGATACCACGCCGAAAGCGTGAACGCTCCCGTGAGTTGCAGTTGGCCGATGCTGATGTAGCTGCCGGACGTGCCATTGAAGCGAAAAGCGCGCGACGCCGCGCCGAGCCGGTCGGCAACGAGGGTGGCATTGAAGACGGTGCCGTGACGGCCGTTGCCACTCTTGTCGAGCGCGTCGCCGTTGAAGTCGTAGTAGGCGATCGGCAGCGGCGGTGTGACGACCACGGTGGTCCGACCGATGTGTGTGCCGGACGTGGCGACGATGGTGGCTGTGCCGAAGCGGAGTGCCGAGATGACACCGCCGGTCGACACGGTCGCAACCGACGGGTCGGATGAACTCCACGCGATGTTCCGGTCGGTGGCGATCGTGCCGTTGCGGCGTCGTACGGTCGCCACGGCCTGGGCCGTCCCGTTCGACGCAATCGTTGCCGGTGCGGCGACCTCGATCGAGTCGATCGTCGACAGTTCGATGGCTGGTAGGGTGATCTGGGCGCCAGCTGCCGCCGGCAGCGGACCGATCACGACTTCGTCGGCGACCTCGCCATCGGGCTCCTTCAGCACGGCGTCGACGAAGATGCCGCAGCCCTCCACCCGTGGATAGCGTTGGGGATCGGACAGACACGTCGACACATCGACCGTGACGGTTCGCACCTGCACTTCGGTGGTGACGGTAAGGCTCGTCGAGTCCAGCCAGATCGGGATCGTGTCGCCGCCCGGGATCAGGCGCCCGTACGCCACACCCACAAACACGGTGTGGCCGGCGCTGCGCGCACTGCCGGCAAGCGCGAAGCGCACTTGCGCATCAGCAGCCGCCGTCGTCGGCCCCGTAGTATCGCACGCGGTAAAGAGTCCCATGCACACCAGTAGCGATGCGGCATGGAGCGACGCCTGCGAACACGCTATGAGCCGGTCAAGCAGCCGGCGGACATTGAAGAGGAGGAGCAGCATGTGTTGGAGGGTGCTGGTCTCGCTGGACACGTCCTCACCGCGGCTGCCAGAACGTCGCCTTGACCTGCAGCACGTTGCGCGGCACGACGCCAAAAAGGCGCTGGGCGTCGTCGGTGATTGAACCGCCGCCTGGCACGAACGTACGATCATCCCGCGCCTGACTCCACGCCACAAAGAGCGTGGAGCCGGGGCGGTACTCCCACCGCAGCACGGTGTTCGCGCGGAACTCACGCACCGCGAAATCCGGATCGGGCGTCGAGAAGTCCACCGTGCCGTTCGCGTCCGCGTCTACGCGATACTGCCCGGACGCCGCGTCGAACGTGAGCCGGTCGGGGCCGAAGGTGCTCATACGATCCACGAAGCGTGGCGCACGGGGCGCGACGACCTCGCGGAGCTGCCGGTAGTCGCCCACGCTGGCAAATGGCTGCGCATACACGTCGACGGACATGGTCTTGGTGATTGCATAGCCCGCGCGCACGACGAAGATCGCCGTGCGCTGCCGGAGTTCGCCCATGAGGTATCGTGGCTGTCCGCCCACGGTCAGCGTGCGGATGTACTGCGCCGGATCGCGGTTCTGCACGAACGTCGGCTGCAGCGTCACCGACGCGCGCGGCGCAGGGCGTAGCGTGAATGACGGTGCCATCGTCAGCTGCAGCCGACCGGTCTCCTCCTGGTGCGTGCCACGGAACTGGACCGCCGCCACCGTATTGCGACGTTTGTTGCTGCTCAGCGTCAGGTTCCAGTCGTTGTGCGCAGGCATCAGCAACCCCGGGCCTCCGCGCAGCTCCCACGTGGAGAGCGACGGCAACCAGCGCTGCAGCGAATACGTGCCCTCAATGAGGTTGTTGAAGACGTACGTGCCGTTGAAATCGGCTTCGCGCCGCGCGTTCTCCGCACCGAACGTGTAGCCGTCGATGAGTGTGATGTTGGCGCTCCAGCTCCGCAGCCACCGCCCAGGGGTAAACGAGCGGTAACCGAACGTGCCGAGCCAGTAATAGACGTCAGCGTAGGTCTGGAAGCCGCCCTCGTTTACGTCCACACCCGGTGAGCGCGCACCGCCGCCCACGTTGAACGTCCAGTTACCCGCGATCTTGCGCAGGTACGCCTCGCCGGCCCACCCTTGCATCGCCGTGGACGCCGAGTCCACCGACAGGTACTCCGCGTCGGGGCGCTGGAAGCGGTGGACGGCGTTGCGCTGCAGCGACAGCATCGATGCGGCCGACCCGCGCAGGTCGCTGGCCACCAGCCAGCCAGTGGCGCGATAGCGGTCACTTCGAAACTGGTGAAAGCCATTGATGCCACCCACCACCGCCGATCGCCGCAAAGACTGCAACCGCTCGTCATCGAGGTCGCGATTCGTCGTGGTGCCGATCAGGCCCAGTCCGCTCCGGCCGCGCCGGAAGTCGCGCGACAACCGCAGCACGCCGAATTGTGCGGACGGCTCGATCGGCTCGCTGCGTGACGTACCGTTGGCCTCCGCAATGCGCGCCGACACGCCGCGGGTCATCGCGTGCATCACACCAAGGGACCAGCCACTCGCCGTCTTCCCCGACACTTTTGCTGCGGCGAGGATCGGTACCGTTTCGGGTGCGTCGACGAATCCCCCGGCGGCGGCTCGCGCGGTGCGCTGTGGCGAACGCCCGATGCGGCGCGAATAGAACACATTGCCCTCGGGCACGAGCGGGAACGCGAAGATCTCCGCGCCTTCGGTGAAGAACGGCCGCCGCTCGGGGAAGAACTGCTCGAACGCACCGAGGTTCACCACCGACGGGTCCTGCTCCACCTGACCGAAATCGGGATTCACCGTGCCGGTGATCGTGAAGCTCGAGCCGATACCGACCTTGAAGTCGCCGCCGACGTTCGCTGCATAACGCGCCGGATCGTAGTACGGATTGGCCGGATCACCTGGTGCGCGTGTGGTGCGTGAGGCGATGTACGGCAGCAACTCGACGCGCCGGCGCCCGTTCAGCCCTTCGAGACCGCCAAGCTGCCCGAAGAGTGACACGTGACGGCCGGCTTGCGGTGGCATGGGCGACCAGTACGAAATCTCGGCGTCGCGCGCGCTTTCGCGCATGAACTGGATGCCCCACGCACGCCCATCGCCATCCCCCGCCGTGCTGTACCGAAGCTGCGAAAGCGGGATCGCGAACTCTGCCACCCACCCGAGGGAATCGATGCGCGTGACCACGTCCCACGCCGCGTCCCACGTGACATCGTGGCGCGTGTCATCGGAGGTGAGGATGTCGACGCGACTGCCGGCCGGGTTCGTGAAGAAGCGGAAGGCCGTGCGACGATCAAAGTAGGAGTCGATCTCGACGGACACCCAGTCGCTGCCGGTGACCTGCTCGTCGCGCCGCGCGAGCAGCGAACGGATGGAATCGGGCGCGGCATCGTACATGCGCAGCCCCACGTAGAGCGTGCGGGCATCGTACACCACGCGCGCTTCAGTGCGGTGGCGGGCGGGTAGGCCGGGCTTCGGTTCGCGTTGCACGAAGTCGCTGGCCAGCGGAGCCGCGGCCCACGCGGGCTCGTCGAGTCGGCCGTCGAGCGCAACCGGATCTTTCCCCAGCGCGGCAGCACGCATGGTGCGCAGCTCGGGCGCGCCGGGCGCGCTCGCGGACGCTGCTGGCCCCTGCGCGCGAGCGCGCCGCGGCGCAGGTAGCAGCAGGAAAACAACCAGCGTCGTGACGACACGTACGCGGTATGGCATTGGGGGGCGACAGGGGGGCGGTTGACCCGACCGTCGCGGGAGGAGACCGCGAAGAACGAATCCGGTGGAATAGGCAGACTGCTGGGACAGTCCGCAAGCTCGGTTGGCGCCATGAAGATCACATGGCTTGGCTACCAAAGCGATCGCCCGGTTACCGGTGTCCAGTGCTCGGCGACGCGCCCCACCTGATGAGGCGGTACGTTTGCAGGCGCAGTGGGAGGCCCGATCCCCAATCGCTTGACGCGGAGCCGAGTGGACAGGATTCATCAACTCAACGCGGCGCTCGTTGGCCGCTACCAGATCGACCGCGAACTCGGCGCCGGTGGCATGGCGACCGTTTTTCTTGCACACGACCTCAAGCACCATCGGCAGGTCGCGCTGAAGGTGCTGCACGACGATCTCGCCGAATCACTCGGCGCCGCGCGGTTCCTCGCCGAGATCCGGACGACGGCGAATCTGCAGCATCCGCACATTCTGCCACTGCATGACTCGGGCGAAGTGGACGGCGTGTTGTATTACGTGATGCCGTTCGTGAACGGAGAATCGTTGCGCGATCGCCTGAACCGCGAGAAGCGCCTGTCGGTGAACGACACCACGCTGATCGTGCAGGAAGTCGCGGACGCACTCGACTATGCGCATCGCGCCGGCGTCGTGCATCGCGACGTCAAACCCGAGAACATTCTGCTGAGCGGTGGGCATGCCATCGTGGCGGATTTCGGCATCGCGCGCGCACTCACGCAGACCGAGGCCCCTCATCTGACGCTCACGGGCCAGGTGATCGGGACGCCGGCCTACCTGAGCCCCGAACAGGTCACCGGCGCAGCGCTCGACGGGCGCAGCGACTTGTACAGTCTGGGGTGCATCCTGTACGAGTGCCTGACCGGCGAGCTGCCGTTCGGCGGCAACGCGATGGCGATGATGGCCAAGCGACTCACAGAGTCTCCTCCCTCTGTGCGCACCGTGCGTGGCGACGTGCCCGAGCATCTCGACAGGGTCGTGCGCATGGCCATGGCGCCCGAGTCGTCGGCGCGCTATGAGACAGGCCAGGCGTTCATCGCGGCGCTGAAGACACCGGTCGCCGCGCACCTCGCGACCGAGAAGCGCGCCGTGGTCGTGTTGCCGTTCGTCAACCAGAGCCCCGACGCGGACAACGAGTACTTCAGCGACGGCCTCACGGAAGAGATCAGCACCGACCTCGCCCGCATCAAGTCGCTGCGCGTCGTGTCACGCACGTCGGCCCTGCGATTCAAGGGCACCACCAAGGACATCGCCACGATCGGACGCGAGCTTGGCGTGCAGTTTATCCTGGAAGGCAGTGTGCGAAAGGCGGGCGCATCGCTGCGCATCACGGCACGTCTGGTCGATGCCCACACCGACGAGCAACTGTGGGCAGAAAAGTACAGCGGCACGATGGACGACATCTTCGAGGTGCAGGAACGCGTGTCACGCGAGATCGTGCAGGCGCTCGGCATCACCCTCACATCTGACGAGGACCGCCGCCTCTCACATCGTGACATCAAGAACGTGCGCGCGTTCGAGCTCTACCTCGAGGCGCGACAGGAATTGCGACGCCTTGGCGTGGCCACGGCCCGTGGACAGGCTTTGCTCGAGCAGGCCATCGCCATTGAGGGGGAGAGCGCGCCGTTGCTGGCGCTACGGGCTTGGGGCATGGTGGCGCTGCTCAGGACGGGACTCGGTGACCCGTCGACGCTTGACAATATCGAGCGGAAGGCCGACGCGTTGATCGCGCTGGCACCCGACGCGTCGTTCGGCTACGCGGTGCGTGCGTGGGCAAGATTCGAGCGCGGCGACTGGCGGAGATGCATTGCGGACTTCCGGGCGGCCATCGCGCGCGACCCGAACGACACCGACTCGCACTTGTACCTCGCCATGGCCGTCAACATCTGCGGGTTAGTCGACATGGCGAAGGACTCCGCCGCGCGCATGATCGCGACGGACCCGCTGAGCTGGATGTCCTGGGAGGCGGTCGGCGTTGCCCGGTGGTTCGATGGCGGTATGCCCCAATCGATTGACCCACTCCGCCGCGCGGTCGAACTCGATCCGGCCAACTTCATCGCGCATTGGTGTGTCGGGTACGCGTCGATCTCCGTCGGCGACGTCGCGGCCGCGTCCGCCGAAGCCGCCTGGCTGGTGGCCGCCGGTCCCCACGTGCCGTACACGATTCAGTTGCAGTCCCTCGTGCGCGCGCAGCTCGGTGACACCACGCAAGCGCTGGCGATGGTATCGGCACTCGACCTCTCGCCGTTCGACAGCCACATCACCTTTCATTTCGCCGAGGTGCTGGCAATGTGCGGCGACACCGAACGCGCACTCGACGTGTTGGAGTCGTCCGTGAACAAAGGGTTCTGTCCGACGCCGTTCATCGCGGTGCACTGTCGCTTCCTGGAGTCGCTGCGGTCACATCCGCGATTTGCACCGATCGTTGCCGCCGCACGCGAGATGTCGGACGCGATTCGGCGGGAGGTGGCTGGCGCGCCGGTATGAGAGCGTTCAACCCCTCCCATCTTCGTGCGCGAGCAGCTGCCGGACCTGGTCCACCGCCGCGAGCTCGGCACTGACGGACCGGCTCAGCTCGAGGGCCCTCTCCAGATCGTCGGTGATGCGCTCTTCCTCGCGTATACCGGTGCCAAGCCGCAAGAGGTTGAGCCGCAGCGTTTCCAGCGCCGTGATCACCGCCGACAGTCGCTCCGAGGCGAGTTGGCTCGACCTCTCGAGGTCAACCCGCGCGGGAGAGTCGCGGCCCGTTCGAATCTGCGTGAGCGCCTGCTCGACCCGCTCCCTGCGCCGCCGGAGGAGTTCCGCGTCGGCTTGGAGCCGCCTGATCACGGAGGGAATCCCGGCGTGACGCCGTCGCACGTCCTCCGGCAGCGATGCGAAGATTTCGTCCACTGCGTCAGCGAGCGCAACCTCGGTCCTGGTCGCCAGGCGCGGCGACCCCCGTTCAGCGAGGCCGATACCGGCCAGGCGAAACAGGAACCGGCCGAGTGGACCGGCAAGCAAGCGCTCCTGCAGCTGAAGGGTCCGCATCTCCGGGAAGCATTCCGGCGATTCTGCCAATCGCCTGCCGACTCCCAGGAGGAAGAACAGGGGCCCGAACGCCAGACTCGCGAAGTTGCGCTCACCGCTGGCGATCCCTGCGGCCAAGACGGCTACGCCGCAGGCCATCAGGACCCAAGGGGTGGCACGAACGAACGGGGCGTCATGGCGAGCCATATGACGATTTGCCTTCTCGGTTCCCTCGAGGTACGGCTCCTCCCGGCGGGCGCGTGCCTCGTGGATGAGCGCGTTCTCGAGATCGCGAAAGCCAAAACCGTCCCGTATGGAGTCACGGGTGAACCGGACCAGTTTCCCGAGCAAGAGGGCCAGTGGGCCGAACATCAACGCCAACAACGTCGCGGTGACGTCGACCCTGAGCTCAGGCGCCTCCGATAGCACATACAGGCCCGCCATCGTCAGCCCGCCGCTTGCCGCCACGGCGCTCATGAGCCGCACGAGGCGACGGATCTGCGGCGGGGCCGCAGGCGGTCCGGCGGCTGACGGGGCGATGGCGACGGCCAGCTCCTCGCCGGACGCGAAGCGATCCGCGGGTTCCTTCGCCAGGCAGCGGTCCACGGCGCGCGCCAGCGCCGGCGGCAGTTCGGGGCGAAGAGTGGCGATGGGCGGCGCCGCCTCGGTCACCTGCTTCGCCAAGACGCTGGTGACAGAGGGGCCGTCGAAGGGCACGCTGCCGGCGAGCGCCTGGAAAGCCGTGACGCCTAGCGAGTAGATGTCGCTCCGCCCATCCACCGGCTCGGCGGTGGCTTGCTCGGGACTCATGTAGTGTGCCGTGCCCACGACTTCCGCGACCGCCTCGCGTATTCCCACCGCGGGCCTCGCGATGCCGAAGTCCATGACCATCGCACGCCCGGAGTCTCGCTCGAGCATGATGTTGTCCGGCTTGATGTCGCGGTGGACGATGCCAAGCCGATGCGCGTACGCGAGGGCCCACGCCACTTCCTGGACCATGCGGGCAACCGCCGCGCCGGTGAGACGACCAACCCGGTCGATTCGCGCTCCCAGCGTCTCACCGTCCACCCACCCCATGACGAAGAGCACGACTTCGCCCCGCTCCTCGACGATGTGGATGGGGACGACGTTCGGGTGTGACAGAGACGCCGCCGTCCGCGCTTCGCGGAGGAACCGTTCGCGCAGGTCCTGCTGGCCGGCCAGCTCCGGAAGGAGCGCCTTGATGGCCACCGGACGATCGAGCGCCACATCGCGCGCGAGCCAGACGACGCCCATGCCTCCGCGCCCGAGTTCTCGCTCGACGTGGTATCGACCCGCAAGGGCCTCTTGGACGTCCAACAGCAGGCTTGTGCTCACGCGATCACGGTGACCTCGTGTGACCCGCTGACGCAGGATGGACGTTCAATCGCGGTCGAATGAGTATATGACGTGATCGTCGGCCGCGCGAACCGCGAGGCGGTGCGCCGATTTCGCGTTCGATCTCGTAGCGACCTGTGAGGGCCGAGCTTAGCTGTTCAAGTGGGGTCATCCCTTTTTTTGGGCGTGACGTGTGTTGGAATGCACGACGGGCCGCCTCATGCGAGACGGCGCGTTGCGCTGTCCGAATGTCAGCACGCCTATGGCGCGCTTACGGTGCGCGCGTGGCTTCCCAACGGCCGCGCTGGACGACCGAATCCGGCTTGTCCGCCAACATGGTGGCGGACGTTCCGACCAGCTTGCCGTCTTTCATGCGTCCCACGGAACGGAACATCAACTTCGGCCCCTTGGCATCGGCCGGATTGGTGTAGGCGGCGGTGGACGTCACGATCATGCTGTCCGCGTCGAACATTCGCTTGAACGGGATCTTATCCGTTGATCCTTCGGGCGTCAGGACTCCACTCGTGTCATCGACGTTCACGGTGGTCCATCGACCGGTGATCGAGTCACTGGTCTCGCCCATGCCAACGACATTCCACGATCCGGTCACGTCGGCGGCGGTCAGGACCGCGGGCGCCGCCATCGCCGGAGCCATCGCGGTCGTATCGGCGGCAGGGGATTCCGCCTTTGAGCAGGCGGCGAACGCAACGGCCAGTACCAGGAGCTTGCGCATGAATTCCTCGTGTGGCGGTCGACCTGCTCCGCCCGGTGATGGAACATGGACCCAGCGAACCCTGATATTGCATGCGAATGAAGGAATATGCGAATTATTGGCGCTTGCATGAGCTCGCCTCGACGGCGGCGTGGCATTTCAACCCGGCACTCCGCGCCCTGCGCGGCTTCAACGAATTCAAGGCGTTGATCACACGGAAAAGTAGCGAACGGCCAATGCCGGAGATGATCCGCGCCGCCCGCAGCATTCAGCGTCGGTGAGCGTGCGAGGGAGGCGGTCGCACGTTGCACAACCGTGAAATCCAGCGGATCTTCCCCGCATCCCCCATTGGAGGCCGTATCGCGTTGATGCAGGAGTTGGGCGCAGCGCTCGGTGCGGGATTCCGGCTCGACCGCGAACTCGCCCCCGGCGGCATGTCGCAGGTGTTCATCGCACACGACCTCACCCTGGACCGTGACGTCGTGGTGAAGGTGCTGGCCGGCGACGTCTCCGGCGTCAGCACCGATCGCTTCCGGCAGGAAATCCAGTTGCTGGCGCGCCTGCAGCATCCGCATGTCGTGCCGATCCTGTCGGCGGGCGTGGTGGGCGAGCGACCGTTCTACACCATGCCGTTCGTGCAAGGCGAATCGCTGCGCACGCGTCTCGGTCGCGCCGGGCCGCTGCCCGTCAAGCAGGCGCTGCGCATCCTGCGCGAGACACTCGACGCGCTGGCCTTCGCCCACGCGCAAGGCGTCATCCATCGCGACATCAAGCCGGACAACATTCTGCTGTCCACGGGACACGCAGTGGTGGCGGACTTCGGTATCGCCAAGGCGCTTTCCGCGTCCGGCTTCGCGACCACCGCAGGTATGGCCCTCGGTACACCCGCCTACATGGCGCCAGAACAGGCGCTGGCCGACGCAGCCGCCGATCACCGCGTCGATCTCTACGCCGTGGGTGCGCTGGCGTTCGAGATGCTCACCGGCGCGCCGCCGTTTGTGGGGACCCCGCAGCAGATGATCGCGGCGCACCTCACGCAGACGCCGCCCACCGTGGCGTCGTCGCGTGCTGATGTACCGGCGGAGTTGTCGGCCCTCGTGGCGCAGGCGCTGTCGAAGCAGCCGAAAGATCGCCCGACCAGTGCGGAAAGTATGGTGGCGTCGCTCGACCGCATCATCGGCCGCGTATCGGGCGAAACCGCGAAAGCGGGCGCCGCTACCTCGCGCCGCACACGCATCGCGCTGACCGCCACGGCCATGGTTGTCGTGGCACTCGGCGCAGGTGGCTGGTGGACCATGCGGCCCGCCGTGTCGCAGTCGGCCCGGGCGCTGGCCATCATGCCGTTCAGCGCCCCGTCCGGCGACACCACGTTGACCCGATTGGGGCGCGACCTCGCATCGACGGTCAGCCTGACCCTCGATGGCGTGGGCGACCTCAAGGTGGCCGATCCCGCCGCCGCCATCGGGCTCGCCAACG
>CAZMGX010000105.1:0-13944 GCA_964565915.1 uncultured Gemmatimonas sp.
GACGGCCGGCGTGGTGACGGTCGCGTTGTCGACAACCGTGATCGCGGCAGCAACGATGGGTATACCGGCCGCACGGCGCAGCCACGTGGCGATCGCCCCGTGGCGACGCCCGAAGGATATCGTGATGGATCCGACCGGTCCGCGCGCTCCACCGTGGCGGTGCCGGAGGATCGCCGCATCGAGCAGACGTCTACCGTGCGCGCCATGGGCATCGCGCCGGGTGATCGCGAAGCGCGGGGCGACGGGCGTGGCGACGCAGTGCGTGAGCCGGGTGCGGTGAATCCGTCGGGCGACGACGAGGCGCGCGACGCGCGTCGCCGTGGTCAGCCGCGCATGGCGATGCCGCAGGTCGGTACCACCATCGGGCCGCCCCCGCCGAACGCACCGATCGTCGATGACCGCGCGCAGTCCGCGCGATCGGATCGCTCCGGTGTGAATCGCACGATCAACCAGATGCCGCGGTCGTCGCCGCCGCGTCAGTCCGAGCCGCGTCAGGCGCAGCCGCAAACCCGTGAGGCCCCTTCGCCGCCGCGGCAGGCCGAGCCCCGCCAGGCGCAGCCTCGCCAGGGTGGTGAATCCCGCGCGGCCGGGCCGCGTGTGGAGCGCAGCAGCGGCAGCGGCAGCGGTGGTGGTGGTGGCGGCCCGCGCGGTGACCGCGGGGCGCGTCCGCGCGGCTAGCGTGTCTGTTGCATACGGCGGGAGAAACAGCCTCCACGGATAAAAAACAGATAAAGAACGGATAACGGCACGGATACAGCGTCGCAGGTCGGCTGATCCGTGCCGTTTATCTGTTCTTTATCTGCTTTTATCCGTGGAAACTGTTTGGCGGTTTGTATGGCTACAGGTTGCGCCGTTTGAGCTCATCGACCGCGAACCTGCACGCACGCGCTGTCAGCGCCATATAGGTCAGCGACGGATTCTGACAGCCGCTCGAGGTCATCGCCGCGCCATCGGTGACGAAGAGGTTGGGGATATCCCACGACTGGTTCCACGCGTTCAGCACGGAAGTCTTCGCGTCCCGCCCCATACGCGCCGTCCCCATCTCATGGTTCGCGTTCCCTGGTGTGCTTGGTGCCGATCGCGACGGCTGAACGCTCCGCGCCCCGGCCGCATCCAGCATTTCGGCGGCGGTGACACTCATGTCGCGGTGAATCGCGAGTTCGTTGGCACTCCACGCGCACTCGATGTGCAGTGACGGAATTCCCCACTTGTCCTTCAAGGTCGGGTGCACCGTGGCGCGATTCGATTCGCGTGGCAGCATCTCGCCATACCCGTTGAAGGTCATCGTCCACGGCCCCAGTTGTGTCAGGCGCGCCTTCAGCGCGAGCCCGATGCCCGGAGCACGAGCCGACGCCTGCCAACCGGTGCGGTTGGCGCCGCCCTGAAAACCATAACCGCGCACGAACTCCGGCTGCGACGACGAGATGTTGCGAAAGCGCGGGACGTAAATCCCGTTGGGTCGCACACCGAGTACCTGCTTGTCGGACCACCCGTCGAACTGGCCGGTCGCACCACCCTGCTTGATGTGGTCCATGATGTTGCGACCGACCTGATCGCTCGAATTGGCGAGACCGGTGGGATGCTGCGGGGTCGCAGAGTTGAGCAGCAGCCGCGCGCTCTCAATCGCCGACGCGCACACAAAGACCACCCGCGCCGTGAAGCGCAGTTCACGTCCCGTGCGCGCATCGATGACTTGCACGCCGGAGATCCGGTTGCGTCGTGCGTCGTGCTGCAGCGCGCGAACGATGCTGTACGGGCGCAACGTCAGCCGGCCCGTGGCTTGAGCTGCCGGCAGCGTCGCGTTGACGCTGCTGAAGTACGATCGCGTCGAGCAGCCACGCTGGCACGGCCCGCAGTAGTGACACGCGCCACGACCGGGACGCGACTCGGTCAGCACGGCCACGCGGCCGATCGTCATCAACCGCTCGCGTCCGTAGCGGTCCGCGAGTCGATCGCGCACGTGGCGTTCGACGACGTTCATTTCCATCGGCGGCAGAAAAACCCCGTCGGGAAGATGCGGCACACCCTCGGCCTGACCGCTGACGCCGATGAAGCGTTCGACGTGGTCGTACCACGGCGCGAGGTCGCGATACCGAATGGGCCAGTCGACGCCATGTCCGTCGCGCACATTGGCCTCGAAGTCGAGATCGCTCATGCGATAGACTTGCCGGCCCCAGATGATCGACTTGCCGCCGACCTGACGGGCACGAAACCAGTCGAATGGCTTGTCAGCCGGCGCACTATACGGATGGTCGACGTCGTCGGTCCAGAAAACGTGACTGAGCTCGTCAAACGACACGGAGTTGCGCTGCCGACGCTGTCGCGCCTCCACGGTGCGCCGGTCACCAAGACCCCGGAAGCGCATCTCGAATGGGGCGACATGCTCCGTATAATCGCGTTCCGGCGAGATCGGTCGCCCGGCCTCGAGCACCAGCGTGCGCAGGCCGGCCTCGGTCAGCTCCTTGGCGGCCCAGCCGCCGGTCATCCCTGACCCGACAACGATCGCATCGAAGTCCGTCGCGCTGCGTGCCTGCCGCGTCGTCATGACGGCGTCACCGGCGCGGCGCCGTCATAGCGCATCGGTGGTGGATACGACTTGAGCGTGTGCCGCATCCCGGCCTCCGACGTGCAATAGCCCCACACGGTGAGGTACTTGAGCATGCCGAACCAATGATCGTTGGCCGCGGTGGGGTTGGTGCGACGCAGCGCCGTGATCTCGTCGTCGAGCGCACCCAACACTGCCATCTGATCCGCCTCGGAGGCAGCGACAAACGTCGTGGCCGCACGCTGTCTGGCTCGCGCATCGAGTTCGACGAGCCCAGCCAGAAATCGCGTGCGCTCGGCCGGAGTGTACCACGAGGTCAGCATGACATCGATGAAGGCCGTCACGCCGGCCTGTGTCGCTCCCGGTGTATCGGTCGCCGGGATGATGCGTTCCGCGGCCATCGTCACGGTCGCCGCCGCCCCGATGGTGAGAGAACGGAGCACGGCGCGCGAACGCGGTGGCTGCGTTTGTCGCAACCGTGCCGAGCGGTGGGTCTCTTCACCAAGCGCTTCGAGGTCGCTGAGAGAGAGTTGATTGAACGCGGCCAGACCACCGGTCGACAGCATCCACATCAGCAGTTCGCGTCGTTCCATGCGGCGAAGTTAGCGGTGGGCACAGCGAAGCCGCTACTTGGTGGAGACCCACACCCAGCCCACGCTGAAGGTGTGATTGACCTCGTTGGTGCGTGCAGACGCCAACGCGTTCCACAGATTCATGTAGCTGATCTCCACGCGCTGCCGTCCGCTCAGCGGAATGCCGATGCCCGCCGCCATCCGGTTCTGCGCGACACGCGCGACCGCATCACCATGACCGATCGGCATCAGCAGTTCATCCCAGACAAACCCCAGCACCGGACGGTCGCCAATCCGCAGCGTCGGCAGCGCACCCTGCGCTCGAGCCATGTAGCGGGCGCGCTGCTGGTACCCCCATCGCCCAGTCCGCGTCTCGCCGTCGCCCCCGTCGGCGATGAGCGGTGCAAGCCAGCGCTGCTCCCAGCGATAGCGATGGGTCACCGTCAGCGCACCAGCGCGATGATTCAGCAGCAGTTGCTGCCACGCGCGATGCTCGCGGAGCGGTGTCGCACTCGGCCGCTCGCCGTACGGTGCGGTGGCCACATACGCGTAGCCCGCGGCAATGCGCACACCCGGGGCAATCGTTCGCTGGATGCCGGGACGCAACAGCAGCTGCTGCGGTGAATCACCCGCGCCCATTCGTCGCCACTGTCCGTCGAACCACAGCGCGGTCTTCGACGTGAGGGCGTGGTCCACAAATCCGGCGTACCACGAAGCTGATTGGTGAACGGTGCCCCAGGCTGGAGCCTGGGCCCGGAGCGCTTCCGGCGCGGACGCGCCGGACAGCAGGACGACGGCGGCGGCGGCGCACAGGACGGCACGAGGAGACATGGGTCGGGAAGAAGGGAGAGCCGGGGCGGTCCGGGAACGGCGGGGTAGGCATACCGCCCCGCCACGCGTTAAATCATTCCGGGTGAACCAGAATTGTATTCCCCGAGCCTGGGTCTCGCGGCTGTTGTGTGGGGCGATCATCGCCACGACCGTACCAGCCGCCCTGACCGCCCAAACGACCTACACCCGGGTGTCTGGCGGCGTGTTCGACAGCGTGGCCATGCGCCCGCTCGCCGGTGCGCTGCTCCAGTTGGTGTCGCCGGACAATCCATCACGCAGTCGATCCGTCACGTCCGATGAACGCGGCGCGTGGGCGATCGACTCTGTTCCGCTGGGCAGTTACCTGCTGGGATTCCTGCATCCGCGGCTCGATTCGCTGCGACTGGAATCCCCGCTCCTGCGAGTGGACGCGCGAACGACCGATGAAGTCCGCGCGATGCTCACCATTCCCTCATCGCGAACGTTGGTCGCCAGAACGTGCGGACCGACGGTGGCGAACGACTCGCTGGGGCTCTTCACCGGCACCGTCCGTTCCGCGCGCGGCGAACCCCTGGCCGGCCCGGCGCGCATTCGTGCGCAATGGCTCGAGATCACACTCGGCCAGAACGGCATCGAACGGCGTCGACCGTCGACCGTCGTCAACACGGCCGCGGATGGCACGTTTGCGATCTGCGGCGTGCCCTCCGAGGGTACGTTCCTCGTTCGCGCGTTTGCCGGTAGCGATTCCAGTGGATTTGTGGAGTTCGACGCGCCGAAGAACGGTCTCCTGGTGCGCGACATCTTCATTGGCCGTGCGCAGAAGGTCGCAGCGCCGGCCAGCGCGCGCACCTCGGAACCCATGCTGCGCGGCACGGGCACCCTGAACGGGATCGTGCGAAATGCGGCCGGCGAGCCCGTTCGTGGCGCCCGCCTGGTGCTCTGGGGCAGCGGATTGGAAGACACAACCAGCGCTGGCGGACAGTACAGCATGGAATCGCTGCCGGCCGGCACCTATACCTTGGAAGCCCGCGCGCTCGGTTTCCTGCCGGCTCGCGCAGCCGTCGATGTCCCAGAGGGTGGCACCGGTTCGGCCGATCTGACGATGGAGTCGTTCGTGCCCGTCATGGACACCATGCGTATCCGCGCCGATCGCATCGCAGCACTGAACCAGCTCTCCGACTTCGAGCGCCGTCGCAAGAGTGGCATCGGCTACTACATCGACGAAGCCGCTGTCGAGCGACGCAGTCCGATGTTCATGTCGGACCTGCTCCGCTCGACCCCAGGGGTCTTTATCGTCGGATCATCGGACCGTCGTGATCGCGTGCGCTTGCGCGGGCTGTCGGGGAGTGGATCCTGCATCCCGACGGTGTGGCTGAACGGCATCCGTTCCCCCACGGATGACGGCGATCTCGAGCAGTTGGTGAATCCGCAAACCGTGCGCGCGGTCGAGATCTACTCGCGCACGGGCTTCATTCCCGCCGAGCTGCAAACACCGACCGGCTGCGGCGCCATCGTCATCTGGACCGGCCCCCGCCTCAATATCGACGCCCGCCGACCACGCGACTGAGCGATGGCGGCGCCACGGCACATCCGGATCATCAGCCGCGTGACGACCGTCGTCGTGCTCGTCATCGTGATCGCGATGATCACGTGGCTGTTCACGGGCATGCCGACGTCCGTCGAGACTGCGCTGGCCGACGCGCTGTGGGCGCCCTGCCCACCACGGTACGCGTCGGCACGCACCGCACGGGATACCACCGACGCGGACTCTTTTGTCCTCAAGCCGCGGTCTCGTTTCGAGCGCGCCATCACCTGCGGAACGCTACGCGCCAGAATGGACTCGATGCCCGCGAAGACCTCCAGGGCGCGAGCCGCGGCCTCGCCAACGAGCGACCGAGACTCGCCATCGACAGCGCGCGACAGTAACCTCTCCGCATGACCTCCTCTACCCGCTCCGTCGCGCTGATCACGGGATCCGCCACGGGCATCGGCGCCGAGTGCGCCCGGACCTTCGCGCGCCACGGTTGGGACGTGGTGCTCTGTGCCCTCGATGACGAAACAGCGGTGTTGGCGGCGGCGGTGGCTGACGAATGTCACGCCCTCGGTGTCGACACGCTGCAGGTCTCGCTGAATGTCACGCGTGATGACAGCTGCGTGGCTGCCGCGGCGGCGACCGTCGCGCGTTTCGGGCGTATCGACTCGCTGGTCAACTGCGCGGGAACCACACGATTCATTCCCCACGCGGACCTCGATGCCCTCTCAGCCGCGGAATTCACGCGCACCTACGACGTGAACCTGATCGGCACGTTTCAGATGATTCGCGCCTGTCGAGACGCGCTCACCAAGAGTGGCCGCGGCTCGGTGGTGAACCTGTCCTCGATTGCCGGGACCGCGGGTTTGGGGTCGTCGGTCGCCTACGCAGCGTCGAAAGGTGCCGTCAGTACGCTCACGTTGTCGCTGGCCCGCGCACTCGCCCCGCATATTCGCGTGAACGCCATTGCTCCGGGTTATGTGGTGGGCGGTTTGCCAAGCCGCGTGCTCGAAGCCGAACGGCTCGAAGCCGTGGAACAGAAGTACCTGCAGACACAGGCACTGCCCCGTCTGCTGCAGGTGGGCGAAGTCGCCGCGTTGGCGTTCTTTCTCGCCGCCTCGGCCCCGGGGATGACCGGCGAGATCATCCGCATGGACAACGGGTTGCACCTGTATGCCTGACGCGTCGCGCGTCGGCTTCATCGGGACCGGGTTGATCGGCACCCCGATGGTCGAGAGGCTGCTCGAGTGCGGGAGGACGGTGACCGTGTGGAATCGCTCGCCGGAAAAAGCCGCACCACTCGTCGCGCACGGCGCGCGGCTGGCCGACTCGGCGCGTGCGCTCGCGGCGGAGTCGGACATCGTCTGTCTTTGCCTGACCAACACGGATGCGGTGCACGATGTGGTCTTCGGACCCGTCGGCATTGCGTCGGTCATGCGCCCCGGGCAGTTGCTGGTCGACCTGTCCAGCATTGCACCCGACACCACGGCGCAGATGGCCGCGCGTCTTGCAGAGAACCACGGGGCCCGTTGGATCGATGCACCCGTGTCCGGTGGTCTGCCCGCCGCTCGCGCCGGTACGCTGATCGTCTTTGCCGGCGGTGATGCCGACGACATCGCACGTGCCGCGCCGGTGTTCGACGCCTTGTCGAAGCGCGTCACGCACATGGGCGGTCACGGGGCGGGCCAGTTGGCGAAGAGCTGCAATCAGCTGATCGTGGGCTGCAACCTGATGGTCATTGCCGAAATGCTCGCGTTTGCAGCGCGGGCTGGCATCGACGCGACGCGCTTGCCGGCCGCTCTGGCGGGCGGCTTTGCCGACTCGTTGCCGCTGCAGATCTTCGGATCACGCATGGCGCAGCACGTGGACACCCCGCGCATCGGTGCGTTGGCCACGTTTCGCAAGGATGTCGACCAGGTCGTGCGCCTGGCGGCGGAACACGGGGCCGCTGTGCCGATGACCGCACGCGCCGCGGAGTTGTATCGCGACGCGGCGGCGCATGCGCAGGTGGGGGTCGACGCCGACGTGTCGCGCATCATCCGGATGTTCGAGGCGTCATGACGCGTCGTTTCCGCTCGTCGACGTTGCACGAGGGCCCCCTTCGAGCCGCGACGCGCAGCTTCCTGTATGCCCTCGGCCAGGACGACGACGACATCGTGCGGCCGCACATCGGTGTGTTTCACACCGGTGGCGAGATGAGCCCGTGCAACGCGCCGTTGCGGGAGCAGGCCCAACACGCGAAGACCGGCATCTATGCGGCCGGCGGCATGCCGCACGAGTGTCCGGTGGTGTCGGTATCGGATGGGCTGTCCATCGCCCATGCCGGGATGCGATACTCGCTGGTGTCGCGCGAACTGATTGCCGACAGCGTGGAGGCATCGACACAGGCGCATCAGTGGGATGGCGTATTCGCCATCGGTGCGTGCGACAAGAACCTGCCCGGGCTGATGATGGGCATCGTGCGCTGCAACGTGCCCGGCGTGTTCGTGCATGGCGGTGCAGCGCTGCCCGGTTCGTTTCGCGGACGCGACACGCATGTCGGCGACACCTATGAAATGGTGGGCAAGGTGTTGGCCGGTGAAGCCACCGACGAGGATCTCTCGGCCATCAGCCACAGCTGCCTGCCGACGGCCGGCGCGTGTGCGGGACAGTTCACCGCCAACACCATGGGCATGGTGTCCGAGGCGCTCGGGCTGGCCCCCATCGGGTCGAGTATGGTGCCGGCGGTCTACAGTGAACGGGCGCCGATGCTGCGACATGCCGGGCGTGCGCTGATGCAGGCGGTGCTCAACGACGGGCCGCGTCCGCGCGAGATCGTCACCCGCGCCGCACTGGAGAACGCGTGCGCGGTGGTGTCCGCGACGGGCGGCAGCACCAACGCGGCGCTCCACATCCCCGCGATCGCGCACGAGGCCGGGATTCGTTTTCATCTGGACGACGTCGCCGCCGTGTTCGCGCGCACGCCGCTGATTGCCGACCTGCAGCCCGGCGGCCGATACTTTGCCCGCGATCTGCATCATGTGGGTGGTGCGGGAGTCGTGATGCGCGCGCTGCTGGACGCGGGTCTCCTGCACGGTGACGCGCTGACGTACACGGGACAAACGCTCGCCGAAGCGTTGTCGCTGGTCGCCGCACCGGATGGCGAGGTCGTGTCGACCGTAGCGAATGCGCGCGCGGCCGACGGCGGCGTGACTGTACTGACCGGCAACTTGTGCCCCAATGGCGCGCTGCTCAAGACGGCCGGACTCGAGACGCTAGTGTTTCGAGGACCGGCGCGGGTGTTCGAGTCGGAGGAGCACGCACTCGAATCCGTTCGCGAGGCGCGGTACGAAGCCGGTGACGTTCTGGTCGTTCGAAACGAAGGACCACGCGGCGGACCCGGGATGCGCGAGATGCTGGGCCTCACGGCTCTCATTTATGGTCAGGGCATGGGCACGCGTGTCGCCCTCGTGACGGATGGCCGCTTCAGCGGAGCGACACGTGGCCTCTGCATCGGGCACGCTGGCCCCGAAGCGGCAGACGGCGGTCCGATCGCGTTGTTGCGTGACGGTGACGTGATCGATATCGACGCGAGGTCCGGGTACGGCCGTATCGCCGTGCTGATTGATGATGATGAATTGCAGGCACGCCGCGCCGCCTGGCAGTACACACGACCCTCACCCCGCGGCGGTGTGCTCGAGAAATACCACCGTGCGGTCGGTCCGGCGCATGCGGGCGCCGTTACCCATTCGGGAGTTCCCAGTGATTGAGAAGAATGCCCGGCGTGTCGGCTCGCTGCTGCTGCTGTTGCTCGCAGCTGCCTGCGAGTCGCCCGCGAAACCCATCCCGGTCGCCAGCGTCGTCGTTTCGCCAGCCGATGCGAGCGTGATCGTCGGGACACCCCAGCAACTCACGGCCAGCACGCGCGATGCGCAGGGTACGACACTAGCCGGCCGAGCCGTTGCGTGGACGTCGTTGAGCGGGACGGTCGCGAGCGTCTCGTCGACGGGGCTGGTGACGACGCTCTCGCCCGGCGTCGCCACCATTCAGGCGACCAGCGAAGGGATCGTGGGGTCGACAACGATTACCGTGCGTCCCGTGCCGGTCGCCGCCGTGGTGGTGACGCCACCCAGCGCGACCCTGATCGCGGGAACGTCGCAACAACTGACGGTGGTGACGCGCGATGCGCAGGGTGGCCTGCTGACGGACCGGGTTTCGCTGTTCAGCAGCAGCAATCCTGCCGTGGCTGCCGTGTCGAGCGCGGGGTTGGTGACGACGCTGTCGCCCGGTACCACCGACATCACGGTGACGTCCGAAGGAATCGTCGCGTCGGTCCCGATTACCGTACTGCCCGTGCCGGTGGCCACGGTGCTTGTCACGCTGCCTGCCAGCGCGCTCGCGGTCGGCGCCACGCAGCAAGCCGGCGCCGTCACCCGTGATGCGAACGGCAGCACGCTGACAGGACGCACCATCACGTGGCGCACCAGTGATCCCTCCATCGCGACCGTAGGCACCACAGGCCTGGTGCAGGCCGTCGCGCCTGGTGTCACCGCCGTGATCGCTGAGAGTGAAGGTCAGAGCGGATCGGCGGCACTCACCGTGCAATCCGCTGCCGTGGCCATTACGGCGATCACCCCCGCCACGCTGGCCCCCGGAACATCAGCGACACTCACGGTGTCCGGCTTCGACCCGTCGGCTGGAACGACGACGGTCACCGTGCGAGGCGTCGCCGCACCGATCGTCTCGGCCAATAGCGGGCAGATCGTGGTCAGTGTGCCGTGTGTGCCGAGTGGTGCGGCGATCGTGCGCGTGACCAATGGTTCGATCAGTCCTGTGACACGCACGCATCCCGTTCAGGCAACCCAACGTACGGTGTCGATCGGACAGGCGTTGGTGCTGACCAGCAGCGCCGAGTCGACCTGCAATGAATTGGTGGCCACGGGCGGAGCGGCGCGCTTTCTCGTCACGGTGTTCAGCGTCGCCACGTCACAGAATTCTCTCGCCGCGTTCGAGCTGGCTGGTAATCCGGCGGCCGCCGGCAGCGCACCGCTGGTGCGGCCGATCGCTGCGGCGTCGGCACCGCTCGATGTCGCGGAGGACGCGCCAGGCAGCGTGGATGCCGCCATTCGCCGGCACGAGCGCGAGCACGTCGCGATGATGGAGCGGAACCGTCGAGACTACGAGCGCCTGCGCGCGCTCGTGCCGCGGACGACGATGACCGCCGCGAGTTCTGCGCGCCGTGAATCAGCGGCCGAGGTTACTCCCGGGGACATGCGCGATGTGTTCTTCACGTTCTCCGGCGGCTGCAACGATGTCACGCGCGTGATACGGGCGAAAGCCATTCGCGTCGGGGCGCGCTCGATCATCTGGGAGGATTCCGCGAACACGTTGCAGTCGGCCGACAATGCCGACCTTGCCGGCTACTATTCGCGAATCGGCCAGATCTACGATCAGGAACAGCATGCCTCGATCGTGCAGTCCTTCGGAGATCCCTTGCTGCGGGACGCCGTGACCGACAACGACGGCAAGGTGCACATGGTGTTCTCGCAACGATTGAACACTACTGGTGCCGCCGCGTACGTGACGTCGTGTGATCAGTTTCCGACGAGTGCGGCCCCGGGGAGCAACTTCGGGCAGTACTTCTACGGCTTCGTCCCGACGAGTGCCATGCCGAACGTAAACAGCACCGGCTCGCCGGACGGGTGGTTCTACTTCATGGCGCGCACGATCATCCATGAGGTGAAGCACATCGCGTCGATGTCCGCTCGCGTTGCAAACAATGCGCCCTCGTTTGAGCAGTCGTGGCTTGAAGAGGGCACGGCCCGTCATGCGGAAGAGATGTGGGTGCGCGAGTCGCTGCATCGAGTGCCCTGGAAGGGCAACACGGGCTTCGGTACCGCCGCCACCAACGGCATCTACTGCGACTTCCATCCGTCCGATGCCACCTGCAACGCCGCCGACGGCCTGCGGCGTCCGGGTTACGGCATGCGACGGCAGTTCAACGAAATCCGCGACAAACTCCTGCAGCCGTGGAACTGGTCTCCGTTCGGAGACGGCACGGGGCAAAGTGGCTCGGTGTTCTACAACACGACGTGGTCGCTCGTGCGTTATGCGGCCGATCGTTACGGTACCACCGACGCCGCGTTTCTTCGCGCCTTGAACAACTCCACCGCCACGGGCATCGCCAATCTCACCGCGGTCGCCGGTGTGTCGTTCGATCGACTGATCGGCGGTTGGGGGCTGGCGTTGTTCGCCGACGACTATCCCGGCTTGGCGTCGCCAAGTCCCGACATTCAGTTCCCCACATGGAATCTCCGCAGCATCTATGCCGGGTTGAATGCTTCGCCGGCATGGGCGGCGCGATGGAATATGCCGTTCCCCATCCAGCCGACGCCGCTGCCGTTCGGGTCGTTCGTGTCGCCGGTGCCGGTGATTCGCGGCGGCGCGCATGCGTACTTCGAATTCGCCGGCACGTTTGCCACGCCGCAACTGCTGCACCTCCGCACCAGTGAAACGACGGCGCCGAGTACGGCGCTGCGCATCGCGATCACGAGGTTGCAGTGATCATGGGCCAGAGCGTGGTCGGGATCCGCAGGCCCCGTGTGCGCGGGGCGCTTTGGGCGGTGACGTTTTTTGCCGCCGGTATTGTCGGGTGCTCGCGCAACGACCGTGAGCCGCGCGCGGCCGACAGCGCCGTGCCGACGCAGGACCTGTCGACGCCGGTTCTGCGGGTTGAGCGGGACTCCGTCGCCCCAACGAGTGGCGCTGAGTCGGTGCCTTCGTCAGGCGGGGCCGCTGCGATAGACACCGCACGAGGCATCCTTCGCACGGTCGGTGCGGCGCCACTCACGCATATGGTGCTGGCGCCTGCAAACGGCGATCAGCTCGCGCTGGCCTCCGGCGACAGTGCCGTCATGATTGCGCTGGCCGCCGCCGACGGACTCGAGATCATGATCTCTGGCGAACGCACGGCTGAACGCGTCATGGATGTCGGGCCGACCGGCACTCGGCTTTTTCGGGTGCGTCAGTTCGTCGTGCGTGCGGCAGACGGCGCTCCCGCCCGCGATGGCAGGCTGCGTCGTGTTGAGGGCACGTGGTACTTGGAAACGTCACCCGGTACACGACAGCCGATCATCGACCTGCCGGTTGCCCTGCGCTCGCAGGAGGGCGCGCGGGTCTTTCTCGTTGGTGACCCGACACGCGCGCCGCAGGCCTTCGGGGTGCTGCAGGCGCGTTAGCCGACGCGACAAAGCGGGGTGATCGGCGCGGTGACGCGGCTTGGTCTGGTGCGGCGTGCTGGATTGGGCATTGAACCGCAGAGGGCGCAGGGGGCGCAGGGGTCTCGCTCCAGCAGGTCTCGCGTCGTCGCCCCGAATTTTTTCTTTTGGGGCGCTCTGACCGCTGGGCCCGCGTTCACCACGGCGCGATTCGCGCCCGTTCGCGTCATTCGCGTTAGTCAGCTCCGCTCAAGACGGTGTGCTACTCGGGCCTAGCCGCGTGGTAGGCGGCTTGGAATCGTGCGTAAGGCGCGCGATACGCCAGCACGGCCGATGGCGACGGCGTGAGCCGGGGTGAACGCATCAACGTCCGCGCGGCGGCCGTTTGGAGATCGGGGAATGCCCCGACACCCACCGCCGCAAGCAGCGCGGCGCCATAGGCGGGACCTTCTTCTCGATCGACGGTCATCACTGGGACACCGAAAATCTCGGCCTGCAAGCGCCGAATGAGCGGACTTCGTGCGCCGCCGCCCGTCAGCAGCAGTTGCGACGGCGAGAGCCCCAGTTCGCGCAGGATCGACAACGAATCGTTGAGCGCGAAGCACACCCCCTCCAGGACCGCGCGGGTCATGTGGCCACGGTTGTGCGCGAGACTCAGGCCCAGCAGGGCCCCGCGCATCGACGCATCACGATGCGGCGTGCGTTCCCCCTGCAGGTAGGGCAGAAACACGACCCCATCCGCGCCCGGCTGCACAGCGTCCGCCTCGGCATCCAACCGCTGCAAGGCGTCGTCACCCGTGAGTTCGCGCGCACATTGCTCGCGATACCAGCTGAACGCGCCACCAGCGGACAACACCACGCCCATCAGGTACCACGTGCCCGGCGCCACGTGACAGAACGTATGTGCGCGCAACCCGGGATCCACCAATGGCTGTGAGGTCGGTGCGAGCACCGTGCCCGACGTGCCCCAACTGGCCACGGCGTCACCCGCCGCGATTGCTCCGACCCCGGCGGCCCCGCAGGCGTTGTCCGCACCACCGCCGACCACCGGCGTCCCAACGGGCAGCCCCGTCAACGCGGCACTCGCCGCAATGATGACACCATGAATGGCGTGCGATGGAGCGACATCGGGCAACAACGCGCGCGATACCCCGACCGCGTGCAGCAACGGTTCACTCCACTGCAGGGACGCCGGATCGAACATCAGCGTTCCCGACGCGTCCGAGGGTTCCGTCGATAACACACCGGTCAGACGGAATCGAATGAAGTCCTTGGCGAGGAGCACCGTCG
>CAZMGX010000106.1:0-4661 GCA_964565915.1 uncultured Gemmatimonas sp.
TGACCGCCTTCAAGACGTCCGAGGCGAGGGTGACGGCGGTCCGCACGGAAGCGCTCGCGGCCGCCGAACGGGTTACCGGCGAAGCGTCACGTGATGTGAACTACATCATCCCGCGCTTCGTCCTCGACCACCTGCCGCTCGGGTTCGCCGGGCTGTTTCTCGCCGCCGTGCTTGCGGCCGCGATGTCGAGTATTGCCGCCGAGCTCAATTCGCTGTCGACGGCCACGGTGGTGGACTTCTACCAGCGGTGGGTCAAGCCGACGGCGAGTGACGCACACTATCTGAACGTCTCGAAGATGGCCACCGCGTTGTGGGGCGTCTTCGCGTGTATCGTGGCGACCTATGCCGCGACACTCGGATCTCTCATCGAGGTCGTGAACCGATTCGGTTCGTTCTTCTACGGCTCCATCCTCGGCATTTTCCTGCTGGCGATGATCCCGCGTGTGCGGGCCCTCGGGGCGTTCGTCGGCTTGCTCAGCGGCATGGGGGCCGTCGCCGCCGTCGCGATTGGGATCCCCAGCGTGAGTTTCCTCTGGCACAACCTGATCGGCGCGGCGGTGGTGGTGGCGGTGGGGTACGTGCTCAGCCTCGGTGCCGCCCCCGCCGCGCAGCGGTCCTGAGCGCGAGCAACTACGATATCCGTTATCGGTTGTCCGATAATCGACAACGGATATTGTGTAACCGGCCTGTCTCCTTGGGTCGACACCTGCGGTGTGCGTCAAGCCCTGAGTAGACAGTTGCCAGGCGCCTGCTGCAGATTATCAGTCGCGCGCGTGACGGTGGCGCGCGTCGTTGCGCTCTGGAATGGTCGCGTCTCCAACAGGTTGGTGCGCCTATGTCTCGATGGATTTATCGGCGGGCAACACTTCTTGCACTGAGTTTCGGCCTCGTCGCCTGCGAGCAGGGTCAGTCCGCAGACCCTCTCTCCGTGCCATCGCCCACCTCACCTGCACTGGCGCTGACGTCGCCGGACACCGTGCTGCAGCTGTCGCGGGGCTGGAATACCTTCGTCACACTCAACGTTGCGCGTACATCGTCCGCTGCCGGGTCGGTGGCACTGCGTTGTGACTCGGTTCCAAACGGCATGGAGGTGACGCTTGCGTCATCGACGCTGCCCGCCGCGGCCAGTGGCACCCGGCTGATGGTCGACGTCGACACCCTGATTGCGCCGGGAGACTACACGTTCATCGTGCGAGCGACGGCGGACGGTGTCGCCCCGGCGTCGCTACGCGTGCGCGTGACGGTGCCACGGCCGTCGTTTGAACTCCTCGTGACGTCGACCAGTCTCACGATCACGCAGGCACTGCCGAACGCGGGCACCTTGAGTTTCGCAGCGTTGACGCGCCGAGACGGTTTCCGCGGCGATGTCACGCTGCGGATGGAGGGGCTGCCACAGGGCATCCTGCCCAACACCTTCGTGCTCCGCGACGGCATGCGGTATCCGACCACGGTGTCATTCTCCGGCAGTCCCGTGCCACCGTGGCCGAGCGTCGGGTCAGGTACGCTGACCTTTCGCGCAAGCGCACGCGATGCGGCCGATCAGATATTCACGCTGCCATTCGTTGTCGCCCCGGCGCCGCCGGAGTTGGCCGTGGCCGTCGTTCCCACGTCCATTTCCATTGCGCGCAATGGGTCAGGACGCGTCGCGATTGTCATTGCACTCCGTCGAGGCCTCTCAAGGGTCCTCGACGGACTGTGGGTGACCGGGCTCCCGGCCGGCGTGGTCGCCATCATGGGTGACCCGGATGACGTGGACGGCGAGTTTGCATCGCTCGACCTGCAGGTCGCAGGTGATGTCTTGCCCGGCACCTACCCGATCATGGTGCACGGACGACTGACCGGGACACCGCCCACTCAACCCGACGCGAGTGCTACGCTGACGCTGAGCGTGCGCTGAGCGTGCACTGACGCGCGACGACGCCGTCACATCTTGGGTTGCACCGGAATCGGTGCGGCGTTGATGAGGTTGAGCAGCATCCGCGCCGCGCCCGGCACCCCGTTCGGCAACTGCCGGAACAGCGCCAGTGTGACGTACACGTAGCGCCCCTTGCCCACGGGTGCGACGAGCAACGCGCCGCGATTCTCCGGCTCGTTCGGATCGTTCATGGCCAGCAAGGGCGTATAGCGTGGATCGATCGTGCTGGGCATGTACGTCGCGCGCTCCTGCACCCAACCGGCCCAGTCGTCGGGGTCAATGCGATTCGGTGTGGTCAGCAGCGGAGACGTCGGCTGCAGCACCGTCACCGGTGCGTCCTCCATTGTGACGCGCGCGGCGGGTCGTGTCCACTGCAACGGGTACGGCGTCACCGGGAAACGGCTCATGTCCTGGGCGCCATACTGGACCACAAGCGTCCCGCCGCGCCGCGCATACTCCAGCAACCGCGGATTCTGCCGCACCAGTTCATCACTCGCTTCGTACGCACGCGGCCCGACGACAATGGACGTGAATCGCGACAGGTCCGTGCCGGCGATGGCCGACGGCGGAATGTTTTCGACGACGACATCCAACTGCTTCAGGGCGTCGAGACCAAGATCACCGGACCCCTGGATGTATCCCACGCGCGCCCTCGGAGGCAGCTTCACACTGACCGCCGAGAGATACATACCCGACGCGCCGTACAGGCGCTGCGGATTGATGTGGTCGTAGTTGATCGTGTAGTAGCCGGCGGTCGACGCCGTACCTTCGTGAAACGCCAACGCCCCCAACTGGTGACGGCCGGGCGGGATCATGCCACGTACGCGGAACACCACCGTCGTTCCCATCCCGGGCGACAAGACGCGCACGCGCTCTGCCGAGTCGGCCACGAGGCCTTTGGGCAGTTCGAGCGTCACCGTGACACGCGCGGCGGTGTCGTACGCCGACTGGATCAGCACCGGCAGATCGCGCTCGACCGGTACGCCGGCCCGAATGTATTCGACCGCGCTGGCCAACCCGATGGTAATGCCCGGTACGGCATGCACCGGCTGTTGCTGATCACCCTTGATGGGATCCGCGTAGCGGTGAACCACCGGCACGGACAAGGCAATACGCTCCCCGGCGATCTGAACATCCACACTGGCCATCACGGCGGAGAGCTCTTCACGCTGTGTCTCGTCCGAGCCATCCAACGCCATCTCGAACCAGTCCCGTCCCTTGCGCCCTCGCTCGCGCCACCACGGTGACGTCGGCGTCCGCGCCACCGCGAATCGCGGCAATGACACCGCGCTGTCTGCCGCCAACGTGACGACGGTGTCCGCGGTGCGTTCACCGCGCCACGCCCGCGCGCTGAACAACTGCACTGGTGCACGCCCGCGATTGAACACCGTGATGGTGACCGGCAGTGAATCGCGCACACCGCGCTTGGCGGGTTCACGCACCGGGAAGACGGCCTGCGCTGCCGTCGCCTCCACCGCCACACCGGACGCCAGCAACAGGGCACGCTCGACGCGCGCGATGGTCAACGCCAGCGCGTCTGCCACTTCGCTGTCGCGAGACACCTGCCGTGGGTCAGCCGCTGGCGCCGATCCATCGGCGCGCACCGAAACCGCCGGCAATTCGACCACGCGACGTCCGCCTGACGACGGCAACGCGGGTGGCGGTGGCACGCGCCGCTGTGCGACACGCAATAATCGAAGGGCCTGAGCCAGCGGGGCAAGCACAGCCTGCGGATCCTGTGCACGCCACACCCGCCGCGCCTCCGCCATCGCCTGCCCCGCGGAATCGAGCGGCATGGCGACCACCGGTCGTCCCGCCAACGCGCCGAGTCGTGCCCATGTGGTATCGACGCCATCGAACAGTGATCGCTCGTCCGCCGCGTTCTCGGGACCAACCCGCGACGCCTCGCGACGAATGGCGTCCATGATCACACCCTTACGCTGCAGCACGCCGAAGCCCTGCGACTTGTGCTGTGATCGGCTCTCCGCCGCGATCTCGTAGTAACTGCGTCCCAGCAGCGCATCGTACTCACCGACGTTCATGCGCAACGTCGCTTCGGCAGGATTCTGCCGCGAGCTGCGGTAGAACTTGGACGGCGTCCATGGCGCACCGAAGCCGGCCACCGGAAAACGCACCGTATCCGCGGCCAGGTCATACGCTTCGCGCGCCAGCAATCCCGACACCTGGTGGTGCCCGTGGCCATCGCGTGGCGTACCACTGAAGAACCCGACCATCACATGCGGCCGGAACGCCCGCACCACACGGATCACGTCGCCAAGAATCGTGTCCTTCGGCCAATGCCCGTAGGTCTCCTCGGCGTTCTTGCTGAAGCCGAAGTCGTAGGCGCGCGAGAAGTACTGACGCCCGCCATCGATGCGGCGCGCCGACAGCAGCTCCTGCGTGCGAATCGCACCCAGCGCCTCGCCGAGTTCGTTGCCGATGAGGTTCTGTCCACCGTCACCACGCGTGAGTGACAGGTACGCCGTCTCGACGTGCCGCCCGCGCGTCAGCCACGCGATGAACTGCGTGTCTTCATCGTCCGGATGGGCGGCGATCGTCAGCACACGTCCGGTCGTGCCAAGTCCGTTGAGCACCGAACCGAGTGCGGCGGCGCCACGTTCGGTCGTGACGTTGCCTTGCGCCTGCGCCGTTTGCCCGCCAGCGAGAAGCGGCGCGGCCCACACCCCGGCGCGGGGACGCACACCCCCGTCCGCAGAGTTGCGCCCCCGCCCACAAGGACCCTCAA
>CAZMGX010000106.1:4671-13885 GCA_964565915.1 uncultured Gemmatimonas sp.
AGCGAGAAGCGCCGCGGCAACAGCCGCGGCGCTTGCAAGGACACGCAGGTCGGCAGATTGCCTCCCGCTCACTGATGCACCTTCATCGTTGCCCGCTCCTCGACGAATTCACCGACGTTCATGACGAGTGCGACGATACGCGCCTGCTCGACCTGATGCGCATCGGCATAGCCTTCGGCCGGACTGGCCCGCTCGAGCCGCCCGGCATAGCGCACCCCCACGGCCGCACCGGCGGAGGCACGCAAACGCGGCTGGACATACGTCCACGCGCCCTGATTGCGCGGCTCCTCCTGCGCCCACATGACCTGCTCGACCGCCGGGTACATGTCCATCAGCGCGGCGATCTCTTCATGCGGCCACGGATACAACTCCTCGACGCGCACCAGCGCGACACTGGTGCTGCGCGCCGGCGCCGCCGCCAGATCGTAATACAACTTGCCCGTGCAGAAGACGATGCGGCGTACGTCGTCGCGCTGGCGCGATGCGATCGGATCGTCGATGACCGGCTGGAAGCCGCCCTCGGCAAGGTCGGACAGATGCGACGCCGCTTGCGGCAGTCGCAACAGCGACTTGGGCTGCATACACACCAGCGGACGACGATTCGCGCGATGGGCCTGACGACGCAGCAGGTGGAAGTACTGGGCCGGCGTGCTGCAGTAGGCGACGGTCATGTTGTCCTCGGCGCACAACTGCAGGAAACGTTCGAGGCGTGCGCTCGAGTGCTCGGGGCCCTGTCCTTCATACCCGTGCGGCAACAACAGCACCACGCCGCTGTCCTGACCCCATTTGGCTCGATCGGCCACGATGAACTGGTCGATGATCGGCTGGGCCACGTTCACGAAGTCGCCGAACTGCGCCTCCCACAACGTGAGCGTATCGGTGGCCACCGTGCTGAACCCGTATTCGAAACCGAGGACAGCCGTCTCGGACAGCGCCGAGTTGTAGATCTCGAACGCGCCCTGACTGCCGATCAGATTCGCCAGCGGAGTATACTTGCGCCCCGTTTCGACATCGTTCAACACGGCATGTCGGTGCGAGAACGTGCCGCGTTCGACGTCCTGTCCGCTCATGCGAATGGACACGCCTTCGATCAGCAGGCTGCCGAAGGCGAGTGCCTCTGCATGACCCCAGTCGATCCCGCCTTCATCACCCATCGCCTCGCGCCGCCGCTCGAGCGTCTTCGCCAGACGCGGATGCGCGGTGAAATCGGCTGGCCACTTGAGCAGCGCGCCGTTGATGTCACGCAGATGCTGTGCATTCACTGCGGTGACGATGGGCGGAGACGCGGGCTCCGGTTCGGCCGGCCACGGGGCGTGACGTTCCGCGGCCAGCAGCGACGACTTGAAGCGGGCGTGGATCTCTGCGTAGCGCTCTGAGACCGTCTTCTCGACAGCCTCGGCTTCGTCCGCCGTGATCACGCCCTCGGCGACCAGACGATTCGCCCACGCCTGCGGGACCGTCGGATGCTTCTTGATCAGCGCGTAGCGCGACGGCTGCGTGAAGGTGGGTTCGTCACCCTCGTTGTGGCCATGCCGCCGATAGCCGACCAGGTCGATCAGCACGTCCTTCTTGAACGTCTTGCGATACGCACACGCCAGTCGCACGGCCGTGATGCATGCTTGCGCGTCGTCGCCGTTCACATGGAAGATCGGCATTTCGAATCCCTTCGCCAGATCGGACGCATAGTGCGTCGATCGAGCGTCGCCGGGATCCGTCGTGAAACCGACCTGGTTGTTCACGATGATGTGGATCGTGCCACCGGTGCGGTACGCATTGAGGTGCGAGATGTTGAGCGTCTCCGCCACGATGCCTTCGCCGGGGAACGCCGCATCGCCGTGAATCGCGACTGGCACGACGGCAGACTCGTCACGTTCGCCCGTGTTGCCCGGAAGCCGCTGCAACGCGCGCGCGACCCCTTCCACCACCGGGTTGACCACCTCGAGATGCGACGGGTTGGGCACGAGCCGCAGACGCACCTCGCGGCCATCGACCGTGCGCGACCCCACGTAGCCCATATGATACTTCACGTCGCCGGTCGCATTTTCGTCCGCATGGTCATGCCGCCCTTCGAACTCGGCGAACAACGTCTCGAACGGCTTGCCCATCACATTGGTCAGCACGTTCAAGCGCCCGCGGTGTGCCATGCCGATCACGACGTCGCGCGCACCGGCGCGGCCACATTCGTCGATCACGGTATCGAGCATGGGGACGAGCGCGTCCGTCCCCTCGACGGAGAACCGCTTGTATCCCACGTAGGCGCGGCCGAGGAAGCGCTCCAGTCCGTCGACTTCATTGAGACGGTGCAGCACGGCCTTCTTCTCGTCGACCGTCAGCGGTCGCGTCAGCACACCGTTGCGAAAGGCTTTCCGGAACCACTCCCGTTCGGCGTCGATCTCGATGTGCCAGACTTCGTAGCCGACGCGCCCCGAATAGACTTCGCGCTTGCGATTGATCGTATCGAGGGCCGTGGCGAACCGGTCATCGCCAAGTACGGATCCGGGAATGCCGACCAGATCGGACTCGGTGAGACCGTGAAACTCGGCCGAGAGCTCATCGGCGCCGACCGGTGGTGCACCGAGCGGATCGAGTTGCACGGCGTAGTGGCCGTAGTTGCGGATGGCCTGCTGCAGGGAGGCCGCCGCGGCGACCTTCTTGAGCAATTCGAGGTCTGGCGTCGAACCTGACGCTGCCGGCGCGCTGGCCGGTGGCGGGCTGTCCGGTGCGGCAGCTAGGGCCGTGCCGGCGAACAGGGACTCGGCGATCCGGAAGTACTGGCGCCACGTCTCATCGACGCTGGCCGGATCGAGGCGGTACCGTTCGAACTGCTCGGCAATGATGCCGTCGTTGAAAACGCTGGTAATGGCGGTCGCGTGCATAGTGTGAGGAATCTAACGGACCCGCGATGCCTATCGCGACGCAGGCGTCGTGCTCGGTGTGATGACGGGGAGGGTCAGCGTGAATTGCGATCCGTCCCGTGGTCGCGAGGCCACCTCGATCTGACCGGCGAGCAGCGTGGCCAGCCGATGGCAGATGTACAGCCCGAGTCCCGTGCCACGATGCCGCCGCGACTGCACGTCTTCCAGCTGCGAAAACGGCCGGAAGAGGCGCGACAGATCCGCAGGGTCGATGCCGATGCCGGTGTCCCGCACACAGAATCGGACCGTGACGGCACCATCCGCCGTCGGCGACCCGTGGGTCACCTGCAGCACGACCTCGCCGTGTTCGGTGAACTTCACCGCGTTCTGGATCAGGTTCAGCAGGATCTGGCGCAGGCGGTCTTCGTCGGTCCGGAGTTCCGGCAGGTCGGGGTCGAGTTCGAGGCGGAAACTGATCCCTTTGGCACGCGCCAGTGGCTCCACGTACGGAAGCAGCGAATCGGCCAACTCGCCGACTCCGACCGCCGACACGCGGATGGACAGCCGATCCGCCTCCAGCGAGGCGTATGTAAGGATGTCTTCGATGAGCGCACCGAGGTGCCGACCAACGGACCGGAGTCGAACGAGGACGTCGCGTTGCTGGGCCGAAAGTGGACCCAGGATCTCATCCTCCAGAAGTTCGCCGTATCCCTCTAGTGCCGCTAAAGGGGTTCGAAGCTCGTGCGATAGTGTCGCTAAAAGGCTGGTTTTTGCGGCATCGGCAGACTGGGCCTCTTCGAGTAGTTTGGCCTTGAAGAGCGCTAGGGCTGCCAGGTCGGCGACCGCCGCAAGCCGGTCTTCATCCGATTTGTCAAAGGTGGCTTCGCCTTCGCGCCGGAAGACCGACAACACGCCCATGAGCTGCGACTGGGCGAGAAGTGGCAGCACCAGGATGGGCCCAACTCCAAGCTGTGGAAGGAGTTCGGCGAAGAATGGCGAGCTTTCCCGGGCCGAAGAGATGGCGATGGTGCGGAGCTCCTGCGCCACTTGACCCGTAATGCTCCCGCTCAGCGGGAAGCGGAGTCCGACGAGGTCGGCCGTTGGCCATTTCACGGCGACGAATGTGCCAGTATCGCCACTTATTTCAGCCACTGAGGCGCCACCAGACCGTCCCTGAACGGTCGCGGCATCACAGATGGTCTGCAATAGCTCGCGCGTGTTCGATCCGGCGGCCAGCGCGCGGGCGACCTGGCGCAGGGTGCCCAACTCCTCGGTTTTTCGATAGTCCGAGTAGAGGAGGTCGTCGCCCGAGGCGAAGCTGTCGCTGGGTCCGGTCATCTGGGAACAGTCGCACTCTGTGCGGCTGTTCGGGAGCGATGACGCGAAGAGAAACCCGAAGACCCCGCGAGCACGGAGTGAACGGTCACCCCGACAAGATCTGCGCGCGCTGCGGACGACCGTTCAGCTGGCGGAAGAAATGGGAGCGAGACTGGGATCAGGTCCGATACTGCTCAGATCGCTGCCGAGCGGCCAAGGGGTAGCCGCTCAGCTCCCCTTGGCCAGCAGGGCGATCCGCTCGCGGGTCGACACGACGACGCCACCGGGCGGCTCGACCGTCACCGCGAACATCACGGCCTCTCCGACCGGCAGTCGGGCGTCGATCGGCACGAACACCTCATGGGCGCCCGGCGGGATATCGAAGACGCCGCCGTCAACGGGATACCGCTGATCGCGCTTCTTGTCGAAGATCCAGAGCTGGTACTGCCACCGCTTGCCATCGTTAGGTTGCAGCCCGGCGATGCGCATCACGCCGCGCTGCGCGGTATTGCTCCAGACCACGTCGCCCGTTGCCCCGAGGGCGCTACTGTCGCCGATCGTCGCCCAGGACAAGCGGACCAGCGCACTGTCTGCGTTCAGCAGCGAATCGCGCAGTTGCGCGCCAGCCGAGACCACCGGTCCGACCGCTGGCGCGTCTTGATTGGACCGCAGGGGACCGCGAGATCCCGCGACCCAGACGGCCAACATTGCCGCAGCCGCCAGCCATCCCCCCCAGTTCACCAGTCGGCTGCGCGAGCGCGGCGTCTTGACCACCATCAGGGGTGCGGCGCCACCGGCCGACAGCGTTGGCACGGCCGGCTTCTTCGTGGTGCGCACCAGCGCCTCGCCTACCCCGCTGATCTTCTCGGCCAGTGCCGCGGGCAACGTGTCCTCGGTCGAGCGGGCATCGAAGGAGAGCGCGGCGGTCAGTTCGGCCGCGGCGGCCTCCCACTGCCGGACTTCTTCCGGTGATTGCTGGGCGAGCAACTGCGCCAGTGCCGAGGCTTCCGGGGCGGACAGCGCGCCGGTCACCCGTTGCATGAGCAGTTCTTCGATGCGCGCCTGTGCGTCGCGGTCTGTCACGAGTCCTCCCCCTCTCCGTCGGCACCCGCCCCGGCGCCATTGAGCAAGTCCCGCGCGCGCTTGAGTCCGCGGCGGATGTGCGACTTCACGGTGCCGAGTGGTGTGTCGGTCTCCCGTGCGATTTCGTCGTGTGTTTTTCCTTCCAGTAGCGACAGTTCGAGCATACGTCGCTGAGCGGCCGGCAGATCTCGCAGGATGGCGCGGGCGCGATCGGCGCGGGTCGCGCGGTCCATCGATTGTGCGACGTCCTGGGCACTTTCGTCGGCGATGTCGATGTCGTCCGAGAGTGACTCGAGTTCGGGCAGGCGCTGTCGACGCCGCATGCGGTCGATCAGGCGGCGGCGGGTGACCATCGCGACCCAGCCGGCTTCGGTCGCTCGTGTTGCATCGAACCGAGCGGCCGTGCGCCACAGGTCGATGAAGACGTCCTGCACCGCGTCTTCTGCTTCCTGCGCATCCGGCGACCACCGGCGCACCAGGGACCAGACGAGCGCGGAATAGCGCGCGACACATTCGCGCACGGCACGTTCGTCGCCTGCCGCGATGCGCGGCAGCAACGGCTCTGCATTCGCCAGCGCCTGCGCGGCATCGGCCGTCACGAGCGCGAGATGCGGTCGTGCGGCGTCAGCCTGGCCTGCGCGTTTGAGTTCGTCCATACGTGGTCGGGGAATCCCGGTCATGCCTGCTCCACACCCATGCCTCTTGTCGTCCCTGCAGCGTACCGTCAGACCCTTGCGATTGCGAGGGTGGACGGCCTGCTTGGGGCATTCGTCGGGACCGGTCACGTGGATGCAGGGGCGGGCGGTCTTTGGCCATTCGTGGGATTCAAGGAGCCATTGGTATGCGACAAGATGCGGCCCATACGCATCCAACACGAACGATCGTGCGAACGGCAGGTCATCGATTCCGCGTGCAAGACGCCGGATCGCGCTGGCTCACCTGTCAACTGGAGTTGCCGCATGATCACTCACATCGCTCGTCCGACGGTCGTCTTTCCGCCGCACGCGTTTCGCGCGGTTCGCACCATCGCCATCGCCACCACACTGATGACCGCGTGGGCGGCGTCGCCGCGCACACTGACCGCGCAGCACACGAATCAGGGCAACCAGAGCCCGGCGGCCACTCGTTCGGGCTCGAGCATTCCGGTTGTCGCGAAGACCGCTGGACAGTTCACGACGCTGCTGGCCGCGGTGGAGGCGGCGGGGTTGACACAAACGCTGCTGGGTCGCGGGCCGCTGACGGTATTTGCACCAACCGACGAAGCATTCAAGCGCCTGCCGTCGGGTACGGTGGAAGAACTGCTCAAGCCCGAGAACCGCGAGCGGCTGCGTACGCTCTTGACCTACCATGTGATTGCCGGCCGTGTCACCGCCGCGCAGGCGCGCTCAGTGCGATCCGCCGAAACGGTGGCCAACTTGCCGATTCGCGTCAGTGAGGCCGACGGGCTGCTGCGTATCAATGACGCGACGGTGCGTATCGCCGACGTCCCGGCGAGCAACGGGCTCATTCACGTGATCGATCGCGTGCTGATGCCGCCCGATGCACGGCGCGCGTCGGCGGGTGACATGAACAGCTCGGCCGCAGTGGCGCTGGTGGACTATGCGATCGATCGCGGCGCACCTTTGTTCAACGATGGACAGCCGGCCGCGACCATTGCGATCTACGAAGTGGCAATCACCGCACTCGTCTCATGGCCGACTGCCGGCCTGTCGGATGAATCGCAGCGCGCGTTGCGCAATGCGCTCCGGGCGGACCGCGGCAGCTCCGCGCGCGACCGCGCCTTCGCCTTGCGTCGCGCCCTCGATGAGGTGCGGCGTCAACTGGATGGCCGCATGGAAGTCTCGCGCCGCTGATCGCAGCGCGGATCGAGTCGTTGAGCGAGTCGTTGAGCGAGTCGTTGAGCGCGCTGGACATCCCGCACCCCAGCGCGCACGTTCCGGGTCGTCCGGCATCGCTTTGATGCGGATGACACCAACCGATTCCCGGCGTCTCGGAGCGTGACGATGCGATCGACCACAATGGCGGTGTGCGCAGGATTGCTGGGGCTGGTGCCGACCGCGACCAGCGCTCAGGCGGTGACCCGCATCTCGAACGAGAACATCACCAACGTGCTGCTGCAGACCGACCGGAACGACTCGCGCGGCGTGGCGTTCCGGATGAGCGAGGACCTTGGGGCCCAGTTCATCCTGAACCGCCGCACGGGGCCCAGCGAGATCGAGCGGCACTGCGCGTGGGATGATCTGATGCTGGTCCGCAGCGGGATGGGCGAGCTGCAGCACAGCAACAAGCTGAAAGGTCTTTCGCGGTTCAGCGCTTGGGAATGGCGCGCCACCGCCCTCGCCAAGTCGAGGACGGTGCCGTTGACGGCGGGCGACGTGGTGCGCATTCCGGCTGGTGAGGCGCACACCATACGGCCGGTGGGTGATGCGCCCCTGGTCTACGTCATCGTGAAGGTTCGGTCAACCGAAGCCACGCCGTGTGGATCGCTGCCCATGCAGGGACGCTGACGTCGCGATCAGAACGCCACATCGAACGTGGCAAACACTGCACGGGCCGGCAGCACGAAGTAGCGCACGGTCCCCGATCCGCTTACCGAGCCGCTGCCGAACTTCTGCGTATCACCGAGGTTCGCCCCGCGGAGCGTGAGGGCATAACGTGACCACGTCGCACGAGCCGTCGCGTCCAGCACGAAGAAGTCCGGGAGCACACGATCCGGACTGCTGGTGTTGTCGAGATAGGCGCGCGACTGATAGCGCCCTTCCACCGTCAGCGTGATGGCCTTCGAAGCCGCCAACTCCAGTCGCTGGGCACTCATGATGCGCGGCGTCAGCAGCGGCTCGACGTTGCGGCGTACGACAGGCGTTCCGCGCGACGAATCGGTGAAGACCCGAATGCGATTCGTGCTGAGCGCCGCATTGCCGCCGAGAGCCACGCGTGGCGCCAGCTGCCACCGCCCGTCGATCTCCACGCCACGCCGATAGCTCGCACCAACGTTGCGGCGCACGATGGATCCCGACGCCGTGGGCGGACCGATGCGCGCGATGTCGTTCCGGAAGTCCATGCTGTACAGGTTGGCCTGCAGCGAACGCCCTGCGGCGGCCCAGGTCACGCCGGCCTCCAGATCGCGCACCGATTCCGGCTTCACGCGCGTGAAATCGCCGTAGTCGGCCACGTTGCCGGCGTTGAGATCGTCGTCACCGGCAAACAGGTCGCTACGCGCCGGTTCACGCGTCGTCAGGCCGTACGACGCGTACGCACTCCAGGCGCCGCCCAGTTGCACCGTCGCGCCGGCCTTCGGATTGAAGAATACCCAGTCGATGCTGCGTTCATCGATCCCGGCCCGCGGGTCCGGCTCATAGCGGAACTTCGCCCAGCGTGTCTGCACATCGGCAAACCAGCGGACGCGCCCCTGATCGAGCGTGGCCTTCGCGAATGCGCTGGCATCCTGCTTGTGCCCCCTGTTGTCGTACAGCGACGTCGTGAGATCGGGGCGCAAGAATCCGCGATGGGCGCGCTGATACATGTTGGCGTTGACACCCGTATTCACCTGCAGGTTGCCGCGTTCGATCGTGGCGGCGCTGGTTACGCCATACCACGTATGCGCGAGACCGAAGCGATAGCGATCGGCGTCGAAGAAGAAGTCGTAGTTCCCGCTGGCCGAATTTCGATAGACGGTGGTGTTCAGCGTCAGGGCATCGTTTGCCGAATGCGACACCGACAGCGCGAACATCTGCTGCCCGAACTTGTCGAGTTCATCTGGGGCGAGCGGATTGAAGCGCCGGTTCTGTCGGAGCTCCGCCAGCGTTGCCCCGGTGTACGACAACGTGTCGGCCAACAGCCCGACCAGGGCGGTCGCCTTGACGATGGTTCGGTCGCCGAACCACCCGGCGCCCATGAATGCCGACCGCCCTTCCACACCACTGTGGTCCCGATAGCCGTTGGTGCGCAAGGCACTCGCC
>CAZMGX010000107.1:0-13851 GCA_964565915.1 uncultured Gemmatimonas sp.
CGACGCGCGAGATCGGGAGAAAGCGGCGGCCGCCGCGATGTGCCGTCATCTGCAGACAGGAGCTCGATCGCCACGCTGATGACGCGTGGGCTCGCATCCTCCAGTGACCGGCGCAAGGCCCGGTCGCGCGTGGCCGGGTCGCCGGCAAGCAGTCGAAGGGACTCGACACGTACCTGGTCGTGCGGGTGGGTCAGGAATCCGAACAGCGTGGCCGATGCCGTCTCGACGGTGGCGCCGTCCGCCAAGGCCGTATCGCGCAATAGCGCGAGCAGGTTGCGAACGACATACCACGGGGCATTGTCGAGCCGCGGCAACAACAGCGGCGCAAGACCGGCGCCGAACTCGCGCAATCGATCGTAGACCAGCCGACGGGTCGCGCGGCTTTGCGCGTCGCGCAGGACGTCGAGCAGCGCGGGCGCCGCGGCCGGGCCGAGGGACGACAACAGTGCGCGCGCCGCCGCCTGGTCGAGAGGATCGCGCAGCAGCACCGATGTCACCGTCGTCGGCGCGTAGACCATCGCACGAAGGGCATCCGCCGCGGTGCGGCCAGGAGCCTCGTCAGCCCACGTCAGCAACGCGGCGACATCCCCGTGGTCGATCAACTGCTGGGCGCTGGCGCGCGCGTCTTCCCCGAACTCGTCGATCTCGAGTGCCATCAGCACCGGGCGCGCGGTTTCGTTGTCTTGCCCTGGGCGCGCGGAGTGAGTGGCCGTGACGCGACCGATCCGCTCCATCGTACCCGGTCCGCGCGCTGCGGCCACATCGTCCGCGGACCATCCGCGAACCACATCGCGTGCCGCCTCTCGAACCGACGCATCGCGCACCGCTCCATCCGCACCGGCAACTCCGCCCTGTTGCGTGCGCGCCGCGAGTTTGCCCATCAGACTCAGCAAATGATGCGACAGGTCTTCACCAGTGGCACTCGCGGCCGTTTCGAGCCACTCGACGATGGCGCTGGCGGGAAGCGCGTCGATGACTTGCGAAATGAACTGCCGCTGGTCGGCGCCGATGCCAACGGACTTGATGATTTCGCCGACCGAGGCGCGGCGGAGCGAGGTGAGCACCGTACGCAGCCGCTCGCCCAGTGCGCCACGCTGCGGGCCGTCGACCTGTGCGACCTCCTCCGCAACGCGCAACAGCACGAACGCGACGCGTCGAGCGTAGCCTTCCCGGTGAATTCGGCGCTCGATGGCGCCGGCGACGTCTTCGGGCGCCGTGTTGGAGATGGACTCGTCGTCTGCCTCCGGGAGATGGCCGGCGTCGGCTGACGGGGACGCCCCGGTGGCGGCGTCGCCTCGTGCGGGGCCTGACCCGTCACGACCCGCGACGCGTGTGCGGTCGGCGACGTCGTCCGCGTCGTCCAGCATCGAGACGGCCGCCAGTGCCCGCCAGATCGAGGCCGCCCCCGATGATGCGGACGCCTCGGCGTCCACCAACGCGAGGCGGCCATACGCAATGCGCGCCATCGAAACGCCGGCGAGTGACGGGGGGGCAGAGGAGGCTGCGCCGTTGTCCGCCCCCGTCGGTTCGAGGGCGAGCCACCCGATCGCCTCACTCAACGTCTCCGCAGTCACGGCGCGATCGAACGTGAGGGCGCCGATGCCCCGGTGGCGCAAACGCTCGGAGAAGTCTCGCGCCACGTCGCCGCTGCCTTCGATGGGGACGTCGCCGACCAGCAGTTCATCCTTGCCGATGCTGAACGTCAGGGTGGCACGTTCGGCCAACGCGGTGGTCAGCGCCTCATGTGCCTGCGCTTCCGCGGTTCGCACCAGCGGGTGCGATCCGGGGTAGGCACGCCGACGCGCGAACGCGACGGCAAGACGCGTCAGCAACTGCAGCGTCGGTGTCTGTGCCCTCGTCGCGATCGTTCGGTCCACGGTCGTAGGGGCGGTCATATTCGACAGACGACGATTGGCGCGGCGAATCGTTTCCGCTCGGGACGGCGACCGCGGGGGGAGCCGGGGAACCGCGGACTTTGGATGGGGGACTTGGGACTCTGGACGTTGGCCCAACTGATGGACCGGGAGGACCGTGGGAGTTGTGACTGCGGACTGTGGGACTAGCTGCAACGGGACCAGCGACCACGGACGTGAGACCGGTCGACCGTCCGCGTCAAGCGGTCCCAGGTCTCAAGTCCGTGTTGCCGTAGAGTCCCACGTCCTCCGTCACAACTCCCACAGTCCTGTTGGTCCATTAGTTGGGCCAACGTCCCAAGTCTCCGGTCCTCAGTCCCCGGTCCGGATCCTGCCGCATGCCCCTTAGGGCGCGCCAATCTCCCGCACGAGGGCACTCCCCGGCTCAGCACCGCGGCGAATCGCGAGCTGCACCGGCGCATTGACCCGCAGCCACTGCTGGCCCTTCTGCTCGAACAGCATGGCCGGAGCCGGATGGAGGAACAGGCCGGCCGCGTTGATGGTGTCGAGGGCGACCACTGCGGCGAGGTCACCCACCTCGCGTACCCGCCCGCGCCCCTTCTTCAGCGCGTCGTCGTAGTTGAACGCGATGTCCAGTCGAATGGGCTGCTGCCCCGGGAGCACGAGCTGTGCTCCGAGGACCAGCACATCCACTGCGGCACGATCATTGACCGGCATGGACTCGTATGCGGCCGGATCAGCGGCGCGATAGCTGCCGGTAGCGATTGCCTCGAGCGCCGTAAGGATCGCGATCACGTTCACTTGTCGCAGACGCTGCTTCTCCGGGTCGTCCGGCAGGGCGCCGCTCTCGATCAGCACCGTGCTCGTACCCCACTGCTGAATCAGGTCGCCGAATGCCCGCGGGTTGAACGCATCATCGTACCGTGCGATGCGTCCGGGGATTTCGTTTTCCAGCACACTCCGCATGCGGGCTGCGACCAGCCGTGCGGTGGCCCGCGTTGGCCCATACGTGCGCTCGGCGTCGGCCGCGGGCGCGAGCAGCGCGATGCCGACCTGGCGGCCCGTGGAACTACCGAGCGTCCGCGCATTCTGATCATGCAGATTGAAGCCGAACGTCGGCTTGATCGAGTCCCGGAGCGCCTTCAGTGATCGAGCTTCCGGCGTCGACAATCGTCGCGCGTCGCGATTCACGTCGATGCCGAGGGCGTTCTCGCGCTGAAACAGCTCGGCGCCGTCTGGATTGAGCATCGGGACCATGACCACGGTCAGACGGGTCGCGAGCAACTCGCGCAGTGCATCACGCTCGGTGCTCGCCATCCACGACAACAGGTCAGCGAGCGACATCGTCGCGGTCGACTCGTCGCCGTGCATCTGTGACCACAAGAGCACCGTGGTGGGGCCGCGCCCGAACGTGATGGCACGCAGCGCGCGACCCTGCACCGACGCGCCAAACGTATTGACCCGAAAGACCGGCGCACGCACGATCGGATCGAGCGTGCCCCACAGCTCCGCATGGGTGAATCGTCGCGTCGCGATCGCGGCGACGCGATGCCGCGTCGCAATGCGACGCCCCTGCTCGAGGCAGCAATCCTGCGCCGCAGGCGCATTCGATGATCGTGCGCCGCGACACGCGGCGAACGTTCCCAACAGAAGAATGGCACCGAGTCCGACACCAACGACGCGAGCGTGCCTGAATCGCTGCAGGGAAGGTCTCATGGCTTGATCGCTCCCGCCGCGCCGGCGCGGCGTGGATCGGCACCCGCGGTCACCACGTTGCCGTCGACGCGGACCGCGGCACCGTACCCTTCGCGCACTTCGCCGCGCAGCGAGACGAAGGTGAGGTTGTAGCCCAGCGCGCGCAGCCGCGCGAGGACGGTGGGCGAGAAGCCGTCCTCGAGCTGCAGCGTATACGGCACGGGTTGTCGCGCCGCACCGGCGCCCGGTGCCCCACCAGGGCCTCCGCCGGGCAGGAAGCGCGGCAGCTCCAGCGCTTCCTGCGGACCCAGATCATAGTCCAACACACCCAACAGCGTCTGATAGACGGCACTGGTGATCCACGCATTGCCGGCGGCGCCGACCGCTGCGAACGGCTTGCCGTTCTTGTACGCGATCGTGGGGGCAATGGTGCTGCCGTGACGCGAGAACGGCAGGCGGGACCCATACTGTGCGGGGTCCGTGCCATACGACGTGAGCTTGTCGTTGCTGAGAAATCCAAGCCCGGGTGTGACGTAGAAGTTGCCACCCCACGTCCCCAACGTCTGCGTGACGGCGACCATGTTGCCGTCGTTGTCGGCTACGGTGAACGCGGTCGTCCCGGCGGCGTGACACACGGTCATCTCGGCCGCGTGGTCGTCGCCGCATGGCGAGGTGGAGGTCGCGTCAGCGTCGTCGTCCCCCGGCGCGCCTCCGGCGGGCAACGACGGCTTCGTCGCCGCCTTCAAACACGCGAGGGTGTCGCCACGCACGGCGTCAGGCGTGAGTGCCTTGTCGGGCGAGTAGCAGCGCCAGCGGACACGCGCCGTATCCTTGTTGGTGATGGGCGCCACGTCGGTGGGCCAGAGCGCCGGATCGGCAATGCGTCCACGTGAGGACGGGACGAGGAACCAGGCCGAAAGCGCCGCGTGCATCGACGCCGCATCATCGCGATAGGACTTGGGCGCCGGGTACTGCTCCAGCAGGTTGAGCCGGGCAACCAGCTCGGCGCCACCGCTCACCGGCGGCGCCCCCGAGTAGATCGTGTAGTTGCGATACGTGCCACTCACCGGTTCACGCTCCGGCGCAAAGTAGCGCGCGAGATCGGTCAGTTTCATCGCATTGCCCTTCGCACGCAGATCATTCACCCACTTCGTGGCCACCTCGCCTTTGTAGAATCCATCGGCGCCGTTTTTCGCGATCTGCTCCAGGACCCAGGCGAGATCCGGATTTTTCAGGGTGTCACCGGCGCGCAGCGGCTCGCCGTTACGGAAGAACAACGCGCGACTGCCTTCGTACTTGGCAAAGTGCTCACGTTCCGTGGCGAGTGTCGTGGCCAGCCCTTCGCTCACCTCGTACCCTTCGCGTGCCGCGCGAATCGCCGGCGCCAGCAATTCCGACCACTGGACCTTCTTGCTGCCGTACTTGAGCCACGCCGTGTGCATGCCGCTCACCGTGCCCGGGACGTTGACCAGCACCGGACCGTCACTGGGATAGCGGCCATTCACGAGCAGCGACGTATTCGACAGGCCGGCATCTTCCGGGACGCGGCTCATGAACTCGATCAGCGTCGGCTTGGGCAGTGACTTGAGGGCGATCACCATCTCGCCGTAGCCGGCGATGCCGCTCGCGTCCGGTTCGACGACACCGAGGGCGAAACTCACCGCCACGGCGGCGTCGACCACATTGCCACCCTTGCGCAGCACTTCAAGTCCTGCTTCCGTCGATACAGGATGCGCACTGGACACGGCGGCGCGACCGCGCGCACTCTCGCGCAGGGTGGGGCGCTGCACCAGCATCTCATGCAGGACAGCGTCCAGCGCACTGTCACTGGTGGCGGCCAGTGCGCGCGGACGCAGCGCGACCTTCACACGCTCCCAATCAGCGAGGCGTGGCGCACTCTCCGAGGAGCTGAAGTACAAGCGCGTCGAGCGTTCCCACAGCCGATCGAATGCCGCGCCGTTGCGCGCCGACCGCGTGGTCGCCGTGGTGTCGAACGGGGCACGGCGCTGGACGGACGCCACGTTGGGCGCGACTGGCGCAGCCACGAATGACAATCGCTCCGACGACGCCGTTGCCGGTCGCAGCACGGCGCTGCGGTCGCTGCCGCGGTCGGGATCACCGTTGTAGGCGACGCTGGTTTCGTCGAACGACGCGACGGCGATGGTGCGATCGTCGGGTGACCACGCCGTGTGTCCGCGCGCAGACGACGCAAAGTTGGTGTAGCCGCCGATGCGGGGCACGATGAACACCCCGGTACGCGTCGAAATGGCCAGCCGCTCATGGTCCCATGCCCAGGATACATGGTCGGTGGACGCATCAACCGTCTGAGACCACCGCTGCGCGGCACCAGCGCCTGCGGCCATGGACCACACGTGCAAACGGCGTCCGGCCTCGGTGACCGTAAGGAACGCGAGGTAGCTGTCGTTCGGCGTGAAGCGTGGGGCACGCTCGGTGTCGTTGGTGCCCGTCGTCAAGCGACTCTCTTTTCCAGCCGTGTCCAGCACCCACACCCGCGTGGCATTGCCGCCACCTCGCAGGAACGCGATGCGTCCATCCCGTGCAACGCTCGGGGACGTTTCGTGCTGCGGCGTGCGGGTGAGCTGCGTCAATGCGCCGGCTGTACCGTCGGCGTTGACGGCCAGTCGCCACAAGTCGTAGTTGCCACTCCGATCGGACGCAAACACGATGGCCGCGCCGTCTGCGGTCCACGCCGGGTCGCGATCCCAGCTCGATCCACTGGTGAGCGTTTGCAGCACGGCCCCGGTGGTGCGCTGCAGCATGAGATGGCCGTCGATGCTGATCACCAAGCGGCCGTCGGATGCATACGCGGGGCTGCGGGCACCCGTGAGCGCCGTCGTGTCGGCAGTTGGCGCCCGGGAAGCGTCGCGCGTGACGGCGCCTTGGGCCGCGGCCTGTTCGCTGACCGAAAGAGCGGCGATCAGGCCGACGGCGGCCAGCCCCGCAGAGCCTGGGCGTCTCATGGGATGCGGCGGATGATCCGGATTGATTCGATCACATCGCCCTCCTGTACACGATCCATGACCGCCCAGCCGCGGCGCAGCGTTCCAAATACGGTGTAGTCATGATCCAGCCTGAAGTTGTCCACGAGGTTGATGAAGATCTGGCCGTCGCCGGTATCTCGACCACGTGTGGAAATGCCGAACGTGCCTCGGGCGTGGCGTGCGTAGCCGACCTCGTCGCGCATGAACGTGGTCGTGAGACCATCGTATTCATCCGCGCCGGGACTGCCGCCCTGCAGCACGAAGTTGGGAACGATGCGGTGCCAGGTGAGACCGTCGAAGGCTCTCCGTTCGGCCAGCTGCACGAAGGTCGCGACCGTCGCCGGCGCGTCATCGGGCAGCAGGTCGATTTCGATCTCGCCGAGGCCGCGTACACGAAGCACGGCGCGGGCACCCTGCACCGCGCGGAGCGCGGAAGCCGTGGGGAACGCCGGCGGCACATACCGTGTGGTGACCGGCTGCGACGGACGATGCGCGCGATCGGTCAGGACGCGCGCCGCCAGCGTCGCGACTTCGGGATCGGGATCGCGCAGCAACGGCAACAACCGCGCGGCCGTTGCGGAATCGGCCGATTCCATCAGTCGCTGCAGGAGCGCGATACGCGGGTCTCGCAGGGTGACTTCACGTCGCGCCGACAGGCGGAGCAATGATGTCGCGAGCTGTGGCCCGAGCTCTGACAGACCTGCGTTGCCCTTGAGGTGCGTCGCGCCGGCCAGCACGAGACCGGCGTGACGACTCTGCAACGCCCGCAACGCATCGTCCGTCGTCGAGAGCGCGGCGATGGCGACGTTCGGCGCCGTGTCGCGCGCTAGTTGGGCGAGAGTGACACTGTCGCGCACCATCTTCGCAGCATTGGCAGCCCAGGCCCGTGCTTGCCACACCCGTGAACCAGAGAGGACCGAGAGCGCCGCCCGTGCACGCGCCGTATCGACGCGTGCCAGGGCCAGCAGCGCATGCGCCTGAACGCGCCAGGTGCTGCCGCGTCGCACGAGCGAGTCGATCAGCGATGTCGGGCAGCGTCGTTCCCCCAGCAGATCGACGGCCGTGAGCAGCACATGATCACTGCTGTCGCGCAGGGCCGCTGCTGCGCGTTCGCACGTCCCGGCAACACGAAGTGCCTGATAGCGAACCATTGGTGCTGGATCGTCGACCCATTGCCGCGAGGCCGCTACTGCCAGCCGTCGCACCTGGGCACTCGTGTCGGTCAACGCCAGCGCGAAGGTGACGGAGTCACGATCGCCGGCCGCCGTCAGCGCGAGCAGCAGGAGCTGGCGAAGCTCCGATTGTTCGGTGGCCGTCAGGGCGCCAGCGCCCGCAGTGAAGCTGCTGCGAAGGGCGTCGCGGAGGGCTGCGGTCGTCGCAGCGGCAGGCCGCGATGTGCGTCCCGTGCGACGAATGAGCGACTCGAGGCCGCGCGCCGCGCCCACGCGTGCGGCGGGTTGGGGTTCGGAGAGTCCACGCAGCAGCGTACTGACGAGCGCGTCCGGTGGTGGGGCGTTGGGCGTCACGACGGGATCAGGTGCGGTGCGTCCAATGGCTTCGAAGATCGCCCCCCGCACGGTCGCGTCGCGCTCAGCGGTCAGCAGGGTCGCGTAGTCCAGTGGCGCGCGCATCTGCGCCATCGCATTCGCCGCTTCACGACGCACGGACGCGGCAGGCGCCGTGAGTAGCGGGACGAGCCGCGGCGCCGATTCCCGACGTTCGATGCGCCCGTACGCGCGGGCCGCGAGCCGCTGCAGGATGCTGTCACCACTCGCGGCCGCGGCGTCGATTACTCGACTCTCCGGTTCCCTCGCGTATTCGGCGGCCAGCACGTCGTAGGCGGACGGGGGACGAACCGGTGGTTGCGGCCGGTTGAGGGCCGCGACGAAGACAAGAGCGAAAGGCAGCGCGAACGACGCGAAAGCCGGCGGCAGCGGGACCATGCGGGAATCCGGGGCAGAGGTGACTATGGCCAATATGCCCCGGCGCCCCGTCGCCCGCATCATATTCCGGTATGCGAGTGACTCCAATTCTCCTGACCCTGGCCATGGTGACCATGTCGGGCTGCGCCACCGACCAGGACACGAACCGGTCGATTCCGCCGTCGCCACAACTGAAGCAGCTCTTCGCCGACAGCGACGAGGACATGCTGCGTCGCAATCCGCTCGCCGGAATCTTCCGCGGCGACCTGCGCTATACGGCCACGTTCGGCGAGTATCAGTCGGACGCGTACTATGCCGCCGAACTGGCGGCGATCGACAAGGATCTCGCCGCCCTCGACCGTATTGACCGGACTTCGCTGAATGAGGCCGACCAGGTCAGCTACGACACGTTCAAGTGGCAGCGCACCATCGAGCGGCGTGGCTACGAACCGGCGATTCTCGACGCCATCAAGTTTCGGCCGATCGATCACTTCAACGGCTATCACACCTTCTTTGCCGATCTGTCGTCGGGGCAGGGGGCCGCGCGCTTTACCACCCGCAAGGATTACGAGGACGGACTCGAACGCATCCGGGGATTCGCGAAGGCGCTCGACACCACGCTCGTGAAATTTCAGGCCGGGATGGACGCTGGTATCGTCCATCCGAAGCTGATCACGCAGAATGTCATCGAGCAATTGGACGGATTCATCGCGCAGGGCGTGGACTCGCTGCCGTTGTATGCGCCGGTACTGAAGATGCCCGCGGACATCCCGCGCCCCGAGCAACTGCGTCTCGCCGACGACTATCGTGCTGTGATCGAGCGTGAGGTCCAGCCGGCCTATGCGCGCCTGCGCGCGTTCCTGAACGACCGATACCTGCCTGCGTCGCGCGACAGCGTGGGCATGTCCGCGATGAAAGGTGGGCCGGCGCTGTACCGCTACCTGGTCGCCATGAATACCACCACGTCACTGACGCCGGATTCCATTTACCAGCTGGGCGTGAGCGAAGTCGCCCGTATTCGCGCGGCGATGGTGGCCGTCCAGTCGGAGGTGGGGTTCCGCGGCACACTGTCCGCGTTCTTCGCGGACCTGCGCACGAATCCGAAATTCCAGCCGGCGTCGAAGGAGGCACTGCGCGACGGGTATCAGGACATTGGCCGTCGTGTCGATGCGCGCGTCAAGGAGCTGTTCACCGTCGTGCCCAAGGCGCCGCTCGCGATCGTGCCGGTACCGGCCTTTCTGGAGCAGAGTCAGGCGGCTGGCTACTATCAGCAGGGCACCCCCGATGGCGCGCGACCGGGCATGTTCTTTTACAACACGTACGACCTGCCGTCCCGCAGTCTGACCGGCATGGAAACGTTGTACCTCCATGAGGCAGCGCCGGGCCACCACTTCCAGATTTCGCTGGCGCAAGAGGATACGTTGTTGCCGAACTTCCAACGATTCGGCGGCAACAATGCCTTCGTCGAAGGGTGGGCCTTGTACGCCGAGAGTCTCGGCCCCGAACTCGGACTGTTCACCGACCCGTACCAGCGTTTCGGTTCGCTGAACGATGAGATGCTGCGCGCAATGCGACTGGTGGTCGACGTCGGCCTGCACGAAAAAGGCTGGACGCGGGATCAGGCCATCACGTACATGCTGGACAACTCGGCGATGGGACGCACGGACGCCACGAGCGAAGTCGAGCGATACATCGCGATGCCTGGACAAGCCCTGAGCTACAAGGTCGGCCAGCTGACCATTCGACGGTTGCGCACCAAAGCCGAACAGCGGCTGGGTACCCGCTTTGATATTCGGGCGTTTCACGCGCAGGTGCTCACCTCCGGAGCCCTCCCGCTCGAAGTACTCGAGGCCAAGATCGACCGCTGGATCCAGTCGCAGACGTCATGAAGTTCGCGCTGCCGTCCGTGGATGCCGTGGCAACCGCCGCGGGTCGCTCGGCGCGGCGTTATCCGCTGGTACTGTTCGCGGCGGCCGCGGCAACGCTGGGGGCACTCGCGCAGGTGGGGAGCGGGGCATCCGCAGAAGTGTGGGGGCCAGTGCTCGCGTCGGGGCTGCTGGGACTTCCGCTTCTGTTCGCGATCACCGTACTCAACGAGTCGCGGGCATGGCGCGGCGCTCGGGCCGTCGCGACGCTGGGCTTGGGGGTGGCGGTGTTGCTCGCCATCGGTCTTGCATGGAATGGCTGGACGAGCCCGGTGGCCAGGGTGCGCTTTGCGCTCTTCAGCGTCACGTTCCACCTGTGCGCCTCGATCTTTCCGTACGTTGGCCGCGCGGAAGGACCGGCGTTCTGGCAATTCAACAAGCTCCTTTTTCTGCGCGCACTGACTACCGCGCTGTATGCCATCGTGCTGTTTGCCGGCCTCGCGGCCGCCATCGCCGCCGTCGACGTCCTCTTTGCCGCCAAGCTCGATGAGAATGTGTACGCGCGCCTGTTCATCGTCGTCAGCATTGCGTTCAGCACGTGGTTCTTCGTCTCCGGCATCCCCGACCCGCTGTCGTCACTCGAACATCGGTCCGACTATCCCGACGGTCTACGTCGCTTTGCACAGTACCTGCTGATTCCGCTGGTGGCCGTTTACCTCGTCATCCTGACGGCCTATCTGGGGAAAGTGATCATCACGCGAGTCTGGCCGTCGGGCTGGATCGGTTATCTCGTGTCGTTTGTGACGATCAGCGGCATGCTCGCGTGGTTGCTGGTCCGTCCGCTCGAAGACCGCCCGGAATATCGGTGGGTCAAGGCGTTCACGCGCGGCTTTTACCTCGCGATGTTGCCGGCGATCGCCATGCTGTGGATCGCGCTCCTCAAGCGCACGTTCCAGTATGGACTGACCGAACGTCGTACGATTGCACTGGCCGGTGCTGTATGGCTCAGTGGTGTAGCCCTGTTCTACATCCTGTCGCGCTCACGCAGCATCAAGGTGATTCCGACGACGCTGTGTGTCGTGGTCGCGTTACTGTCGGCGGGGCCACTCGAAGCCGTTTCGCTGTCGGTGCGCAACCAGCGGCAACGCCTCGAGCAGGTTCTCGCGAAGAATGACATGATCGCCTCGGCGCGCTGGCAGCGCGCGACGCGGCCCGTCTCCGAGCAGGACATGGTCGCGATCAATGCCGGCATCACATACCTCTGGCTCACCCTCGGTCCCGAGGGCTTCCGCGGAGTACTGCCGGATTCGCTGTCGCGTCGACGCGACGGGGTGGCGACCTATGCCAACGAAGGTCCGAACTTCTTCAAACTCCTGGACTACCTGGGCGTCGAACGACGGACCGGAACCGGGAAGGCGCTCGTCGAGGCCGTGTCAATCGATCGCGGACTTCAGACACCAATGGCGACGTCGGGATTTTCTTATGTGACCAGCGTCCAGAGCTGGTCCGCCTATGCGACGCGTGATACGGCGATCGATGTCGGCGCGCGTTTTCAACTTCGCACCGCCGCAGACAGTACTGCCCTCGAGATCATTCGCGACAGCACGCTGATTCTGCGGGTGGCGCTGGACTCCGTGTTTCTCGAAGCCGCACGTGGGGAGTCGCGAAGGAACGCGCGTCCGCCGTGGTCATTCGAGGCGGCCGGTGGCGGCCTCCGGGTCCGACTCGTGCTCACCGCCGCCAGCGTGCGCTCGCCGGGAAAGCAGGGGCGGCTTTACGGCTATTCGGGATACCTGTTTCTGGACACCACCGCGACCAACGCGACGCGGCGCTGAACGTCGGCCCAAGGGGCGGCGTATCTTTCATTGGACGTGGGCTGGCCAGTCCGACCTCGTCCTTCGTTCATAGCATCTTCACGAAACCTCCTGGAGTCATCATGCGATCCCTCGGGCTCGCCCGTCTCGCCTTCCTCGGACCACTCGTGGTGGTCCCTGTACTCCATGCACAAGGCGCCGCCAAGGTCAATCGGTACGGCAACCCCGCGACGATGCGGCCGGCGCCAACGACGGCCGCCGTCACCGTGCGTGACCTGCAGATCCGCCTGTATCAGTTCGCCGACGACTCCATGATGGGGCGTCAGGTCGGCCGCCTCGGCAACAAGAAAGGCACCGACTACATCGCCGCCGAGGTCAAGAAGCTTGGCCTGGTGCCGGCGGGTGACAACGGCACGTACTTCCAAGTGCTGCCGTACCATCTGCGCAAGTTCACGCCCAGCTCGCGCGTGAGTGTCGATGGGAACCCGCTCGCGTGGAACGTCGATGTGGTCGCCATTCCGGGTGCACGTGCGCCGCGTCCGATTGCCGACGCCGAGGTGATCTTTGGTGGCACCGCCGGCGACACGACGAAGCAGATCACGGCGGCGCAGGCTGCCGGCAAGTTCGTGGTGCTGCTGCGCGCGCCGGGCACGCGTGGTGCCGGCGGCCCGCAGGGGCCGCAGGCGTTTGGCGGCGGTCGTGGTGGCTTCGCCTCGGCGCCCAATCGGTTCGCTGACGCGGTGGCCGTGGCGACGATTGATCTCGATGCACTCACGCCGGCGCAGCGCGTGGCCCTGAACGAGCCGACCGTGGCGTCGCAGAGCAACGCCGGTCGTGGCGGTGGTGGCGGTGGTGGACGCGGCGGCGCCGCTCCCGCGCCGGTCGATTCGCTGTCGCTGCTCAAGGCGCAACTGGCCGCACTGCAGCCGCAGGCGACGCTGCGTATCACGACGGCCGCGGCCGCCCGCCTCTTCGCGCGCACAACGTTTGATGGCGTGGCGCTGGGGGCCAAGGGCGGCATCGTGAATGCCTCGCTCGACTTCGTCGAACTGCCCAGCGATTTCGGTCGCAATGTCGTCGCGATTATCCCCGGCAGTGACCCGGTGCTGAAGCACCAGTACGTGGCCGTTGGCGCACACAACGATCACGTCGGCTTCAACACGCCGGTCGACAAGGACTCGATCAAGGCGTTCAACGACCAGCGCATCCGCTGGATGATCGCCAACAACATGCAGCAACCGGGCATCGAGGTGACGACCAAGTTCGTCGTCAACATGGACAGCATCCGCAAGGTGCACCCCAAGCCGCGCATCGATTCGATCAACAATGGCGCTGACGATGATGGCTCGGGCTCGATGGCCGTGCTCGAGATCGCCGAGGCCGTCATGGCGATGCCGGTCAAGCCGAAGCGCTCGACGCTGTTCATCTGGCACACGGGCGAGGAAGGCGGATTGGTCGGCTCGGCCTACTTCGTGCGGAACCCAACGGTGCCACTTGATTCCGTCGTGGCGCAGCTCAACATCGACATGATCGGCCGCGGTCGCGCCGAGGACTTGCCGGGAGGTGGCGACGACTACGTCGGTGTCGTGGGATCGTTCTTCGATTCCAAGGACCTCGGCGAAACGGTGAAGGCGGTGAACGCGAAGCAGGCGAAGCCGCTCACCTTCGACTACAAGTTC
>CAZMGX010000108.1:0-6765 GCA_964565915.1 uncultured Gemmatimonas sp.
GCGGTGGTCGTACAGCACGATCGCGAACATTGTCGCGCCGGCGATTCACGTTTGGTGTGGCTCGCCGTGGTGGCCACGACGCTGTTGCCGTGGAACCTCGTCGTCTGGTGGATGGCGCACCGCCTGCGAACGGCGATGGAGATCGACTGTGATGCCCGCACGTTGCGTTCCGATGTGGACCCGGCACGCTACGCGAAGTTGTTGCTGCTGATCGCGCAACGAAACGGTTCCGCCCGTTTTGCCCCGATGCTGTCGCATTTCACGTCTCAACTTGCCCGGAGAATCCACGTCATGCATGCCCCCATCGCGCGCTTCCGCGCACTGCGAGCCAGCGTCGCCGTTGCTATCGCCCTCGTTGCCGTCATGGCGGCCTGCTCGTCGCGCATCGCGAGCAATCTCACCTCGCCGGCGCCAACGCCGGTGGCCACCGCGGCGCCCGCTCAGGTCGTCGAGATCGAAAAGCCGAAGGAGGTCGCCGCGGGTCAACCGTACTTCGACTTCCAGGTCGAGGTACCTGCGCAGATGGCGCCGGGCAACACCTTCCCGCGGTATCCGGATGCACTGCGGGCGCAGAATATCAGTGGAAACGTGCTCGCTCAGTTCGTGGTGAACACGGATGGCACGCCCGAGCTGTCGACATTCAAGGCGGTACGATCCACCGATCCAGCGTTTACCGCGTCGGTTCGTGAGGCCTTGGCCACGATGCGTTTCAAGCCCGCGCTGGTGGGTGGCAAGGCCGTGCGTCAGCTCGTGCAGGCGCCGTTCGCCTTCATGCTGGATGGTGCTACCACGATGCTGCCGGTGACACCGGTGACACCGGCTCCTCGCGGTGCCGCGTCGGCGACAACCGTTGCGCCGTCCTCCGAGGGGGGCGACAAGCCGTTCTTCGACTTTCAGACGGAGAAACCGGCGACCGTCCGCGCCGGGGCTAAAGGGCCGCAGTATCCGGCGGCGCTCCGCGAAGCGAAAGTGGAAGGACAGGTGCTGGCGCAGTTCATCGTTGATGCCAACGGGCAGGTCGAGATGGGCTCCTTCAAAGTGCTGAAGAGTGACCATCCCGACTTCACGCAGGCGGTGAAGGAGGCACTGGCGGGCATGACGTTCGAGCCCGCACAGGTGAAGGGGCGGGCCGTGAAGCAGCTACTGCAGCAGCCGTTTCAGTTCAGCCTGTCGCGGTAGTTGAAGGCAGGGCGCGTCCGCCGCCCTTGTTCAGGGGGGCGGGGTCTCCATGACTCCGACCCCCTGCAGCATTCCAAGGGGGTTCTGGGCGTTCCTGTTGACCCTAGAAGCGCCTCGCGATGCCGATCTCGAGTGCACCGTACCGTAACGTTCCACTCGATGTGGTATTCGCGACGGTCAAGTCCCTCGCCAGCGAGCGGTAGCGCACCATCGTTGTCAGCTTGAATGATCCCGCGATTGGGCTCATCAGTCCGGCGCCCCCTTCAAAGCCGGCTCCGTGTTTCGAGTCGGCAATGATGTCGCCGTCGTCATTCTCGACCTCGATGTGCTTGAAGGTTCCGCCGGCCTCGATGCGAAAGGCGAAGCGGGAAGAGGCGTGGATCGGGTGTTCGAATCGAAGGCCCAGCGTATAGCCCGTCTCCTCGAAGTCCATCTCGTTGCCGGCGAACGACTGCTCCGCACTGAAGTGCAGCCAATCCCAGCCGCCATAGAGGTGCAGGTGGGGTTGCAGTCGGACGGCCACTGTTGCGCCGAACCCCAGGCCCGGATCAAGATCGGCGCCGGCGAACTTCGTGGTCGGCGTCGCCACCGCTGACCGGATGTCGAGCGTCACGCGCTCCTGCGCGGCCAGTGGAACAGACGAAAGCAGCAGCGCTGCCGCCGCTATTGCATACGGGTGCCGCATGGGTAGCTCCGGAAATGTCTGGTGATGTTGGACGCGTGCAGACTCTGCAACGCGAGGCACGCAAGAGCGTGCGGTATCACCATGTCCCGGATCGGGCGCGACAAAAGTCAGCCCACACCGCACGTCGTGTCGGGCAGGCGCCGACGGAGAAAAACGGAGACGAAGGGGCGGTTGTTCGCGCGACGCGAAGCTGTCAGCCCCGGCTTGCTTTCAAAGACGCTGATCGCTTCCGAGTGCGCGCTGCAGCTCGGGTAGGGTCCACGGCGACTTGCGGGTGGCGTGCGCGGCACGAACACGCGTGACGGTCGCGGCGGTAATCGGTGCGGCCTTGTTGCCCCACGTACTGCGGACATAGGTGGCGACGGCGGCGACGTCGTCGTCGCCGAACGACGGCCCCCACGTCGGCATGAGACCATTGAAGATCTCACCCTCCACTTCGATCTCACCGGTGATGCCGTGCAGGATGATGAGGATCAGTCGGTCCTCGCGACCGGTGACCCACTCGCTGCCGGCCAGCGGTGGGAACTGGTTGGCGAGACCGAGTCCGTTGGCCTGGTGACAGGCCTGACAGGTGGCGGCGTAGATCTTCGCGCCGTCGGGCACTGGCTTCGTACCCTGCGCGCCAGCCGTCGCAGCGATCGCCAGCAGCAGCGCGCCCATTGTCATGCTCAGACGCTTCATCGCGAACGGCACGCCGATGGATCCGCCTTCACGAAGTACGCACGATAGTTGCGATCACCGGGCGTCATGCAGCCCTTCAGATTCACGATCTCGATCTTCCGGAAATCGATCGGCGCCGTCTCGGCCTGCAGGGAAATAAACCCCTCAGTCAGCGCTTTCCCCTCGACCAGCACGCCGGGGATCGTGTTGTTGGCCGCACCACCGCCCATCTGCGGCTTGCTGTACGTCATCACCGTGTCGCCGTTCACGATGTGCTTGATGATCGAGTCACCAAGCACGAGCGCTTCGACACGCACCCACTGGTCCCCATCGAGTGTGACGGAGTTGGAGTTGGTGCAATGCGCCGTGATGAGTTTTCCGCTCATGACCACGTGAGTCCCGGGCGTACACAGATTGCCGGTGGTGCGGGTTCCGCGGCCCAGTCCGCCCAGCATCTGGATCTCGAGGGAGATGGGGAAATCCTGCGTCAGGCCCATACTCGCCGCGGACTGCGAATGGGCCATGATGCCGTTGTTGCGGATGGCCCAGCTGTTGCCGGCACCCGCACCCGTGACCTGCTCGCCGGTGAAACGGTATTCGACGGCGATGAGATAATGCGAGAAGGACTTCTTGTGGAAGATGTGGCCGAACTGTCCGTTGAAGTCTGGCCAGTCATCGTACCGCACGCGCAGCATCCCGCTGTCGACCCGAAAGGTGTTGCGAAAATTCACGCCGAGCGGATGGCCTGTGAACTTGATGTCCCAGTCCTTGAGGTCCTTGCCGTTGAACAACGGCGTCCACTCCATGGCCGCGGCGGGGGCCGAGCGTGCGGCGCCCTCCCGCCGGGCGGCCAGCTGTTCGGTGTAGGCCGACTCGAGTCGCATGATGCCCACCGCCCGCGCCAGGTCGCCGGCCGCTGCGCGACTCTGCCACGCCGCGGCGAGCACCGGTTGCACCTTGTCGTTCACTGCCGGCGCGGCGCGACCACCGCGCACCGACTGCAGCAACACGGCGAAGCCGAGTACACGTGCGTCGGCCTGTGAGGCGCGCGACAGGTCGATGAAGTAGTCGAGTTCCTGCAGGCGACGGCGATCGCCGACGAAGCGGCGCCAGGCGGATTCCAGCGGACCCGCGACACTCCCGGCCGGCGTGATCGCCGGCGTTGACGCGACCAGCACGCCGGTCGCCGCGTCGAGGCCGGCGCGTCCGGGCAACGCACCCAGCATGCCGACCAACTTGCCGCGCACGCTGTCTGGCACGGAAGCGTCGGTCGCCAGGCGTCGCACGAGTGGCAGTGCGCCGTCGGCAATGCCATTCTCTGCCGCGAGCAGTTCGCCGAGTGCCGGCGCGGAAAGTCCATTGCTGCGTTGGAGCAGCGTCACGATGTCGGGAGTGACCTTCTGTTCACCGACGAGCGCGTCGATCATCGTCTGGTGCAGCGCAGGATAGGCCGCCGACGACATCAGGAGCGCCCTGGCGCCCTGCGGCAGTACCCGGTTGCGCGCGTACGCTTCAACCATTGCCTCCTTGTCCGCGCCCGCGGCGTTGGCGAGCGCCGTACGGAGCATAGGAGCGATCTGTCGGCTGGCGTCCCATGTGACGGGTGCGAAGTACGGCCCGATGAATGACGGACGGGTGCCCCACCAGCTGCCGGTCCACACTTCCTCGCGGTGGTAAAGGCGCGCCAGCGCGAGCACGATATCGCGTTGACCGGCATCGGCTCGCTTGATCAGCGCAGCGACCACGGCGGGAGTATGCATCTGCTGCAGCGCACGAAGCGCTCCGCCGCGTATCGCCGCACTTCCCGCGTCAACCGCCTCGAGCGCCGCGACATCCGCTTCGAGTGAAACGAGCGCATTCACGGCGAGGTGCGACACCACAGGGTCAGCACTGACCGTGAGCGGAAGAATTGCCGGAGCTTGCGCGCGCAGATTGAGACGCACCATGGACGCGATCGCGGCCACCTGCACACGTGCATCGCTGTCCTTCAGCGCCTCCACCACGAGCATCGGATCCCGATCCATTGCGTGGCGCGGCGTGTCCGTCAGCGCCCGCAGTGCCATCGCGCGAACGAGAGGATCCTTGGCCGCAACCAACGCGCGCACCGTGGGCTGCGCACTCGCGCCCACGAGTTGCGTGAGCGTAAACATGGCCGCAACGCGCGCGTAGTCGGGCTGCTGCGTGTTCGTGGCCAGCACCGTTAACGCCCTTGACACGCCGGGCCGCACACCGCGCCGGAGGATCTCCCGCTGTGCCTGCACACGATACTCCGCGTTCGCGCTCACCAGCAGCGACCGTAGCGCGGCATCCGTGGCGCGCCCGATGTCCGGCGGCGTCATCGCTCGCCCGCCATCGGGACGCACGCGCAGCACATACCCCACCGTATCGCCGGCGTACGTGTAGCTGCCGCCCGCGAGGCTGGCGACGAACATGTTGGACCGCCCGTCCATCGCCATGTCTGCGGGATGCGGCACCGTGACGAAGCTCTCCTGCTGGACCGTGAAGCTGGCCCCCTTCACGCTCAGCGGATGACGGAACACCTGGTTGAGCAACCAGTCTGCCGTGTAGAGGGTGTTGCCGAAGCCGGACGGAAAGCCCGAGTCGTGCACCCAGAGACCGCCGGTTCCGGAGCCACCGCCGTAGTCGGCGAGTGACGGCATGTGCTCACTGGCGAAGTTCTTGTACAGGGCCGGATAGCCGACATTCGCACCTGGCAGGAGATGATGCAGACGGATGTCCCAACCGTCACCGTCGTTGGTGTTGTCCCGTGTGTAGAGGTTGAGAAAGGGATCGACGGCCAAATCGTAGATGTTGCGCGTGCCCTGCGCATACAATTCGAGGCCGGTGCCGTCGGTGCGCACGCGCACGACACTGCCGCCGCGGTGCGTGATGGCCGTGCTGTCCTTGCCGACGGCCCGACGAAATCCGTAGTCGCCGACCGCGATGTACAGCCAGCCGTCGATGCCGAGGGTGATGCCGTTGGTGGTGTGGTCGGCGCCGCGAAAGTCGAGGTCGAACCCGAGTCCCTTGACCAGCACCTCCGACACATCGGCGATGCCGTCGCCCGTGGTGTCGCGATAGGCCGTGAGGTAAGGCGGATGCATCACGTACAGCGTGCGGCCGTCGTAGGCGAGCCCACGCGGGCTGTCCAATTCCGCGAAGACGGAGTATCGATCGGCGTGTCCGTCGTTGTCGTTGTCGACCAGTCGTACGACACGCCCTGCGCCTTTCTTCGCGGTCAACGAGAGGTTCGGATCGACGCACGCGAAGACGGCACCGTCGATCGTGGCGGTCAGGCACACCGGATACATCGCCACCGGCGGCGCCGCAAAGAGCGTGGCGCGGAACCCGTCGGCAACTTTGACCTCCTGCATCAGCCGCTGCTCGCGCGCGGTATCGCGCGTGAGGGCGCCGCTGCGCGCCAACGGCGCTTGCGCGTCCGATGTCGCTGCGGTGAGCACGATGGCGACCGTCGCCACGGTCCAGCGGGCCGACGTGAGGTGGCGGAGCAGCAGCGCGGGGCGACCGGGCGTCATCGGCAGGCGAGGGCGGAAGGAAAACGACGCGCGGTGTCAACGCGCGAGATCGTCGGAGGTACACCAGAGGTATCCTCGAAGATATCGCGCGCTCACACCGTGCGTTTGCCTCCTCCCGGTACGCCGCGTTCGGCACGCGACTGCCGTGGGATCAGCCCGCTGCCGCCTTGCGCAGTTCGGCTGACGCCCGCGTCAGGATCTCGGTGATGGCCGCGACCTGCTCCGGCGTACGCCGGCCACTCACCATCGCGCTGCCGAACTCGCGAACCAGCGTCATCATCGCATCGCGGGCGGGGCGAACTCCGTCCCCGAACACGGCGTCACCGATCTGCGTGACCCGGTCAAAGAGTTCATCGACGAGTGGCCGATGCTCGGCCAGGTGTGCGCGTCCCGCCTCGGTGATGGCATAGACCTTCTTGCCGCCCTCTTCGGGGGTGGCGACCGCGTAGCCGAGGTCTTCGAGCATCGTGAGCGTCGGATAGACGGCGCCGGCGCTGGGGGTGTAGCGACCACCCGAACGCTCTTCGAGTTCCTTGATGATTTCGTAGCCGTGGCGAGGCTTTTCGTCGAGGAGGCTGAGGATGACGAGCTTGAGGTCGCCCTGGTCGAACATGCGGCCGCCGCCGAAGGGTCCGCGTCGCTTGGGCCCGCCTCCCATCCCGAACAACGCGCTGAACTCGGCGTCGAGCCCCTGCCATCCGCGTC
>CAZMGX010000108.1:6775-10047 GCA_964565915.1 uncultured Gemmatimonas sp.
CAGCGGAGCGGTGTGGTGGACACTCTCGCCCGTCGCGTCGACCGCGACCGTCACAGTGGCGGAAAGGATCGTTCCACATGGTGCCTCCTGAAGATAGAGCGTGCGATATATCGCTAGATAGGTCTTACGATATATCGTGCGATATAGCGTGTAAAGGGGGCCACTAGACGGAGGGCCTGAGGGAAAGACTGAACCGCAGGGGTCGCAGGGGCCCGTGTCGACCGGCTCCGGTGCAGTTGCTTCTTCAAAAAGAAATGAATCTGGTCGACGAGGCGACACCATCAGCGCGCGACCCCTGCGCCCCCTGCGACCCCTGTGGTTCAAAACGACGATCGAAGCCGTTCGAGCGGGGCAGGCCGAATGCCGAAGACATGCCGGCTCGAGTGCTGCGACAACGTCGCGATGCGCAGAATCAACAACAGCGATACACGATATATGAAAGACGATATGCGATACGCGATATGCGATACGCGATACGCGATACGCGACACCACGCGATCGATTCCTGACAACTGCGCCGAAATGCTGTGACGCAAAGCCAACACGTGGAGTATGGCGGAACGAATGACGCGACGACGTCCGTCATCAGCCCACTCACTTCACGGAGCACACCTCATGCGCATCACACGCTCACTGGCGCTGGCCGCCATCGCACTCTTCGCGCTCACCGCTTGCGACGATGATCCCGTCAGTCCCGCCACCGAGGGACGCATTCGCGCCGTACACGCCATTACGAATGTCGCGAACATGGACGTGCTTCTCGGCACGGCGAGCTACAAGACGAACATGGCCTACAAGGCACACGACGGGTACAAGACGACCGCTACCGGGACGACGGCCGTGAAGTTCCGCAAGAACGGCGTCGCCACCGACCTGCTCTCCGTGAATGCAACCGTCGCGAACGCCGCGGACTACACGATCATTGCGCTGGGCACCGAAGCCGCGCCGCAGTCGATGGTGCTGACCGATGACAACAGCGCACCGGCGGCCGGCAAGACGAAGTTCCGCGTCGCCCACGCGGCCGCGACCCTCGGCGCATTCGACGTCTACATCCTGGTGGATGCCACGACCATCGGCAATGCGACACCCGACAAGGCCAATCTCACTGCGAAAACGGCATCGGCGTACATCGCCAAGGATCCAGGGACCTACACCGTGATCTTCACCGATGCCGGCACGAAGGCGCCCGCGCTGATCGTGCAGAACGTTCAGGTCGCGGCCGGCAACATCCGAACCGTGCTGGCCGTCGAGAAAGCCGGCGGTGGACAGCCGCTTGAAGGCATCACACTCAACGACAATCCACTGACGATGTAGTCCGCGCCGCGCACGCGCGACCCGGCGCGAGGTTTAGTCTCCCGCCGGGCCCGCGCGCATCGTGTTGCGGTCGGTATCTAGAAGGACGTCGTCCCGCGGAGGCGTCCACGGCGGAATCCATGCATCAGGCGGCAGCGTGCACGGCGGAGGGGGAACGGTGAGATCCGAGAACCCGCCGACGCCAACACCGAATCGCAGGTCGGAAAGTGCGAGTGTATCACCAGCCGTGCGAACCCAGATCGGCACGCGCAGAAAACGCAACGCCGCCGCGACCTCGCAGCGACTGCTCGCAAACGCGCTCAATTCGCTGCGCGATCCGGACCATTCATCGCCCCACGTCACGCCACTCTCTACGCGCGGTGGCATGATCGTCGCCCCGGGCACACCGGCAAACCGCGTCGCCCCACCACGCGCCCGGCACGACTGCGGCGACCGCGCGGCGTTCACGCGCAAGCTCGGCCATGGGGCGACCGTCGCCGCGCGCACCTGATAGGTATCACCCGACGTCGACAGTACGAGCGCATCGAAGCAGAACGGATTCCCCGCACCGGGCGAGACCACCACATCGACGAGCTTCTCGTTCGCCGGCATGACGGATCTCACCGCCTCCTTCGACTGCGCGCTCGACGCGGCGAACGTCGCCTCGACCACAAGCCACGCGGCAATCGCGGCAGGCGGGCGTCGTGCGGCTGGGATCCATCGCTGGACCCCGAGCCACACCACCGCCCCGACCGTCACGATCGCCGCCAAGGCCGGTGTCAGTTCACGCAACAGCCATGCCGCCGCAAGGATCGCCAGCAGGAGCGCGGAGAGCAACACACGGCTCCACGTGCGTCTTGGTCCGAACACCAGCGCCGGAATCGCCACGACCCACAACCACGGCTCCACGATGAAGACGGCGTCGCCATACACCCAGCGATTGTCGATCGGCCAGAACGGATGCACGCCGTAGCTGTTCGTGAAATCGAGCAGCAGGTGTGACAGGGTACCCACGACAGCGAGCACAAGCAGCGGCATACGTTCGCGCGTGTCGGCCGCATCCGGCGCCCGTTGTCGCAACCAGAGCACCAGCCACCACATGCACAGCGCCGCCGCGAGTGCAAAGACGATCGTGTGCGTGTGCCCACGATGGTGCAGCAGGTAGCCCAGCTTTCCCATGCCGACCACAGGTCCCGAATACAGCAGATCGGCGTCCGGCAACTCGGCGGAGACGATGCCGAGCCCGACGGCGATGCGGCGCAGACGTTTGTCCGCGGGACGTCCCGTCCGTCGTTCGATCCACTCGGTTGTAGCGTCGGCCAGCAGCAGTCCGGCAAATGCGTGTGTCGCGTTGTCCATGCGTTTCCAGAGGGGCCGTGTTCAGGCCGTGGGTTTCAGGATCACGCCGGCATGGTCGCTGGACCGTGCGCCGTCGGCAAAAGCGACGCGCCCGTTCACGACGACCGCGTCGATGCCGACCGGATACTGAAACGGCGCTTCGTACGTGGCACGATCAGCCACCGTCGCCGCGTTGAACACGACCACATCGGCAGGCAACCCGATGGCGAGTCGGCCGCGATCACGCAGTCCAACGCGCGACGCGGGGAGACCCGACATCTTGTAGATGGCCTGCGCCAGCGTCAACGCGCGCCGATCGCGAACGTACCGACCGAGTACGCGCGGGAACGTGCCCAGGCCGCGTGGATGCGGACTCCCGCGACGCGTGGGCCCCTCGATCGCGAATCCGCCCCCGTCACTGCACACCATCCCCTGCGGATGCGCGAGAATGCGGTCGATGTTCTCTTCGCTCATCGCGAAACCGACCATCCCGACGTTGCCGTTGCTGCGACGCAGCAGGCCAACCGCGAGCTCGTACGGGTCCGTCGAGATCGAGGCCGCATACGCGCCCAGTCTTTTGCCTTCGGCCGCGCGATCCTCTGCGGCGCGCACTGAGGTAATGTGCACGTTCTCCCACCCGC
>CAZMGX010000108.1:10057-13625 GCA_964565915.1 uncultured Gemmatimonas sp.
CGAGCGTGGAGGTGCGAATGCGCGCGGCGACGGCGGGATCGCCAAAGCGAGCCAGGAATGCGGCCGTTCCCCCATCGCGACTCCACACCGGGAAGAGATTCGTGAGGCCTGTCGAATACGCGGGGTAGGGGTATCGATCGAACGCGACATCGAGGCCTGCAGCGCGTGCCGCGGCGACGCGCGCGAACGCCTGATCAAGCTTGTTCCAGTTGCGCGGCCCTTGCGTCTTGAGATGAGAGATCTGCAATGGGCATCGGGCTCCGCGTGCCACCGCGATCGATTCGTCGATGGACTCCAGCAACGCGTCGTCTTCGTTGCGCATGTGTGTCGCGTACGGCAGGCGGCGTGAGGCCAGCGGTTTGCAGAGCGCGATCAGCTCGCTCAGCGGCGCGAAGGCACCCGGCGTGTACTCGAGTCCCGAGGATGCCCCACACGCGCCCGCAGCGAGTGCGCGATCCACCAGCGCGGTCATCCGTTCGAGCTCGGCGGGTGTGGCAGGACGATCGTCGGCACCAATCACTTGCCCACGCACGCTCCCCAAGCCGACCATCGCCGCCACGTTGACGGCCGGTGAGACTGCCTGCAGCGACGCGAGATAGGCCGCGAACGCATCCGGGCCTTCGACACCACGCGAGCTTCCGTCCTGTCCCCCAACGATCGTGGTGATGCCCTGCCGAATCACCGACTCGGCCCGAGGATCATCGGCCAACGAACTGTCGGCATGCGAGTGGATGTCGACGAAGCCCGGTGAGACGATGCGAGCCCGCGCGTCGATCTCGCGCGTTCCGCGCCCCGGGACGTTCGGCGCCATCGCGGCCACCCGGCCATTCGCGATGGCGACGTCGAGCACGGTGCCAGCGTCGCCGGTTCCGTCGAACACCATCCCGCCACGAATGACGAGATCGTAGGACTGGCCGAGCCTGAGCAGGGAGGGGGCACCGGCGACGGCAAGCATCGACGTGCCGGTCGCGAGAAAACTGCGTCGTGAGGTCGTCATCGTGCGGCGTTCGTTCGCGGGGTCAGATCACGGACGGCGCGGCCGGCGCCACTCCATCGTGGTACCGAGGCTCACGGCGTGGCTTTGATCGCCGAGGATACAGGGACTGGTGTTCGCAATGGAGGAGCACGAACCGGGCTCGCGCCCATACGCAAACTGGAGGTGGACATAAGTGCGCAGCGATCGGCGCGTGAACTGTGCGGCTACGCCCGACAGACTGACCGACGATGAACCACGGACAGTGCCGCGGGCCCGGTGACCGAGGCCCTGCGTGAGGAACCACCCCTGTCCTGTGTTCGAAATCCGGCCGAACTGTCCGTAGACATACCGTTCTTCGACGCTGCCACTCACGCCGAGTCCGCCCGCGTAGGCTCGTGTCCAACCCGGCGGCACTTGCATGTACAGGTTCACCTGCGCCGCCGGAAAGAAGACCGGCACCGCAAGACCCGCCAGGAAACCGGGTCGACCTGGAGACGCTGGCTTCCAGCCGTAAGCTGTATGGAGACCCACATGGCCGTGCCGCAATCGTACGCCGCCGTAGTCGCCTTCGGTGTACGTGGGTCCGCGCGTAATCGCGACGCTGCCGCCGATACTGAGACCGTCGTCGATACGCGGGCCGTGAATCACCGGTGGGAAGCACGCGGATGCGAAGAGTACGAGTCCGAACGTACCTGTCCCCAACGCGCGGCGTGCGCACTGCAACTTGCGCCGACGGCCGGGTATCGGACGGATCAAGAGCTGGTTCACGCGGCGCGCCGTCAGTTCGTCGCGGCGCCCCACGGCGCCGGTGGCAGTGCGACCGGCGTCGTCAGGTCGAACTCCACACGGAACCGGCGATCGGTGCCTTCCCGCCGCAACTGATAGATAAACTGCGTGGGCGTAATGTCGACCGTCCACACGTTGGTGCGGGCCGCAGGAATCAGTGTCGCCGTGAGACTGTCGGCGGCAAACGCCATGCTGGTGGAGGTGCCGCCGTCGCGTGAGTCGCCACCATACTGCGTAACGCGGTCCTCGCTGCCGTCCTCATGCCGATGGTCGTGCTTGAGGCGCACGCCCTCGGGGGTGCGGGTGAAGACCCACGTGCGCGACCGGTTCTCACCCACGTGGAAGGGGATTCGCACCGTGTCGCCACACCCGCGCACGTGCATGACCAGCCGCTGGCCGAGCATGGCGCTATCCGCCGGCTGCGGGTCGATGAGGCGACCTTCGTACGCTTTGTCGCAATGTGAGCGCAACGCCGCGAGATAGTCATCGGCGGGCGCGTCGCCGGCCTCCGAACTCGCCGTTGATTCGGCGGTCCGATCGGACACGTCGGACGTGGCGCAGGCAAACGCCACCAGGCTCGCGCCGACAAGAAGCACGATGGATCGAGCGGGGGGTGTGGGCATACCCAAGAACTAAGCGTCTGTCCAACACCTTGGCTACCAGTCAGTCGGGCGGTAGTCCTTGAGAAACTGGCCCCAGACGTGTGTGCCGCTATTCGTCCCATCGATGATCGGGTCGACGATGCGTGCCGCGCCATCCACGATATCCAGCGGGGGATGAAAGCGGTGATTCGCGACTTTGCGCGCGGCCAGCTCGGCCACATCCTCATCGGTTACCCAGCCGGTATCCACGCTGTTCATGTGAATGCCGTCCTGCTGGTAGTCCGCCGCCGAGGTGCGCGTCATCATGTTGAGCGCGGCCTTGGCCATGTTGGTGTGCGGATGGCGCGTGGTCTTGTTGTTGCGATAGAACTGCCCTTCCATGGCCGAGACGTTCACGACGTGCTTGTCGCGGTTTGACGTGCGCATCATCAGGGGTTTGAGGCGTGCATTGATGATGAACGGCGCGATCGCGTTCACCAACTGGACTTCGAGCAACTCCACGCTCGGTACCTCGTCCAGCAACAGTCGCCACGAGTTGCGGTCACGCAAGTCGACCTGCTGCAGATCCTGATCGAGCCGGCCAACCGGAAAGAGCTGCTCGGAGACGATCACGTCATCGGGCAGCAGGCTGACCTGCGAGAGGGCCGCCGCCTGCGTCTGGCCGATGACCGTCGAGTGATCCGCAGGGGCCAGTGCCACGGGGGAGCGTACTTCCGTGGACGCGTCGCGCAACAGGTTGGTGCCGCGCAGGCCTTCGTAGGCACCGAGGACCTTCTGTGCCGCGGCCGGCAGGGCGGACACGTGGGCCGACTCGCCTTCCATCATGTGTGCGTAAAACGCCGGCGGACGTCGTACGGTCTGACACGCGTTGTTGATGATGTAGTCGAGGCGTGGTTCCTTCGAGAGCAGCCATTGGCAGAATGCTTCGACGCTCGGCGTGTGGCGCAGATCCAATCCGAATACTTCGAGGCGATCGGACCACTGTTCGAAGTCCGGTTCGGCCGCGTATCGCATGGCGGAGTCGCGCGGAAAGCGCGTGGTGACCAGCAGGCGCGCGCCGGCGCGCAGCAGCTTGAGGCCGGCCTGGTACCCGATCTTGACGCGACCGCCGGTGAGCAACGCAGTTCGCCCGCGCAGGTCCGCCAGTTCGGTGCGCTTGGCGAAGTTAAAGTCGCCACAGGTCCCGCACATCTGATCGAAGAAG
>CAZMGX010000109.1:0-13589 GCA_964565915.1 uncultured Gemmatimonas sp.
CTGTTTGCGGAACCCGGCGATCATGCGGGTGCGCTCGAGACGGCGGCGGTGCTGCACGTCGCGCCACATCTCGTTGCGGATCGTGACGTCTGGGGCACGGGCGCTGCGCGGCCCAGCGTGCTGTCCGGTGTGCGGGCCGGGTGGGCGTGGATGCCGCGTCGCTGGACCCAGGTCACGGACGACACCGGTGTCGGCAATCCGCGTGAGGCTACGGCGGAGCAGGGCGCGGTGTTCGTCGGTCAGGCGGTGGAGCGTATTGCGGCGCTCTGTCATGAGCTCGCGGCGGCGAATCCTGCGCAGCTCTATGGCGCGCGCGAGGGGAGCTGAACGCGGGACTGCGGGAAAAGCATTCAACCGCAGGGGACGCAGGGGGCGCAGGGGTATCGTCCGGCGCGCACGGAAAGCCTCCATCCTTGCGGGCATGGTTGTTCAACATCTTTAAACTGAACAACGACAACCTTCAGGGATTGGGCTGTCCCTGCGCCCCCTGCGCCCCCTGTGGTTCATTTGTTGTTTTTCCGATTCGGCATCCAAAGCCGCCTAACGCAGCGTGACCACCTGCGCGCTGCGATTGCCGTCGCCAAAGTAGAGCGAGTGGCGCTTTTCGCCCGGCATCGACATCAGCACCACGATGTTCGCCTGATTCGGAAATTGCTCTGCCAGCAACGTGTTGGTCACCGAGAGTGAGGCCGGAGCGCGCGGCGCGTCAAGCTGCAACAAATACCAGTTGACGGTGCCACCAACCGGGTCACGGTCGGTGCCCGTGTCGACGAGCTTCGCGCGCAGTCGCGTACCATCGGCTGCCACCACCACCCGCGTGTTGAAGTAGGCGGTGAAGATCGAATCCGCGGCTGCATCCTTGGCCAGCACGAACGAGGGACGCCTGGAGAAGGCGCGGAGCCCCTTCTCCAGGTCGTCGCTGAACAAGCGCACCTTCCAAAGCACGACTGAGCCTTCCACGACAGCGCGGGTGTGCGTGGTGTGAATGTCGTGCGGCGCCGCCGCGCCTAGCGACCCCGACACCATCACCGACAACGCCCACTGGCGCCATGTGCGCATCACGAGATCGGGCGAGGGGTCACGGGCTTGCGAATCGTGTTGTTCGTGCGATCCACGTCGGCATAGCCCTGATCCGGGTCTGCGGTGACGCTCAGGATCTCCTTGTCGGAGAAGAAGCCATGCACCGTCTGCTTCTCATTGCGACGCCACACCTCAACCGGCAACGCGCGACGCTCCTTCGACCCGTCGACGTATTCGATCTCGAGCTCGACCGGCATGACCAGACCGCCCTTGTTCTCGATGGTCACCCGATGGTAGAACTTTCCGCGCTTGGTGTTGCCAGCCAGTGAGTCGGCGCTTTGCGACTCGACCTTCGTGATGGCCTGATCGTTGGCGTACGTGCTGTAGAACCATCCACGCCAGTAGTAGTCCAGCTTCTCGCCCGACCCACTCGCCAGTGTGCGGAAGAAGTCGGCCGGCTGTGGATGCTTGAACATCCACTTCTTCGAATACTCCTGGAACGCGAGGTCAAAACGCTCGGGCCCGAGGATCTTTTCGCGCAGCATCACAAGCCCGGCGGCAGGCTTGCTGTAGCCGTTGTTGCCGAACTGGCGGTGGATATAGTCCGACTCGGTCATGAGCGGGACCTGATCCTGATCCTTCATGTAGTTCACGATGTTGGGCGCGGGGCCGCGCAGGCGCGCCTTCGGCCACGCCGAGTCGTACTCGATGGACCCGTAGTACTCGAGGAAGGAATTCAGTCCTTCATCCATCCATGTCCACTTGCGTTCGTCCGTCGCCACGATCATCGGGAACCAGTTGTGCCCGACTTCGTGGATCGTGACGGATGCCAGCGCGTACTCCTGGTTCTTCGAGTACTTGCCGTCGGGCCCCGGGCGACCGCCGCAGAAGGCGATCATCGGGTACTCCATGCCACCAACCGAGCCGTTCACGTTGGAGGCCTGCGGGTACGGATACTCGAACGCGAGGCGTCCGTACGTTTTCATCGTCTGCGCGATGGCCTTCGTGGAGACTTCATTCCACAGCGGCATCGCTTCGCGCGGATACACCGAATGCAGTTCGATCGTGCGGCCGCCTGGCTTGTAGCGGAAGCCCGCGGCATCCCACACGTACGTTTTCGACGACGCCCACGCGAAATCCCGCACATTCTCGGCGGTGAAGCGCCAGGTCAGTGGCGCCGTGCCGGCCGGGCGTGAGCCGGGCGTCTGCACTTCGTCGGGGCGGACGATGAAGACCGCCGTGTCGCCGGCCATCGCACGCGTAAGACGCGCCCGCTGCTGCGCGGTGAGCACCGTGAGCGGGTTTTGCAGGGTGCCGGTGGAGCGCACGATGTGATCATGCGGCACCGTGATGCTCACATCATAATTGCCGAAGTTGAGGTAGAACTCACCTTGGCCGAGGAACTGATCGTTCTGCCAGCCGGTGACGTCGTCGTACACGGCGGCGCGCGGAAACCACTGCGCGATCTCGTAGATCCAGCCGTCCCTAACGAGTTCGCGCACACCGCGACTGTTGTTGCCGCCTTCCGGGACGATGAACGTCCAGTCGATGTCGACGCGTGCCTGGCCGCCGGTCGGGATGGGCGTGTCCAGGTTCACGCGCATCTGCGTGCCGTTGATGATGAACTTCGCCGGCTTGGTGGTGCCGTTGGGCAGCACCAGGGCGACGCGGGCGATGTCGTAGCCGCCGACGTCTTCGTTCTCGGGCAGCAGAAAGCGTCGGGCGGCCTCGGACATCTGCGTGGGCAGCGGCGCCTTCGTCATGTTGGCGCGGCTGTTCTTTGCCTCGATGTTCTGATCGAGCTGGAACCAGAGATACGACAGCGGCTGGGGCGAGTTGTTGTGGTACGTGACCCGCTCCGATCCGCGCAGACCGTGCGTCGTAGTATCGAGCGTCGCTTTGATCACATAGTCGACGCGCTGCTGCCAGTACCGTGTACCCGGTGAACCAGACGCGTCGCGGAAGTCGTTCGGGGAGGGCCACTCATCGAGTGCGCGGAAGATCGACTTGTTGGTCTTGGGATTCGGTTCGGCATTCAGCCACTGCTGGGCCGGCAGTGTCGTCGGCAGCGTCGCTGGCAGCAACGCCGCGGCGAGTGGAAGAACACGGAAGGATGTGCGCATGGGCGTCAGGAGGATCGGGCGGTCGGGCCGGGAGGGCGCGATCCGTGAAAGCTATATCCGTTGGAGCAGCAACAAGAGAGAAAGCGTTGCCGTCACACCCACCAGTACCTGCGCCCAGCGTCGCCGATCCATCCCGGTGCGCACCACCAGCGCGCCGACGGTGAGGACGACCGTGAGGATCAGCAACTGTCCGAGCTCAAGTCCGACGTTGAAGGCGAACAGCGGGAGGGCAATGCTCTCTTCCTCGCCAAGCAGCGCCCGCAAATAGGTAGAGAATCCCAACCCATGAATGAGTCCGAAAAGCGTCGCCAGCACATAGCGCGACGCCGGCACGGTTGCTGCCGACGACTCGCCGCGCTCTGATGGTGTTGTCAGGCCGGTGCCGATGCGTGTTTCGCGCCACGCCATCACGGCCGTCACCAGAATTGTCGCTGGGATCAGCGCTTCGACCAGGGTCGACGAGACGGAGACGAGTCGCAGCGTCGCCAACGCGAGGGTGACGCTGTGCCCTACGGTGAACGCCGTGACGAGCACCAGCAACCGCCGCCAGTCGCGTGCCGCATACGGAATGGCGAGGGCCGTGACGAAAAGAATGTGGTCGTACCCGGCGAGGTCGGCGATGTGATGGAAGCCGAGCCGGAGGTAGATCAGGAATTCGCTGGACACGGAGCGGAGTGTGTTTGGGACCAGCGCGAAAGCTACTCCGGTGGGTCAAACTGGTATCACGCGAGGCCAGCGAACTGCATGTTTTTAACCACAAAGGTCACAAAGGTCACAAAGGGTGCGCATCGCGAACTACCGTGCAGTTCCAATCTCATTCGTTTGAAGAGTGGAAGCGATGAAGCGGCCGTGACGCGCTCCCTTCGTGACCTTTGTGACCTTTGTGGTTCAAACATTGCAGTTGACGTGCCCACCACGCGCACGAGAAACTCTGCACGCGCGTTGACGAGCTCCAGAATTTGCTGCCCGGCTAGTAGTCCACCGGCCGCAGGTACGATTCGCCGATGCCGCTGTGACTGACCAGCGCCGTCGCCGGTGGCCGGCGCTTCCAGTGGGTCGAATCGAGGCGCCGTTCGACGAGCGACAGCTCATCGCGTGTGAACCCACGCGCGCGCAGTGCCTCGGCCGTGAAGCCATGTAGCAGGCCGTTCAGGATTTCGTCGGCTCGTGCATAGCTGATCCCGAGATCAGCCTCGTCCGTCTGTCCAACAATCAAGTCGGCCGTGGCCGGCTTGCTGATGATGATGTCCGGGACACCGAGATGCCGCGCGAGTGCCCACACTTGCGTCTTGTACAAATCGCCGATCGGATTGACCGGCGGAGAATCGTCAGCATGCCAGGTGAAGTACCCGAACAGGCGCTCGGTCTTGTTGCCCGTGCCCAGCGGCAATGCGCGTAGCCGTGCGGACTGGTCGAACAGCGCCAGCATACGAGTGCGTGCCATCACATTGCCGCGCCGTCCGCCATCCGCGTCGGGTTCGAACGACAGGTAGCCGTCGACGGCCGCGCTGATGTCGAGCGTGCGTGACTCGATGCCGAGGGCGTCGATGACGAGCTGTGCATGCGAGAGCGATTCCTCACTCGACGTGCGGTAGGGCATACGCACGGCGACGACATTCGCGGCACCAAGCGCGCGTACAGCGAGGAACGTCGTCACGGCCGAGTCCACGCCGCCCGACAGGCCGACCACCGCACGCGTGAAGCCGCGTCGCGACATCTCCTCGCGCAGGAAGCCGGTCAGCCAGCGTTCCGTCAACGCCGCGTCGATGGCCAGAGGCGGTGGCCCGCCGTGATCACTCATCGTTTGCCGCACGACGGGCACATGGTCGCGACCAATACGTCCCACGACTTCGCCCTCGGCACGCGCCGCCTTGGCGACCGGAAACTCGCCGGTGTGGAAGTCATGCGCGCCACGCAACAGGTCGGCCGCCGCCGGCTCCGGGCCATCGTACGACAGCACCACGGGCGCGCCGTCCTGCACCCGACGTACCGTGTCCAGCACATGCGGAAGCGCGACGCGCAGATCGCTCAGCAGCGGCGCGTCAGCGCGTGCGCGCACGAGATCGTCGAGGTCGAGGGTGACGACCAGCATACTCTCGTCCCACACGGGCGCCCGGGTGCGCACATCGCCGCCCGGTCCCACCAACAACGACGTGCCGAAGAACCGCTTGCCGCCCTCCGTGCCGACGAGATTGGCGAAGGCGGTATAGACCCCGTGCTCTTCAGCGATATCGCGGATGAGCCGTTCCCAGCGGGCCGCACTATACGGACCGGGCACGCCATCCTCCCGTGGCCACAGGCCGCGCGCCGGCGCCGCCGACGACACGAACACCACCTGGGCGCCATCCAATGCCGCGATCATCCCGGAAATCGAGTGCCAGGCGTCTTCGCAGACCAGGATCGCCGCACGCCCCCACGGCGTCTCGAAGGCCCGGATGTCGGTGCCCCGCTCGACGAACCGCTCCTCGTCGAACAACCCATACGTGGGCAGGAAGTTCTTGCGATGCACGTGCCGCAGGACCGGCGGGCCATCGTCCAGCCCAATGGTCATGTACGCGGCGCTGTTGTGCAGGGTGTCCCGCCAGCGCTCATAAAACCCGACGACGACGTCGATGGCGACGGTTGGCACGCCAGCCACGGCGCAGGCCGTGCGGTAAGCGTCATCCAAGTCATTGGCCAACGCGCCCGCGGTGTACGCCACGTCACGAACCCCGCCCTCCACGAAGTACCCCGACAGGGCGGTCTCCGGAAACTGGATGACCTGTGGTCGCGGTTCGAGCGACGCGGCCTGGGCACACAGGGCGCCAAGTCGCTGGAGGTTGGCCATGGTGTCCCCCTTCCTCGGGGCGAACTGACAGATGGCGACGGTCAACGGGCGGATCGGTTCTCCGGGCATGCGCGGAAGATAGCATCGTCCGCTCCCCGGCAACCGCTCGTCGGTACCCGCTCGTCGGTAACCGCTCGTCGGCAACCGCTTGTAACCTGCCCGGCCGCCGAGTGTATTTCTTCGCCATGTGCAAATCGGGTCCTCGTCGCGTCGCCTCGTGTGTGCGGGTCGCCGCGTTCTCTGCCGTGCTGGCCTTATTCGCGGGCGTCAGCGCCCCACTGGCGGCACAGGCTCCTGCCGTGGAGCCATGGCAGATCATCACCCCGCCCCAGGCGACGCTGGTATTGGGGCGCGATGGCGCCATCATCGGGGTGCTCGGCCAGGAGCGCCGTGTCAGCATTCCCATCCGGACGCTGCCGGCGTACGTGGGCAAGGCCTTCGTCGCCGTCGAGGACAAGCGGTTCTACCAGCATGACGGCGTCGATCTCGTCGGCATCGCCGGCGCGCTCAAGGACGCCGTCACCGGCGACGTACGCGGGGCCAGCACGATCACCCAGCTCCTCGTCGGCAACATGCACCCCGACATCATCGATCGACGGGACCGGTCGATCAGCCGGAAGCTGCGCGAGCAGCAGGCCGCACGGGAGATGGAGAAACACGCCACCAAGGAGCAGATCCTCGAAGCGTTCCTGAATCAGATCTCCTTCGGGCGCGGGGCATTCGGGATCGAGATGGCGGCTCGGCAATACTTCGGGAAAGGCGCGGCCGAACTGACCTTGGCGGAAGCCGCGTCGCTCGCTGCGATGCCGAAAAGCCCCGTGCAATACGACCCGGGCCGCAATCCGGAGCGCAACCGCATCCGGCGCAATACCGTGTTGGCGTTGATGGCCGAGCAGGGATACATCACGGCGCAGCAGCGTGCAGCCGCGCAGCGTGAACCGGTGAAGACCGTTGAAAGCGCCGGCGTATCCGCCCCGTGGATTGTGGACGTTGTGCGGGTGCAGGCCGAACGCGCCGGAGTACCCGTCAGTCAGGGCGGCTACCGCATTCATACCACCATCGACCCCGCGATCCAGGCGATTACGCAGCGCGCCGTGTCGTCGGGGCTCGACGAAGTCGAAGGGCGGCCGGGCTTCCGCGGCATCCCGTGTGCGAAGGGCGCGGATTCGACGCGTCGCACCACCGCGCGCGTGCAAGCGTGTCTCGAAGGCGCCGCGATCGTGCTCGATCCAACCAACGGGGACGTGCGTGCGCTCGTGGGCGGCCGCGACTACGCGCGTTCATCGTTCAATCGCGCGGTCGACGGCAATCGACAGCCGGGCTCGTCGTTCAAGGCGTTCGTGTACGCACAGGCGTTGGCGGAGGGCATGACCGCGAGCACGATGGTGGCGGACACTGCGCTTCGCATCCGGCTGCCCAACGGTCAATTCTACAGCCCCGAAAACGCCGACAACGCCTTCCTCGGCCAGCTCACGCTGCGCGAGGCACTCACTCGCTCCCGCAATCCTGTGGCCGTGCAGTTGGCCCTCGGCGTGGGCATGGACTCCGTGATTGCGCTGGCGCGTCGGTCTGGCTTGCGCGCGCCGATCGCGCCGTATCCGTCGAGTGCGCTGGGCGCATCGGTCGTGCAGCCACTCGATTTTGTCGCGGCGTATGCCACGTTCGATAACGGTGGCATTGCGGTCGCTCCGCGATTCATCGTGCGAGTCGAAGATCGCACCGGGCGTACCGTGCTCGCGCCACTGGTGGAGTCGGCGCGTCCGGCGATGGATCCGCGCATTGCGTTCATCGTGCGCGACATGATGCAGGATGTCGTGACTCGGGGCACGGCGACGGCCTTGCGTCGACTGGTGCCGTCGCGGGTGGCGGTGGCCGGCAAGACCGGCACCACCAACGACAACACGGACGTGTGGTTCGTGGGCATGACCCCGGAGTACGTGACTGGGGTGTGGATCGGATTCGATCGCCCGTCGATGATTTCCCCCGGCGCTGTCGGTGGCACACTCGCCGCGCCCATCGCCGGTCGCATCATCGCGGATGTGTACGGCGCTCGTGCGAGTGGCAGCTGGACGCCGCCGCCGGGAGTGGTCGGCGTGGAAGTCGATCGCGCAACCGGCAAGCCAGCCGATCCGGCGACACCCGCCGACCGTCGGTACACCGAGTGGTTCCTCGAGGGGACGGAGCCCGGCGCGGCGCCGTGGCCGTGGAGTCTCTTCCGCTTCGGTCCGATCGGGTACTGACCCACGCTGGCCGGGCCGCGCAGCCGGCGGGGCCCGTAACTGTACGGAACCCGGCTAGGTAGAGCAGCGAATATCCCCGGACGATCACTCGCTCGATGTTTCGATCCATGGCCCAACATGAATCGATCCTCCCGTTCCGACCCGCGGCGCGCTCGGACCTCAGTGTGCGTCCGGCGTCTGGCGGCACGGGCATCGTGATGCTCAACATGGGCGGCCCGGCGACGCTGGATGAGGTGGAACCCTTCCTGCTGCGACTCTTTGCCGATCGTGAGTTGCTGCGACTACCGTGGCAGGACGTGCTCGGACGATTCATTGCCAAGCGTCGGGCGCCAAAGGTGCGCGCGTTGTACGACGCCATCGGCGGCGGCTCGCCGATTCTGAAATGGACGGAGGCGCAGGGGGAGGGGATTTGCGCGCGGCTCGATGCGCGGAGCCCGGAGACGGCGCCGCACAAGTTTTATGTCGCGTTCCGCTACGTGGCGCCCTTTGCCGACGACGCGGTGCAGGCGATGCAGGCCGACGGCATCTCACGTGCGATTGCCTTCACGCAGTACCCCCAGTGGTCCTGCACAACGTCGGGCTCGAGCTACAACGAATTGTGGCGGGCGCTCGAGCGCCATGGCCTGTCGGACGCGTTCGAGTGGAGTCTCATCGATCGATGGGGCACCCATCCCGGCTTCATCGAAGCCGTCAGGCGCGCGGTGGAGGATGGGCTGGACGCGTACCCGGCCGTCGAGCGCGATGACACGCTCATCCTGTTCAGTGCCCACTCGCTGCCGATGTCCGTGATTGATCGAGGCGACGCATATCCGTCGGAGGTTGGGGCAACGGTGGATCGGGTCATGGAGGCCAGTGGACTGCGCAATCCGCACCTGTTGTCCTATCAGTCCGAAGTTGGGCCGGTGCGTTGGCTCGGGGCGAGTACGGAAACGGTGATCCGCCAACTCGCCGCGCGCGGGCAGCGCAACGTGCTGGTCGTGCCCATCGCGTTCACGAGCGACCACATCGAAACGCTGTCGGAAATCGACATCGAATACGGCGAGTTGGCGGCATCACTCGGCATGACGGGATTCACCAGGGCTCCCTCGCTGAACGCGCGGCTGGACTTTCTCGATGCCATGGCGGACCTCGTGCATACGCACCTCGCCGGCGCCGAGCCCCATTCCCGACTGTATCGCGAACGATGCCCGGGATGCACCGACAGCGCGTGCCGCGCGGTGCCATCGCGACTGGCGTCGATGCGCGCCGACGATGACTTGACAACGGCCGATGCAGACAGGATCACCAGGTCACCGCTGGCGACGGGCGCGAAGCGCGGCGCGACGACGCGGAACCGCCGCCGATGTGGTGATCTGCTCGGCGCGCGCACTGGTGACAGCGGAACATGCGGCGCGCGTTGAGGACGAGCGTCGGGCGCGATCCCACGGCCACGAGTGCGTGACGGAGCCACTATCACACCGCGCGACTCTCGCACCGGCCTGAGCGAAGCACTCGGCGCGCTCGCGGTCTGGTGAACCGGGCGTAGCTTTGCGGCGGATCCCACGGGTGCCGAAGTCCACGCGCACCCGCCGCGCTGCCCGTCCAAACCATGCCGCCATGACGCTGGTCATCGATCGACTGTCGAAGACGTACGCCAACGGCGTGCGGGCCTTGGCCAATGTGACGCTGAGCATCGAACCCGGCATGTTCGGGCTGCTCGGGCCTAACGGGGCCGGCAAGTCGACGCTGATGCGCACCATCGCGACGCTGCAAACGCCAGACGCTGGTGCGATACACTTTGGCGACATCGACGTGCTGGCCCAACCGGAACAAATGCGCGAAGTGCTCGGTTACCTGCCGCAGGATTTCGGGCTCTATCCCAGCATGCCGGCCGACGCGATCCTCGATCACTTCGCGACGCTCAAAGGTGTCACGGCCGATGGTGAGCGGCGTGAGCTGGTGCATGCGCTGCTGCATCAGGTGAACCTGTACGACGTGCGCACGCAGCGCGTCGGCGGCTTCTCCGGCGGCATGAAGCAGCGGCTCGGCATTGCCATCGCGCTGATCGGTAAGCCGAAGTTACTGATCGTGGACGAGCCGACGGCTGGTCTCGATCCCAGCGAACGGCATCGTTTTCTCAATCTGCTGGCCGATGTGGGTCAAGATGTGGTGGTCATCCTCTCGACGCACATCGTGGAAGATGTACGCGAGTTGTGCTCGCAGATGGCCATCATCAACAAGGGCGAGGTGGTGGTGCAGGGCGCCCCGGGCCTCTTGATCGACGACGTGCGCGGACGCATCTGGCGCCGCACGATCCCGCGCGCGCAGGTCCAGGAGTATCAGCTGCACTACCAGGTAATCTCGACGCGACTGCTCGCGGGTGACACCGTGCTGCACGTGTACGCCGAGTCCGATCCCGGCGAAGGGTTCACGGCGGTCGAGCCGAGTCTGGAAGACGTGTACTTCCATCGACTCGCTGCGGTCTCGGGCGGGCACGTGCCTGCGGAGGCGTGACGTACCGGTCGCCGTTTACGCTCTAACGACGCATCGGCACGCGCCGCGACGCACCTATTCGTGACGAATCGCGTCGATTGGGCTGAGGCGACTGGCACGCCGTGCGGGATACGTGCCGAACGCCAGCCCGATCGCGACGGCGATACCTGCCGACAGCAGCAAGGTCACCGGCGTGAAAGCCACGCCCAACCCTTCGGCCTTCACGGCATTGCGCATGACAACCACCGCCGCCGTCGCGATCGTCACACCGACCGCGGTGCCGATCCCGCTCCCGATCAGGGAAATGGTTACCGCCTCCGTCAGGAACTGCAGCTGAATGTCCTGTCGGCTCGCGCCGATCGCCTTGCGGATGCCGATCTCGCGCGTGCGCTCGGTGACGCTCGCCAACATGATGTTCATGATGCCGATACCGCCAACCAGCATTGAAATGCCGGCGAGCGCGCCCATGAACAGCTTGAGAATCAGAAAACCGCGGTTGATCTCGGCGAGCATCTCCTCGGCGACGATGAGTTCGACGCGATCTTCCCAACTGCGGTAGCGTCGGGCAAGCCAGTCTTCGATGGCCGACTTGAGGGCGCCCACGTCATCGAGCGTACGCGCGCGCAGGGTAATCGAAGGCGTCCCCGCCATCGCCGCCGGAATGGTGCTCGTCGCGGCCGAAAGCGGTATGCGAGCGCTGTATCCGCGCTCGCCCGGAGTGCCTTCGAAAATGCCGATCACCTCGCGCGGAATCGGTCCGACGCGGACTTCCTCTCCAAGCATCGAGCTCGTCGGCATTCCATTGGCGAGTTCCTCCGCAAGTTTCCACGACAGCACGACGACGGGCGCGTTGAGCTCAGCCTCGCGTTCGGAGAAGGACCGCCCCACCGCAACCTTCGGTCGGCCTGTGACGGAGATGCCCGCGCTCACGGCCTGAATGTTCGCGTTCCGTTCGACGGAGGTGCGTCGAAAGGCGACCCGCGCGCTGCCGACGCGTGCCATCCAGGCGCCCTTGACCTCCGGCAGACTCCGCGAGAGGTCATCAAAGTCGGCCTCGCGTAGACGCAACACGTTGCGCACGGGTTCCCACTCGCTGTTCACGACATGCCAGGTGCGCGACTCGAGCGTGATCGACTGGGCGTCGGTCATCCGGTCGATTTCGTTGCGCGCGAATGCCTGGAGAGCGTCACCCAGCGACAGCACCGCGACAAGCGAGGCGACGCCGATGATGACACCCAAGGTGGAGAGCAGCGTACGCAGCGGATTCTCCCGGAGTGCGCTGATGCCCACCGCCGCCGCCGAGACGATGACGGTGAACATTGCCTACGTCGATTCGCGTCGTGCACGCACCGAGGAAACTGACATGTCCATAGTGTCGGCTCGGCGAGGGTGGATACGCAAGGGGCGAACATGCGCCGAGGAAAGCCGCAAGTTCGCCCCCACCATCACCGAAGTCCGCTTGCGGCATCATCCCGCGAGTCGGCGCCGGACGGAACTACACGCCGACCAACTCCTCGATGGCGGCCGACTGCGCGCGCCCGCTGTCCACCAGTGCGATGGCCAGCACTTCCCGCAGCGTCTCCACCGGATGGAACGTGAGCTGCTGGCGCACTTCCTCAGGCACGTCCTCGAGATCGGCTTCGTTGGCCTTCGGGATGATGATCTCCTTGATGCCGGCGCGATGAGCACCAAGCACCTTCTCCTTCACACCGCCAATCGGCAACACGCGTCCGCGCAGCGTGATCTCGCCAGTCATCGACACGTCGCGTCGCACCTTGCGATTCGACATTTCGCTGACCAACGCCAACGCGATCGCGATACCGGCGCTCGGGCCATCCTTCGGAATGGCACCCGCCGGGACGTGTACGTGCGCCTCGCTGGCCGAGGCGACACGGTCTGCCGGAATACCGAGTGACTCGGCGTTGTTGGTGGCATAGGTGAGCGCCGCGCGTGCACTCTCCTTCATCACGTCACCCAACTGACCAGTGAGAATGAGCGAGATCGGACCGACCCGTACCGCATCCGGCTCGTCATCCTTGCGCGGTCGCGAGACGCCGCGACGAATACTGGCTTCGACGAACATGATGTCGCCGCCCATCGGCGTGTAGTACATGCCGGTGGAGATGCCCACCTCGTCGTGTTCCGCTGCGCGCTCCGGATGCACCTTCGGGCGTCCCAGCAACTCGCGGACTTCCTCGGCGCTGATGATCTTGTCCTCGATTGCGCCGGTGTCGCCCATGGCCACCCGACGGGCCACTTTCCGGGCCACGGCCCCGAGTTGCCGCTCCAGCTGTCGCACGCCGCTCTCACGTGTGTACTCGCTGATGACCTTCATGACCGCTTCGTCCGTGAATGTCAACTCACGCCCGGCCAGTCCCGACTCTTCGAGCTGACGCGGGATGAGATACGTCTTGGCGATCTCCTTCTTTTCCTTCTCCGTATAGCCACTGAAGTCGACCACTTCCATACGATCCAGCAGCGGACCGGGAATGTTCTGGATGAAGTTGGACGTCGCGATGAAGAGCACTTCGCTGAGGTCGAACGGCACGCCCAGGTAGTGATCCGTGAACGAATCGTTCTGCGCCGGATCGAGCACTTCGAGCAGCGCACTGGACGGATCGCCCTGGTACGACTGGCCCAGCTTGTCGACTTCGTCCAGCAGGAAGACGGGGTTCTTGGTGCCCGCCTGCTTCATGCCCTGGATGATGCGCCCCGGCATCGCGCCGACGTATGTGCGACGATGGCCGCGAATGTCCGCTTCATCACGCGCGCCACCAAGCGCCACGCGCACGTATTCGCGTCCGAGTGCCCGCGCCACCGACTTGGCGATCGACGTCTTGCCGACACCCGGCGGTCCGTTGAACAGCAGGATCGGGCCGCGCGCCATCGCACGCGCCTTGGCTTCGC
>CAZMGX010000110.1:0-13560 GCA_964565915.1 uncultured Gemmatimonas sp.
ACCACGCCCAACACGGCGCTCGATTGCAGCGGATTGGTGCGGTACGTGATGAGCGCCCTCGCGGTGGTGCTCCCGAGAACCGCGCGGCAACAGGCGACGGTCGGTCAGGAAATCCCCAAGGATCTGGCCGCCATGAAGCCGGGCGACCTGCTCACCTTCGGTCGCGGCAAGAACATCTCGCACGTCGGCATCTACATCGGCGACGGGCGCATGATCCATGCGAGCACCTCGAAGCGCCGCGTGATCGAAACCGCCCTGACCAACACCCGGTCGCCGCTGATCAAGCAGTGGAAGGGTGTGCGTCGGGTGCTGGTCGGCTCCGAAGTCGCCCTCCGCGACAGTCTGCTCGCTATTGCGGACTCGCTGCGCTAAGGCGCAGCATAGAGGCTCACGGGTTTCGCCAGTAATTGCTGGCGATCGCACCCCTGCCCTACCGGAGATTCCCATGATTCGCTCCACCCGCGCGCTGGCGCTGGCGTTCGTGTTGTCGCCGATCGCCGCGCACTTCTCGGCGGCCATTGCGTCGGCGCAAACGGTCGCCACACCCCGGACCCTCGCGCTCACCGACTATCTCGACTGGGAAGATGTCGCCAATCCGGCCCTCTCTCCCGATGGGAAGCAGATCCTGTATACCAGGACCTGGATCGACAAGCTGAACGACAAGCGCGAATCGTCCGTCTGGCTGATGAATGTCGATGGGACGAAGAATCGCTTTCTCGTAAAGGGCGCTGACGCGAAGTGGTCACCGGACGGCTCACGCATCGCGTTTGTCGCGCCGGGCGAACCGGGCGGTGCCCAAGTCTGGGTGCGCTACATGGACGCCGAGGGCGCCACCACGCAGATCACGCGCCTCACCGAATCGCCGACGGACATCGAATGGTCGCCAGACGGAACGACCATTGCCTTCGGCATGCTCGTGCGCGGCAACGAAACGTGGCGCATCCCGATGCCGCCCGCGCCGCGTGGCGCCAAGTGGACCGAGCCGCCACGGGTGGTCACGAAGCTGCGCTATCGCGCCGACCGGCAAGGGTTCCTCGAGGACGGGCTGCGTCAGATCTTCACGGTCCCCGCCGACGGCGGCACGCCGCGTCAGGTGACGAGTGGCGAGTGGGGCGCGAACGGCACGACGTGGATGCCCGACGGCAAGAGCTTCCTCTTCACGTCGCTGCGCATCAAGGAATCCGAGTATGCCTGGCGCGAATCCGAGATCTACAAGGTCGACGCGACGTCGGGCGCCGTCACGCAGTTGACGACGCGCAAGGGCCCCGACAACAACCCGGTGCCGTCGCCCGATGGGCGGATGATCGCGTACACCGGCTACGACAGCACCGACGCCACCTGGAAAGACGCCATCCTGTATGTCATGGATGCCGACGGGCGGAACCCGCGGGCGCTGACCGAGAAGCTCGACCGCGCGCCGAGCGGGATGATCTGGGCGCCGGATGCGAGTGGCATCTACTTCACGGCGGAGAACGAAGGCGCGCGCAACCTGTACTTCTCCTCGATCAAGGGGGACGTCCGCCAGGTCACGAAGGGCGCCCACGTCCTCACCACCAGCGACATCAATCGCAACTTCACCGCCGTCGGTGTCGCGTCATCGCCACTCAAGCCGAACGACATCGTCACGTTCGATGTGCGCACGCCGACCCTCCGCCAGCTCACGGATGTCAACGGCGATGTCCTCGCGGGCAAGCAGCTCGCGACGACCGAGGAGGTCTGGTATACCTCGGTCGACGGATATCGGATTCAAGGCTGGATCGTGAAGCCCGCCGATTTCGACGCGAAGAAGAAGTATCCGATGATGCTCGAGATTCACGGCGGTCCGCACTCGATGTACAACGTCGGCTTCAGTTTCGCCCGACAGGATCACGCGGCGAACGGCTATGTGATCCTCTATACGAACCCGCGTGGCTCGACCGGTTACGGTTCGGCGTTCGGCAACGCGATCAAGAACGCGTATCCCGGCAAGGACTTCGACGACCTGATGGCCGGTGTGGACACCCTCGTCAATCGCGGCTTCGTCGACAAGAACCGCCTGTATGTCTTCGGCTGTTCGGGCGGTGGCGTGTTGACCTCGTGGATCGTGGGGCACACCGATCGGTTCGCGGCGGCCAGCGCCAATTGCCCGGTCACCAACTGGCTCAGCTTCGTGGGCACGACCGACGGCTCCAGCTGGTACTACAACTTCGCCAAGTTCCCGTGGGACGACCCGAGTGAACACCTGCGGCGTTCGCCCTTGATGTACGTCGGCAACGTGAAGACACCGACCATGCTGATGACCGGTGTCAACGATCTGCGCACGCCGATGCCGCTGACCGGCATCCTCGACCTTCGGACCCCGATGCCGCAGACCGAGGAGTACTACGAAGCGCTCAAGATCCGCAAAGTGCCGACCGCCATGGTGCGCTTCAACAACGAGTGGCATGGCACCAGTTCGACGCCGTCCAATTTCCTCCGGACGCAGCTCTACCTGCGCAGTTGGTTCGACAAGTATCAGCAACCGCCCAGCGCGACGCGCGTGACGCAGGAGCAGGAACGGTGACTCGCGCCGCGTGCGGCGCATCGGCTTGCGCGCACGCCTGATGGGTCGGGATTTGTTGTTTCGGGGGCGTGGCGCCGACATCGGCGTTCGCGCCCCCGGTTGGTTGGTGCGCGGAAGCGGCGCGACCGTCGCGCTCGGCGCCGCATGGCTGGCCGATGCCTTGGGCATCTGGCGCGCCCTCGGCTTCGCCACCTGGAAAGTGAACCTCAGTGCGCTGATCGGTGGCGCGTTGCTCGCCCCCACCGCCCTCGGTGTCGTCCTGTGGCTCTTCGCGGGCGGGTTGGCGCTGCTGCTGATGCTCGTCATGTTCACGCCGCTGGTCCGCCCCATGGTCGCGCCATTCATCCGCGCGGACGTCGCCACCGCGGAGCCCGCGCAGGCGGTGCTGGTCCTGTCCGGCGGGTTGATGGCCGACGGGCGGATCCGCGAGCAGGCGTTGGATCGCCTGCTCTCCGCGATGCGCCTGGTGCGGCAGCGCGGGATCCCGGAGCTGGCGCTCTCGGTCGTCGCGCTCGACGAGCGCGAGCCGGCCGTGACGTCAGAGGCCGATCAGCGCAGCCTCACGAAACTGGCACTGCCCGAGGTCACCCCCCGCTTCGTGTACGACGTCCATAGTACGCGCGATGAGGCACTGGCCTTCGCGGCCCTGGCGCGCACGCACGGTTGGCGACGCGTGGTGGTCGTGACCTCGCCGATGCACTCTCGGCGCGCCTGCGCGGCCATCGCGCGTGAGGGCCTGCGTGTCGAATGCCGACCAGCGGACGGACGTGACTACTCCGTGCGCTCGCTCGACTCGGACAACGATCGGCGCCTCGCGTTTCAGGACGTGCTCTACGAGACTACGGCAACGTGGTTGTACCGAGCCAGAGGCTGGATGTAGTCCACCCCGTGGCAATGATGCAGCGACGCTGTCGCGTGCCTGTGGCATCCTGCGCGTACCGGAATGCAGAGTGTGCGCCAGATCACCAAAGGTGTCGTAGAGTGTGACGTACCATACTTTCACCACCTGCTCGCAAGGCATACGTTCCGGGGGTAGTCCTCCCTTTGCCCCGAAACTATGCCCGCTTCAAACGTCAGAAACCGTGCAGGGATGATCCTGGCGCTGGTGCTCGCCGCCGGAACGCTGGACGCTTGCACCGATGCGAAGTCGAAAGCTCGCGCCGATTCGTTGGCTGCCGAACTTGCCACTGCCAGCGCGCAACGCGACTCGCTGCAGAGTGTGATGACCAGTGCGTCGGCCGAGAAAGACCGCGCGCTGAATCAGGTGGTCGAGGCCACCAAGTTCGCCGATCAGGTCGACGCCGAGCTGCGCCAGGTGCGCGGCCTCAGCTCGAAGGTGTCGGTCAACAAGAGCGATGAGTCCGGCAAGGCCAGCGCGGCCGACGCCCAGAAGGACATCCTCGATCGTCTGGCGCAGATGCGCCGCAGTCTGGCGGCGCGGCAGGCGCAGGTGCGCGCGATGTCCGACTCGATGAAGGCGATGGGCGAAGAGTCCGGTGCCATGAAGACCCTTATCGCCGACCTCAATGCGCGGCTCGCCAGTCGTGAACAGGAAATCGTCACCTTCCAGGAAGAGGTCAAGCAGCTGCGTGCGCAGAACGCCGTCCTCACCGCCGAGAAGTCGGTGTTGACCGACACGGTCAAGGCGATGGATGTGCGGGAGAACAAGGTCTACTACACCGTGGGTACGCGTCGGCAGTTGCTGGCGGACGGAGTCGTGACGGAAGAAGGCGGCTCACGCGGTCTGCTCATCGTCAAGCTTGGAAAGACCCTCGTACCGGCGCGCGCGCTCGACGAGTCGCGCTTCACGATGGGTGACCGTCGCGAAGTGCTCACGGTCGCGCTCCCGCGGGCCGATCGTCCGTATCGCATCGTCTCGCGTCACGACGTGGGCCTGATCGAAGTGGCGAAGCGCGAAAAGGACGGCTCGTTCCGCGGCGAGTCCATCCGCATCACGGATCCGGCGAAGTTCTGGGCCACGTCGCGCTTCCTGATCATCGCGGAGAAGTAGCACCCCGCGGCCATCGTTTCACGATGACCGGCAGCAGCAACAGCGCGACCACCATCCAGTAGGCGCCGCGCTGCACCACGGCTGTCCACGCGAGCCCGCTTCCCTCCATCAGGGGAGCGGGCTCGGCGTATCTGTACCACCACCCGTCGGCCCCGGAACGGTCAAGGACCACGGCAATGACCCAGCCCGTGATGAGCGCGAGATGCGCGCCGACCTTGTGCCGAATGACCACGTGGATGGCGAGCGACAGCACCGTCCACTGCAGGAACGGCGCCCAGAGATGCGCGATCGACCAGAGCAGCCACAGCGCGACCTCCACGCGACCGCCCAAGAGCCCCTGTGCGAGCGCCACCAGCAGGGCGCCGACTGAGAGCCACCCCACCACGACCCACTGCGCGCGCACGAGGCCCAGCAGCCGGCCCAATGCCATCACACGCGTGGAGACCGGCATCGCATCGAGCAACTCGCTGACCCGCGCCTCGCTGTCCCGCCACACGAGCTCCCCCGCATAGACCGTGGCAAGCAGGATCAGGAACACCCGCGAGTGTTCGCGGACCAGGTCGAGCAGTGCCACGAGCCCCAGCGTGATGTTCCCGTACGCGGCGATGGGGTCGCTGCGGAACCACGCACTGAGCAACGCGTTCGCCGCCGCCAGCCCCGCCACCACGCGCCACCCGCCGTCGCGCCGGATCCAACCCATCGTAAACGAGGCCGTCGACGCCCATGGGGTGCTCCGTGCGTCGGCCGAACCGTTCGTGATGACACGCGTGAGGTCGCGCGCCGGCACACGCGTAGGCGACTCCGAAGCTCTCGACGCAAGCGCCGGTGCGCTGAACGATGCGACGCGATTGAGCGCGCCGTCGTGGGCATCGCGTCGCGGCGGCGAGGGCACCCACCCGCTGTCCCATCGCACGCGTCGCAGACCGTACAGCAGTGCGGCGACCGCGACCGTCAGCCAGATCACCCGGTTCTGCAGCACCAGCCCGCCTCGTGGCACCGCGCGCCGGGCTCGTTCGGACTCGCTCCAGCCCCGGGTCTCCGCGAGGACGGGCGCATTGCCGAACGGATCCAACCACGCCCCCAGCGCTCGCGTGGCCTGATCCGCTTCCAACGAGAGGCTGAGCTGCCACAGTCCCACCAGCAGGAGGGAGATGGCCAGAGCCATCAGCACCCGTCGTGTGAGCGCCGCCGTCACACCAACCAGCGTCGCGACCACCAGCATCGACGGCAGTGTCAACACCGCGTAGGCAGCGAGGATTCTCGGCGCCGCCTCGGGGGAGCGCTGATTGGACAACACCGCCCCGAGCGACGCACCCAACGGCATGGCGAGGTAGATGGCGAGCAACACCACCGTCGCCGCCAGCAGGCGGGCGACCAGCCATTCGGACGCCATCACACCGGCGGTCACCAGCTGCGGCGTGACGCGGACGGCATCATCGCGCAGAACGGCCGTGACGACCACCATCGTCGTGATGACCTGCCCGAAGGCGGTCAATCCGCCGAAAGCCAACCAGAGCGCCCACTCGCTGGTCCTCGGCACCGCTCCCCGAGAACTGACCAATTCCACGGCCCCTGAGCTGGTGAAGCCGAGAGTCAGTAGCAGAAAGACGAGCGCGTACAGCGCCGTCAGGGGCTCGCGAAGCTGTTGGCGGACTTCGAAGGTCGCGAGGGCACGAACCCGTGCGAATCGCGACATCGGCCTACAGGTGCGGCAGCTCGCGATCCCCGACGCCACCACCGGCCAGGTGCCAGTTCAGCTCTTCCGGCGAGAGTGGTCGGATGGCGATATCGACCGCCAGCCAGGTGGTCTTCGAGAAGGGATAGCAGACCACGCAGCCGGAGAGCATCAGCACGGCCGTGACCCAGGTGATCAGGTCCCAGGGCGGATCGGGCCAGGTGACGTAGACGAACCCGCAGACACAAAAGAAGAGGATCAGCTCGACGGCGATCAGGTTGAACAAGTAGGCGCCGACGAAGTAGTCCCCCTCCCCGCGCTCCAGGCGCAGCCCACAGGACGGGCAGTGTTCACGCAACTTGAAGAAGGACGCGAAGATGCCCTTGCTGCCGCAGTGGGGACAGCGCAAGCGGAGGGCACGCCCGAGCAGTCGCCCCAACCCCGGGCGGAGAAATGTCATGGACAGCGGGAACGAGGGGGCATGCTGCAAGGTAACCGTTTCGGAGTAAGTTTCGTACGGCGTCCGTACGGCGTTTCACCGCCTCCCCCAGCAGCGTCGCCCCTTACCCCTCGCGTTCCCGCGTGTCCCAGCCGAAGATCTGTCCCCGTTGCGGCGAGTCGTACGACGATGCCACGGCGTTTTGTGCGAAAGATGGCGCGCGCCTCGTGCGCGGTGGCCTGACGAGCGACCTCATCGGCACCGTCATCGCCGAGCGGTATCGCGTGGTCTCGCGCATTGGTGAAGGGGGCATGGGACAGGTCTACCTCGCCGAGCACGTCCGCATGAAGCGCAAGAGCGCGATCAAGATCATGCGGCCGTCCCTGGTCGGTGAGGTCGAAGCGCTCCAGCGATTCACGCGCGAGGCCGAGAACGCCAGCCAGCTGTCGCACCCGAACATCGCGGCCATCTTCGATTTCGGCGAAACGCCCGACGGGGTCGTGTATCTCGCGATGGAATACATCGACGGCGAATCGCTCGCGGCCAAGCTGGATCAGTACGTCGCCCTGCACCCCGACGTCGCCGCCGACATTCTCGGCCAGGCGGCCGATGCGCTGCAGGCCGCGCATGACGTGAACATGCTGCATCGCGACATCAAGCCCGACAACATCATGCTCGGCAAGCGCAACGACGGCACCTACATGGTGAAGCTCGTCGACTTCGGCATTGCGCGCACGATGGATGGCAACGATCAGCGCCTGACGCGCACCGGCTTCGCGGTCGGCACGCCGCAGTACATGTCGCCCGAACAACTCTCCGGTGACGTCCTCGACGCCAGCAGCGATCAGTACTCGCTGGCCCTCGTCGCGTTTTTTGCGCTGACGGGCAAGCATGCGTTTCCGTCGGAGTCCTCGAAGGAATCGCTGATCGCGCGGCTCACCAGCCGTCCACGCACCCTGCAGGATGCGAAGCAGGACGTGCAGTGGCCCGAGGCCCTGCAGGAGATCTTCAATCGTGCGCTGTCGCCGGAGCCCGGCGACCGCTTTCCGACGGTGTCGGACTTCGCCCATGCGCTGGCGGGGGCCATCAGCAACATGACGCCATCGCAGACGGCCGAGCTGTACCGTCGCGCGCTCGATGTGCGCGTGGCCAGCGTGGCCGCGCGAACGCCGCACAGCGACATGGAGTTGCTGCGTACACCCAGCGGATCGGTCGCCACGATGGGAACACCGTCCGGGCCGCGGGAGGTACTGCGGACCGGACCGAACGCGACGGCAACCGGCGGTGTGAGCAACGCGTCCACGGCGAGCCGCGAAACGACGGGCACGAGCCCGACGAATGCCTCGACCGGCACCGCCAGTGTGGCGCCGGAGGTAACGGGTGCAGCCGCGCTGGTCGGCGCCGTTTCGAGTGCCACCCCTCCGGCCGGCGCACACAGCGATGACGCAGCGGGCGCTCATCGTGGCACGGTGTCCGCGCAGCCCGCACCGCGCGCACGATGGCCGTTCATCATTGGCGGCGTGATCACCGCGTCGGTCGCCGCGACCTTGGTGTACAGCCGCGGTGGTGATGACACGCCATCCACGTCGGACACGGCCGCCACCGTCGCCGTACTGGCCGATTCCGCGCGCGCGATGCCGGCACTGGCCGACTCGCTGCGGGCCGACTCGGCCGGCCGTGCCGGAGCGGGCTCCGCCGGGCCCACGGGCGCGACACCGACCGGGGCAACAACGGCGGGAGCCGCTGCGTCGTCGCCGCCAACAACCGCCGGCGCGTCCACCGCGAACGCGCCGAAGGTCTCAGCGGCTGACAGCGCGCGGCGCGTTGCCGCACGCGACTCCGCCCGGCGAGAAACGCAGCGAAAGGCCAAGGCGACCGCCGACAGCATCGCCCAGGCCAACAACGTGCGTGCCCGCTATCCGGACGCCGCGGCCCGCGCCATGCTGGCGCGCGGCGTCGATGCCAAGGCACGCATGGCCAAGAACGACGACATTCGCGCCGTGATCATGCCGACGCCCGTGTTCGTGTGGCGCGCCGAGCAGGCGCGAGCCTGGAAGGACGCCCATCCGATGTCCGCCGGCACGCCGTACCCGATGGTGGATCCGATCGAGCAGTGGAGTGCGTGGACGACGGCCGTCAACAACCGCCGGGCGGTATACGTCATCGAGGTCACGACCGATCGCGCGCCGTGGCCGTCGTACGAACCGGAAAAGATCTTCGACATCAAGCGCGGTGATGTCGACGGTGTCGACGTGCTGCGTGACGGGGCGCCGGTGCCGCTCGACGCGTCGTCGCGCGTGCCCGCCGTCGTCAATGGGCCCGCACATCTGGCGGCTGGCAAGCGGCTCACGAACACGTTCGTCGCCATGCTCGCGCCCACGACGTTCAACCCGCGTGAGGATGGCTCGCTGCCCAAGATCGAGATCATCGTGCGCGATGCACTGCGCAACGGCGCGACGACGAAGATCACGCTCAATCAGACGCTCGTGCGCCGATTGTACGACGACTTCGCACCGTGGCGCGATGCGCTGGTGAAGCAGTGACCGCCCGCCTCGATCCATGACCGACGAATCCGAATCCTCGCTGGTCGGGACCATCATCGCCGATCGGTACCGCATCGTCTCGCGTATCGGCGAGGGCGGGATGGGGCAGGTCTACCTGGCCGAGCACATCAAGATGAAGCGCATGAGCGCCATCAAGGTGATGCGCCCGACTCTGGTGGATGACGCGGAGGCGTTGCAGCGCTTCACGCGCGAGGCGGAGAACGCGAGCAAGCTCTCGCATCCGAACGTGGCGTCGATCTTCGATTTCGGGGAAACGTCGGACGGCATCGTGTACCTCGCGATGGAGTTCATCGAGGGCGAATCGCTCCATGCGACGCTGGTGCGCGAGCAGGCGCTGCATCCGCAGGTCGCCGCCGACGTGATTGCCCAGGCCGCCGATGCCCTGCAGGCCGCGCACGATCTCGGCATTCTGCATCGCGACCTCAAGCCCGACAACCTGATGCTGACCACGCGTGCGGATGGCACGTTCCTGGTCAAGCTGGTGGACTTCGGGATCGCGCGGACGATGGACTCCGGCGCCACGCGTGTCACCAAGACCGGTCTCGCGGTCGGCACACCGGAGTACATGTCGCCCGAGCAGATTTCCGGCGACGAGTTGGATGCACGGTCGGACCAGTATGCGTTGGCGCTGGTGGCGTTTGCGTCACTTACTGGCCAGGAGGCGTTCGCCGACGCGACCGGCAAGCAGTCGCTGATCCTGCGGCTCACCAGCCGTCCACGTCGCCTGGTCGATGTGCGTCCGGACATCGACTGGCCGCTGGCGCTGCAGCAGGTGTTCGACCAGGCGCTCGCGCCGGATGCCGCCGACCGGTTCGATCACATCGCCGACTTCGCCGACGCGTTGTCCGAAGCGGTGAATGGGATGTCGGCGTCACAGACCGCCGAGATCTACAGCCGGGCGCTGCAGGGGCGCGCCAGCCATGTGTCGCGTCGTACGCCGGGAACGGAGCAGCTCACTGCCACCCGCGGCGGCGAACGCACGAAGGTCGCGCCCGCGGCCCCGCCGTTGGCGCGAGACATCAAGTCGGTGCAAATCGGCCGTCGCCGCTCCGGCAACCGGTTCCTGCCGACCGTCCTGCTCATCGGCGGCGCGCTCTATGGAGCCTATTGGTATGGCGCGCAGAAGCCGGATGGCACCGCGCGCGAAGTCTCCGACAAGATCGGTTCGACGGCAAAGATGATCGCGACGCCGGTGATGGCGTTCTTTCAGCGCCCGAACGTGCCGTCGCCCCTTGAGTCCGCGCCGATCAAGCCGGCAAGCCCGACGCCCACGTCGCGGCGCAAGCGGGTGGCCGACACGAGCAAGCGTGACTCGAGTCAGCGCACCGCTCCCAACGATAGTGTCACGAAACCGCGCGACACCGCCGTTGTGGTGACCCCGCCGCCGGATACCACGAAGCCACCGCACTAGGCGGCCGCAGTAAACCGTCGCCGTTACGGCGACCGGCGCGGGACACGAAGCGCCATTGCCCCATCGAGCACGTCAACCAGAATGCCCTGCGCTTGCAGCGTGCGCGCAGCGATGAGGTCGAGTGACCCGTCGCCGTCGATGACCGGCTCCAGCCGCACGACGCAGTGCGACGGCGTATGGCGTGTGCGAACCGTGACCGCCCCCGGTGACGCGAGCGATTCGATGAGGCGTGTGGCCAACAAGGCGACGGCCTCGGCCAGCGCCGCCCGATCGGCCCATGCCCTCGGCACGGCCGGTTCGAGCTCGACGATGAGACGCACACCGCGGCGCTCGGCGCTGGCGCGCAGCATCGGCATCACGGCGCGGACCACGTCGTTGACGGATACCGGCTCCAGACGGACCGTCAGTGCCCCGCGATCAGCATCGGCGACCGTCGCCAGGCGGCGCATCGCGGCGTCGAGCCCTTCGGCGCCGGCGCGCGCGGCGACCAGCAACTCTTCCTGATTTTCGTTCAGGGTCCCGAACCGCGCGTCCAGCAAGATGTGCAAGGGAAGTCGGATCTCGTCCAGCTGCGCGGTGGCGCCGCGTACCGTGGCCGCCAGCAGGGTCGCCTGTTCGTGCAGACGACGGTCGTGCAACGCACGTTCACTGCGCGCCTGAGCGGTCGACTGCTGCAGCGCGTCTTGCAAGCGCGCCACTTCCCGCTCGATTCGGTCCAGATCATCGAGGGGCGTGGCGGAATCGTCTCGGCCGGCTCGCTCATCGAGCCGCCCGAGCCGCCTCAGTCGACCGACCAGGTATTGCGTGTTGCGCCAGGTGAGGACCAGCGACGTCAGCGCGAGGACGGCCGCACTCGTTACCACGTACTCCGGAGCCTGCCGCCCGATCTCTCCGTAGTATGCCAGCGCGAGGACAACAACGACCGCCAAGAGCGCCGGCGCGAGGCCCAGCAGCAGGCGCTGGCCGACGGCCACGCGAATGCGCTGCGAAAATCGATCGATGGTGGACGGACTGGTCACGATGGCGAATCCCCCAGTGAACGCGCCGGCCCCTGCGTGCCGTCTCGTTCGGCACCCGCATCTCCCGAGACCACGAGGACGTCGAGGCCCGCGCGCCCCTCCAACAACCGCTCCACCACCGATCGACGACGCAAGCGATACCAGCGGGAACGGCGGGTCTGACCGACAATCGCGAGCGAAACGCCGCGCTCCTCGGCGAAGCGTCCGAGGGCCGCCGCGACGTCGGTGCCTTCGAGCTTCACCACTTCCGCACCGAGTGATTGCGCGAGTTGGAGGTTGTCTACCAGCCGGCGCTGGCGCGCGGTATCGATACGATCAGCGCTTTCTGCGGGTGTCTGCACGTACACGCAGTACCAGTCCGTATTCAGGCGACCGGCAATCCGACTGGCTTTCCGCAGCAAGGTGCGCGAGAGCGGAGGGTCGCTGGACAGACACACCATCAGGCGATCGACATCGCGCGCGGCGGGGCCGGCAGTCGACTCACGACGGGCCACCTCTTCCCGCGACCGGTCGACTGAACTGGCGACCTCGCGCAACGCCAACTCGCGCAGCGTGCTCAGGTTCTCATCGGTGAAGAAGTTGGCGAGTGCCGTCGCGACCTTGTCGGCGGCGTAGATCTTCCCGTCACGCAGACGCTGCCGCAGGTCTTCGGCGGACAGATCCACGTTCACAACCTGGTCAGCCTGAGCCACCAGCCAGTCCGGCACGGTTTCGCGCACGGCAATGCCAAGCTCGCGCTCCAAGACGTCGTTCAGCGACTCGAGATGCTGCACGTTCATCGCCGAGATCACGTTGATCCCCTCATCCAGCAGGAATCGCACGTCCTCCCATCGTTTGGCGTGTCGCGAACCCGGCACGTTGGTGTGCGGCAGTTCGTCAACGATCACCACCTCCGGCCGTCGGGTGAGGATCGCATCCACATCCATTTCCTCCACCTCGACGCCGCGATAGGAGACCGAGCGTCGCGGTACCTGTTCCAGGTCGCCGATCAGTGCCACCGTCTCCGCGCGTCCGTGCGCTTCCACATAACCGATCACCACATCGACACGCCGCCGTCGCAGATCGTGCGCTTCCTGCAGCATGCGGTAGGTCTTCCCGACGCCGGCTGCGGAACCGATGTACAGCTTCAGCTTGCCGCGCGCACGTTCCTTGACGAGGGCCAGGAAGCTGGACGTGTCGGCCATACGCTCGTCAGAAGCTCAGCGACAGCGAGGTGACCGCCAGCCCCGATTGCTTCGTCGGCGTGTCCTTCGTGCCGTCCGGAAACACGGCATCGGCGTTCCGCCAGCCGCGGAGTTCCGTGCGCCACGCGACGCGGGCGTAGGGGGTGACATCGAGTCCGATGGACGCGCCCGTGCCGCGGAAGGCGGGATTGGCGACCACGTTGGCTCCTACGGTGCGACTTCCGGTCGCGATGATCACCTGGTCCTTGTCCGTGTATCCCTCCAGCCGGCCGACGAAGGCGGCGATAGGTGTCGCCTGTACGCGCGCGATCGCGCTCCACCCATACCACGTCGAGGCTCCGCCGACGTTCGAGGGGCGCGACTGCGAACCCGCATCAAACTCCCCGACCAAAGTGAGCTTGCCGCTCGTGTGCCGCGCGCCGATCCCATTGAAGACGCGCAGCCGCGAGCCGGCTTCGTTGGAGACGAGATTGTAGTACGAAATCGTACTGCCTTGTGTCGCAGCATAGTCGAGGCGAATACCCGCCGCCTTGCCGGTGTTGTTCTCAGAGATGTTCTGCCATCCGTTCACGACATCGAGCTGTGCCGTCAACTTGGCCGACGGGCTCCAGGTGACCTTCACGCCACTCTGGTAGTACGGCGAATAGTCCGCGACGAGCGAGCGCGTGTAGATGGGATTGTCACGCGACGCCCACGACTCCATGCCCATGTGCGA
>CAZMGX010000111.1:0-13419 GCA_964565915.1 uncultured Gemmatimonas sp.
ACTTCCGCACTGCGGGCACGGGTGGTGGCGGTGGTGGGTTCGGCGGAGGCGGTGGTGGCGGTGGGCGCGGGGGCGGCGGTGGTGGTGGCGGCGGCGGTGGTGGACGCGGCACCGGCATCCCGACGGATGCGGATCGTCAGGCCGGTGGCTTCGGTGTGCGCGTCGTGCACAGCGGCGTCTGGGGGTTTGCCTCCAGCCCGATCGTCACCGAAGACGAACTGCGCCGCGTGACGCGTGTAGCGACCGAAGTGGCCAAGGCCAGCGCCATCGCCAAGCGCGCCGACCTCAAACTCGCGCCGGTGCAGGCGTACCAGCAGAACTACATCACGCCGATGATCAAACATCCGTCATCGGTGTCGGCGACGGACAAGCAGGCGTGGGCCCAGGCCATCGTCGACAAGGCCAGCAAGGTGGCCGGCGTGACGGCGGTGAACGTGTCGGCCAACCACGGTTACGAGTGGCGCTACTTCGCAAGCAGCGAAGGCTCGTACATCGAGCAGGAGCTGTTCACCACCACGCCGACGATGACCGTCACGGCGAAGGTTGGTGACAACACCCGCACGCGGAATTATCCGGGTGTGGCGGGCACCGGTGGCTGGGAAATCGCCGAGAACTGCGATCTCCTCGCGATGGCGGAGAAAGTCGCGACGGATGCCGTTGAGATGTGCACCGCCAAGCCACTCGGCTCGAGCGGACTGAAAGACCTGATCCTGTCGCCGTCGCACGCGATGCTCACGATTCACGAGATCGTTGCCCATGCGACGGAGCTTGATCGTATTGTTGGCTACGAAGCGAACTACGCCGGCACGAGCTTCGTGAAGTTGTCCGACTTGGGCAAGCTCAAGTACGGCTCGAAGCTGTTCAACGTGACGTGCGACAAGACGTCCACGGGCCTCGGGACGGTGGGTTTCGACGACGACGGTGTGAAGACGCAGAAGTGGCCGCTCATTCGCGACGGTGTCCTGGTCGGATTGCAGACCAACCGCGAGACCGCGCACCTGATCGGCGAGAAGGAAAGCCGCGGCTGCACCTTCGGCAGCACGTGGCGCGACTATCCGTTCCTGCGGATGCCCAACGTGCACGTCGAGCCGGGCCCCGAGAACTCACCGACGCGCGATGAAATGATCGCCGACGTGAAGGACGGCGTCATGATCGACGGCCGCGGCAGCTACTCGATCGACCAGCAGCGCTACAACGGCCAGTTCGGCGGCCACATCTTCTGGGAAATCAAGAACGGAAAGATCACGCGTCAGGTCACCGACGTGACGTACAACGCGATCACGACCGACTTCTGGGCCAATCTCGACGGCATTACCGGCCCGAAGGAATGGCAGATGCACGGCACGGGCGGCGATGCCAAGGGTCAGCCGACGCAGACGAACAGCATCTCGCACGGCTCACCATGGCTGTGCATTCGCAAGATTCAAGTCGGCGCGGCGTTCGACGGCTGAGATTAGAGTATCGAGTAGGGAGCAGAGAGCAACAGAGAGTAAGGAGTAACGAGTAGAGAGTAAGGGGTAACGAGTAACGAGAAGGGCGAGCCGAACGCGGCTTGCCCTTCTCGGTTCGTGCGTCGCTGAATCCGCTTCGTACGCTTGAGGAGGTGTTGAATGAAGCCGAAGGTTCTGCTGCTCGCATGCAGCGTCGCCGCAGTCGATGCACGCGCCCAGGCCCCCGTCATTCGCGACAGCGCCGGTGTGCGCATCGTCGAGAATGGTGCGCGTGCCTCCGCCCCCGTACGGTTCACGCTGGCAACCAAGGCACGGGTCGACGTCGGAGGACTGGAGTCCGACCCGGACGCGGAATTCAATCCCATACAGGGCTACCTGCGAGGCGCGTGGCTTGCCAACGGCGGACTGGCCGTGATCGACGAGGTGCGGTTGCACCTGTTCGGCGCGGACGGCAAGCGGAAAGCCATCGTCGGCCGCAAAGGCAAGGGTCCCGGTGAGTTCACCTACATCACCTCCATTTGTCGCACACGGGGTGATACGCTGGTGATCAATGACCAGAACAGTCGCCGCACGGCCATTGTGACAGGAAGTGGCACCGCCGTGCGCACCTTTCTTCAGGACACGCTTGGTGCGCCGCCTTTCAGTGCATGCTTCGACGACGGCACCGTGCTGCTGACGAAGCTGGTCATGAAGGGACCCGGTGAACCGAGCACGTCGCGACTGACTCGCGTCCGTCTCGACGGCACCGTGGTGAATCCGATCGGCACCTTTGACGCGGGTACGTTCGACATGGTTACCCAGAGCTCTCCCAGCACGGTCGCACGGGGGCAACGGGTATTCTGGGGTGATCCGCGCACCAGTGAGGTTCGGGTGTTCAGTGCGGCCGGCAAGCTGATCAGCATCGTGCGCAGCGCCGATGTCGGTGCGGCGATCACCAGCAGCGAGGTCGAGCAGCGGTTTCGCAGCACCATCCCGAGGAATACTCCCGAGGCCGAGGTGACCGCACGGATGGATCGTATGCGCAGTCTCCCGCATGCCTCACACTGGCCTACATATCGGGAAATTCACGTGGATCCGACCGGTCAGCTGTGGGTGCGGGACTACGCCAAAGCATTTCCATCTCCCGACGGCTGGACGTTGTTTGACGCCAAGGGTGTACTTGTCGGTCGCCTCGTCATTCCGGCTCCACCAGCGGGCGAACGCCCGATGCAGGTGATAAGCTTCGGGACCAACGAGGTCCTGATGCGACGCAGCGATGCCGACGGTGCGGCGCACTTGACGGTTTATCCGATCCTCCCCGTCGCGAGGTAGGTCATCTCCAGCATGTCACTCGCATCAAACATCGCTATCAGTGTGGTCGTGCTGATTCACGTCTACATCCTGGTGCTGGAGATGTTTCTGTGGGACAAACCCGCCGGGCTTCGCGCCTTCGGACAGACGCAGGCAGCGGCGACTGCGTCCAAGGTGCTCGCAGCGAATCAGGGGTTGTACAACGGATTTCTTGCCGCCGGCCTCGTGTGGAGCATGTTGCAGGGCAGAGATGGGTTTCACGGCGCCATCTTCGTCCTCACCTGCATTTCCATCGCCGGCATCTACGGCGCGATCACGGCCAGCAAGAAGATTCTGTTCGTGCAGACCGTGCCCGCAGTGATCGCCCTCGTGCTCGTGCACTTCCCGAAGTAGCGTTGCCGCGCCTGATGACCGGCGGTCGCGCTTGTCGCCTACCCGAACGCCAGCACGGCGGTGACCAGCGCCGTGAGTGATCCGGCAAGTCCCACCTTGCCGGCCAGCTGAATGCGCCCCATCGCCGCCGCGTCACCAGCCATCGCGCGGCGACGGTGCATGTGAATGACGCCCACCGCCAGGGTCATGATCACCACAGCCGTCAGCTTGAGGTGGAACTGCCAGGGCATGCCGCCAAAGCCGTTGTACTTGGTGAACACCATCACGGGGCCGGTGATCCACAGCAGCGTCAGGCCAGCCGTACCCAGCTTTGACATCGCCCACGGCACCTGCGAGAGGATTGGACGCTCAGTGGGCTGCGCACGACTGATGATCCCGCCGACCACCGCGGCCGAGTAGGACGCTGCGAGGCCGAGGGTGAGTCCGATCAGGTGACCGATCAGCAGGAGTTTGTTGAGCACGGGAGATGGGGACGAAGTGCGAGGGCATGTCAGTTCCGTGGACGTACACTGAATATTCCTCCATCACTCCGACCTTGCACGGCGGCGTTATACATCTCCTCCGCGTGCGCCGGCGGCCGCACGAACGTTCCGGCCGTGGTGGCGCGCGCCAGGTATGTGGCGTCGTAGGTGCCCGACCATAGCTGCCGCGAGAAAAAGAACACGCGGTCATCACGCATCTCCTTCACTTCCCATGGGGACCACCAGCCTCCGTCCCAGTTGCCGTACAGGAGGTTCTGCCACAACGGGCCGCGGCGAGAGTCCGGGCGTCGCACCTCGTTTTGCTCAGGCGTGCCCTTCACGAACGGTCCTAGCTCTGACGACGTGCGGTACGACACGTCGACCGCTTCGAGCCCCGCGGGCAGCAGATCTTCCATGGCGACGAACTGCCGATCGGCGGGTACGGTTATACGGAGTCGCACCCGCACCAGCTCACCCTCGGTCGCGCTGATGATCGGCGCGCCGTCGTCGAAGCCTTCGTACCAGCGCTCCACGACGATGCCGGCAATGTCGGGCGTCGTCGGCCGCACCAGTGGCACCTCGTGCAGCGTCACCGCAAAGTAGACCGGCCGATCCGGCGCAGTGGTGGCTCCCCGCACCGCCACGCGCAGCGTGAGCGTATCGGGCAGCGACCCGTCGGTGTGTCGGCGCACGAGGGTAAACAACGGCACCGACTCGGGATTGCCGGCCAGTCCAGTCGTCATCGTCGCCGTCGTCGCACGATTCAGTACGACCTCACCGCCAGCGTTCTGCATGACGAGCCGCGCCGCCGGACCGGGCGTTTGCGCGCGCACGAGTTGCGACAGCGCCGTGATCGCCGCCGCATGGTCGTGCACATTCCACGCCCAGCCACGTTCGGCCGCACTCTGCTGCAGCACGGTCTCGCGCAGCGCGCCCAACATCGGATGGTCCGGAACCAGCATCATCGTCACCACCAGCAAACGTGATGCAGGACGGATGCGCGAGGGAAACGGACCACCACCGAACAACGAGTCGGCGAGTTCCACCCGTCTGCCGACACGACTGGTACCCTTCCACAGCTCGTCCAACATCCGGCGAGCTTGTGTGGCCTTGTCCGCGCGCGCCGACATCAGCTGAACCAACGAAAGGCGATCTTCCCACGCCATCTCGCTGGCGGCGTTGATGAGTGAGTCTTCGAGCGCGACCGCTGGCGTCCCGGCGCGACGCAGGTAGCCCACGATGACCAGGCGCGCTCCCAGCGAATTCCGCAGCGCACGCTGACGGTCGCCGGGGCTGCCGGTCACGGTGTCCGGTGTCAGGCTGCCGTCGGTCAATCGGCGTCGCAGCGCGTTGCCGAGGTTGGTGAATGCGGCGGCCGGAATTTTGGAGCCGGTCCGTTGCGCCTCGAGTAGAAACTCGCCGGTGTATGCGTCCATCCACGGGCCCATACCACCGTCGCTGCTGACGAAGTAGCCAAAGCCGCCGGATTCCGCTTGCCGCCCAAGCACCGTCGTGACGGCCGACTGCAGATCGTTCGACGCAGCCGTGCTGTCACGCGCGACGATTTGTATACCCAGCGTCCGTTCGGCGACGGTCATCGTGAGCAGGGCGCGGGCCCGTGCCACCAGCACGTCCGTCGCGTAGTAGGTGTACGCGCGCAGTTGGTCGTAGTGCGAACGCATGGCCACGAGCGGCGACGTCCCGAGATCGAGCGTGACCCGTGACCGCTGCGGATCGATGCCCGCCGGCAATGCGATGACCACGGTGCCACTGTCGCGGACACTGCCAACCACCGTATGCGCTCGCGGTGTGCCCGTCGGGCGAATGGGAAGACGCGTCGTTACGGCGTCACCGCCGGTGCCCTTCGTGGGCTGAGCGCGAAAGGTCACGGAGGCCGCGTCGAGCTGTGTCTGCTCAGGGACCGTCATGTCGAAACGCGCCACACCACCCTTGTCGGGCGTCACCTTGATCTGTTGCACCGGCTGTTGCACCGGCTGAATGCTACGCAGGGCGCCGGTCGCCGTGGCCGACACCCGAATCACATCGGCGCCGCTGCGCACGTTCAGCGCGGTCGCGGCGGTGAGACGGTCACCGGGCCGCAGGAAACGCGGCAACGAGGGACGCAATACGACACGCTGTTCGACCAGCAGCGTCGCATCGCCGCTGCCATAGCGATTTCCTGTGCCGATCGCCGTCGCCATGAGACGAAACGTGGTGATGTTCTCGGGTAACCGCGCACGCACCACGGCCACTCCGCGATCATCAGTCCGCGCGCGCCCCACGTAGAACGCAGTCAGGCGGAACGTGGCGCGTGGCGCAGGCGAGGAAGCGTCGGTCGAGCTCTCCACACCGCGCGCCGCCTCGGCCACGCTCATCGCGGCCAACGCCATGTTCATCTGAAGCCCCATGGCCAGGCCGACGTTGACACCCGGCCGTACGAATCCCGCGGGTTGTCGCCACGGTAGCTGTGTGAGTGATGTCCGTAACGTCTGTGCGATACCCAGTCGCTGGTCGATCGCAGCGAGAATATCGGGAGTGCGGAAATTCGTCATCGACAGCAGCCCTTCGTCCACCGCCCACAGCGCCACTTCGGCCGATGACGCACGAGCGCCGGGGCTTTGGCGTGCGTCGCGCACCCGGACCTGCACCTCCGCGATGCTGCCCGGCGACAACACCCGCGCGGTGGGGACTACCTGCACGCGCAACAGATGCGCGGTCGAATCGACGCGCAGCTCCACATAGCCCGCACGCAGCAGGGCCGTCGCGGAATCTGCACTCGTCAACGCGTCTGCGCCCCGCTGGATCAACGTCACTCCAACCCACACGTTCGGCGCGAGTCGATCGGTGATCGGAACCGGGATCGTCGTCAGGCCCCGACTGACCACCATGCGTCGCTGCTCGACGATGTGTTCCCGTTCGATGGTGATCCAGGCGTCAGCCTGCTCGAATGGGGATTCGAAACGCACCAACGCCGAATCGCCGAGCGCGAAGGTCCTGCCCGCGGGGTATTGCGTCGTCACGACCAACGCCAGCGCGGTGCGCGCGGCGAACGCGGGAAACGTCACGGCCGATGCGGACTTGCCGGTGTTGGTGATCGCGACACGCCCGGCGTCATCGACCGCTTCGACGCGCACGTCATACAGGCCGTCGGTGGCAGGTGTGAAACTGATCGGCACCAACGTGTCGGCCGATGTCACCCGCCGTGTCTCCAGCGTGTCGACGACCCATCGGGCGGCTCGTGAGAGCGCGGCGTCGGCCGTATCGCGCTGGATACGGCGGCGCACGATGGTGACGCGAAGTGGGATGCCGGCCACCCGCGCGCCGGACGATCGCACCACCATTGCGTCGATGGTCTGCCTGGTGCCTTGCTTCCAGTACCACTCGCGATTGCGATCCTTGAGGGCCACGAACAACGACGACGGCTGCAAGTACGCAAAGGTGCTGGCCGTCACTGTCCGGTTGGTGATGTCGTCGACCGCCACCGAAATCTCCACATGCGACGTGCGCGAGACGACGCCTCGGGCGGTGGGGATGGCGATCACGGCATGACCGCGACGATCGAGTGTCACCGAATCGCGCAGGTGCAGCTGATCGTCTTGCGGATTCTGTTCCCACCAATCCGTGCGGCCGATCGTGAACCCTTCGGTGCGCGGGATCGCGCGACCCACTCCGTACGCCGGCATCGAATTGGCAGTCCAACGCACCTTCGCACCGGCCATTGGTGCACCGAACAGGTAGTTCGCATCGAGGGTGGCGCGCACCGTATCACCGGCGAAGCGCACGGCAGTGTCGGCCGTGAGGGTGACCAGAAACTCCGGCGCGCGAAACTCCTCGACGCGGATGCTCTCGTGGCCCACTGGCTGCCAGCGTCCGTCGACGAACGCTTCGGCCGTCAGCGAGTAGTGGCCGAGCTGCGCGGTCGACGGGATCCGCATCGAATCGGTCGCCGTACCGAACCGGCTGAGTTTGGCCCGCCAGGCACCCAGCGTATCGGTGTCTGGTTCCGGATAGGACCGGAAACCATCGCCCATCTCATAGACCGCGCCGCGCAGGAGCGCCACACGCACCGAATCCCCCACGGGTGTGGTGGTATGGCCCAAGGGCCCATTTCGGACAAACACCTTGCTGTAGAGAGGTTCCCCCGGCCGATACAGGTCGCGGTCCGGGGTGATCGTGCCCCGCAGGGTGGACGTGCTGGCTGCCCACGCACCAAGCAGGTGCACATCAAGCGGCGCGGCGAGTGGAGTCTGGATCCCTCCATTCACCGGAACGAGCAGGCGCTGCGGGCCGCTCGAAATCTCCACATAGCGGAGGCCATCCAGCGCCGGATCACGCACGATCGGACGCGCGACGGCGGGCGGCCGTACGCGTGGTACCGCTGCGAGCATGGCCAGTCCAGAGGCGTTGGTGAGGCCGCGGGACAGCAGTTGTCCGGCGCCACCACGCATCACGACGGTCGCGTTGGCGACCGGTTCGCCGTCGCGTGTGGTTACGAACACCGCGCCCTTGTCACCGCCGATCTTGAGATGCGCCACCCACGGTGTGACTTGAACGATTAGGCCAAGGTCGGTCATGTCATTATCCGGATTCTCCTTGCGCCGTCGCTCCTGAGCTGCTCGCGCGCGTGCTTCATCCGTACGACGCCTGGCCGTGAGGTACTGACTGTCCGGCGCGACGCTGGCCGCTTGGATCTCGAATCGTGCGGCAAACAGCCGTGACGCCCCAGGTCGCGTCAGCGACGCCGGCAGCACCACATCGGTGTTGGCTTCGCGATTGAATTCGCCGCCGATCGGCACCACAACGCGCACCGTATCACGCATCGCCGGTCTCATGCGCCGGAGCATTTCGGTGCGACGAAACGGCGCGACCGACAGCAACAGGGGCATGAGCGAGTCCGGTATCGGAATCGCCACCAGCATCACGCTGTCCACGTTCAGGGTGCGAATCGTGATGCGTGCAGTGCTGTCGCGGTGTGCGGCGATACTCACCAGCCCACTCTGCTGCCGGATACCGGGCGCCCGATCGTGCGCCAGCAACGAGAACACCGATCTGCCGGTGAGCGCGCGCCCGTAGATGTCACGGAGGCTCGTGTCGACCGCGACGACATACTGTTTCCTCGGCGTCAGTCGCTCCTTGAACACGATCGTTTGTGTGCTGGCCGTCGACCCGGCGGACGGTGGGACATCGGGCTGAGCCGCGGGCGTCACGCGTACGGCGGCCGCGAGACGATCGGTGTACACCGGGGTGGTGAACTGCACGGAAAGTGCCTCCACCGCACACGTCGTACCGGGTCGATCATCACACGGTCTCTGCTGCGACACCCCGGTCACGGCGAACGCCGGATACGTTCGCACGTCGTACTTCCACACGTCGTTCGGACGACGCGGATCGAACGGCACGATACTCCAGCGTCCGACGCAGCCGGGTGGCAGCGAGTCCGTCGGCACCAGCTCCACGACACGCTGCAGCCCTTCACCCGTCGTGTCGCGGTTGTAGGGAAAGACGTCGTAGTGATTCTGGCGATCGCGAGCGTCGAGCGGCCGCTGCCCTGTCACCCGCAAACGGACCGTTCCGCCGCACGAATCGGGAAACACTACCTGCGACGCAGCACCAACCGCGTCGACGTCGACGGGCGCGCTGTACAACACGCGAAACACCGGCCGCGGCCCAACCAGGCCTGAATAGGTGCTTCCCTCCACCGAACGCGCCAGCGGCGTTGGCCCCGGAATCCGTACGCCAAATGCGTACCATGTTGGTCCGGTTCGCGCGCCAGCCGACGCGATGGAGGCCGTGTCGATCGACACGACATAGCGCGTTCCAGGCGTCAGTGCCTGAGAGGGAACGAATCGCAACGTGACGGGATCCCGCCATTCGATGCGCCCTGCTGCCGCCGGTTCAAGCCGGAAGACCTTCGCCGGGTCGGTGGTGCGACCCAACATCCCAGCCACGGGCCGGTCGAACGTCACCGTGATCAGACTGCCCGGCGTGCCGCTGTCGGCCGGCGTGTAGCGCAGGACCCGAACGCTCGACTGGGCGTCCGCTCCCGTCGCCCATACACTTGCCACGAGCGTCAACAATGTGCCGACACGTTTCAACATTCGTACGCTCCCCGGATGGATTGACCCGCTCCCACTGTCCAACAGCGGGCGCGACCCACCGGGTCACACGCTGCCGATTCGGCGTTGCCGTCGGTGGTCCGCTCGGTCCGTGCATCATGCGTCCTCGGTGTGTCGTCAGTGGGTCCTGAGCCACGCCGCCACCTCGGCGTAGCCGCTGTCGGCACTCGCCCATGAGGCGTTCGCCTCCAGCATGCTCCGGAAATCCTGCCCGCTCAAGGTCCGACCCACGCGCGCGTCGACGCCCTGCTCCAGCAGGAATAGCACGGCCTTCCAGTTACGGGCGTTCGCCGCGGCAAACAGCACGCGCTCACCTTTGGGCCCCGTGAGATTGAGGTCGGCCCCGTGTTTGATCAGCAGTTTGAGAATCTCGACATCCGCGCTGTTCCCGGCACCGGCGAAGAAGAGCGGCGTGCCGGAGGAATTCAGTGCGTTCGGATTGGCGCCGGCCTCGAGCAGCAACCGCACCGGCTCGGGACCGGACTTGCCGACGACCTGCAGCGCCATCTCCAGCGGGATCTCGTAGTCGATTCCCTTGTTGGGGTCGGCCCCGGCCTTGAGCAACACGGCCAGGACCTCGTGCCGATCCGGCGTGGTACGCAACTGACGCAGCGCACTGACCAGCAGCGTCATGTCCGCCATGCCCGTGCCGTTCACGTCAACCTTCGGCGCCAGCGCGGCCACTGTTGCCGCGTCGTTGCGCCGGATCGCTTCGACGATGTCACGCATCGGGCCTGCCCGGAAAAACGTCAGGTCACCCTGCGCATTCGAGTTCGCCTTGAACTGCGCACGCGTGTACATCTGCGTCGCCACCACCAGCACCGCCGGCGCCGCAGCCAGCGCAAACGCCAGTGCCCGCCAACCAGGCGACGTGCTGCGCAGGTACACCGCTATGGCCCCAACCAGCGGGATCGCCGGCAAGGCGAGCATCAACAGGGTCACCGACACCGGACTCGTCTTCGAGGGTCCGGCGGCGGCGAGTCCGAGGGCAAAAAACAGCAGGATCACGCCCGCATCGAGCGCGATGAACATCCAGAACAGCAGCTTGATCATGATCGTGACCGGCCGGGGTCCGATGCGCACACCATGGCGCCGCGAACCGCGAAGGGTACGCGTGTTACTTGCGCACGATGACCGTGATCGTGTCACGCTTGACCGACGTCATCGGCACGTGATCACCACCGGCGAAGATCGCGATGATGCGATGCGGGCCAGGCGTCAACGAATCCATGACGCGCTCAGTCGCCCCGTTCCCCATGTGGATCACGATCGGCATCGGCGGCAGCGGCAGGGAATCCGCCGGCGCCTCCCCGTCGATGAGCAGGTGATGATGCCCCTTGCCCGGCTCGCTCGTGCCGGTCGCCGCAATCACTTCGACGCCCTGCGCTTCGAGGCGAAGCGTGAACGGCAGTGAGACGGTATCGCCATCGGCGGGTGAGGCGATGCTCACCGCCGGTTCGACGGCGGGGGCCGGCGCGGCGACTACGGAGTCAGTCTTGGCCGGTTGCTCGGCGCGGTTGCAGGCAGTCGCGGCGGCAAAAAGAGCGGCGGCGAGGAGGACGGGAGAAGAACGCACGGTCAGGGCTCGGTGAAAGAAGTCGAGGTCGCTCGCGGGGAGGATCGAGGACGAACCACGATATAAGATATGGGGATATCGGATATCCGATATCTGATGGCCCATATCCTTATGTCGCTGTTCGCCCCAACGCTCAGCCCTCAGTACGTCTGCACCGTCGGATCAACCTCCGCACTCCACTGCAGGATCCCGCCGGTCAGATTGGTGACATGCTCGAAACCGGCCGCCAGCAGCTGCCGCGCGGCGTCCGCACTGCGTTTCCCGCTGCGGCACATCACCACGATATGCCGCGACTTGTCCAGCGACTCGAGCGCCGTCCCGATCGTTCCCAGCGGGATCAGCCGTGCGCCCGGAATGCTGGCAATCTCCACCTCGTACGGCTCACGCACATCGATCAGGTCGAAATCATCGCCCCGCTCCCGGGCGGCCGCCAATTCGGTCGGCGTCATGTGGCCCATATCCTGCGGTCCCGCCATCGGTGATTCCCCCCGAGTTCCACAGAACTCGTCGTAGTCGATGAGATGCGTAATGCTGCGAACGCCGCAGGCCGGGCACGCCGGATCGCGACTGATGCGGAACGTACGAAACTGCATCGACATCGCGTCCACCAACAGCAGCCGACCAGCCAGACTTTCGCCCACACCCAGGATGAGCTTGATCGTCTCCGTGGCCTGAATGGTGCCGACCAAACCCGGCAACACCCCCAGCACCCCACCCTCCGCACAACTGGGGACCATCCCCGGCGGTGGCGGGGTCGGGTAGAGACAGCGGTAGCACGGCCCGTCCGCCGTCGCGAACACCGACGCCTGGCCATCGAACCGGAAGATCGATCCGTACACGTTCGGCTTGCCCAGCAACACACACGCATCGTTGGTCAGATAACGCGTCGCGAAGTTGTCCGTCCCATCGACGACGATGTCGTACTGACCCAGAATCTCGAGCGCGTTGGCGGAGGTCAGCCGGGTCGGATGCAGTACGAGCTGCACGTGCGGGTTCACGTCGTGCAAACGGTCGCGCGCCGACTCGAGTTTGGGACGCCCTGCATCACGCGTGCCGTGCAGGATCTGCCGCTGCAGGTTGGTGACGTCGACGACATCAAAATCGACCAGACCCAGCGTGCCGACGCCCGCCGCCGCGAGGTACAGCGCCGTCGGCGACCCCAGCCCACCCGCTCCAACGATCAATACCTTGGCGGCCTTCAGCCGGCGCTGTCCCTCCACCCCGACATCGGGCAGCGACAGATGCCGACTGTACCGCAGCAACTCGGCGGGCGTCAGCAACGGCAGCGCCTCGCTGCCGCGATCGGTGTCCTGCGCCGCAAGTACCGCTGGTGAATGCATGGAACGATCCGAAAGCTGGGGTCGCTGGATTCGACATCGGCCGGACCCGCTCGTAACGTAGTCGGCTACCACCTTCAGCCGGAGCACAACATGAGCGGCGTACGTGTGCTGGTCGGGACGCGCAAAGGCGCATTCATCCTCACATCCGACGGCAAGCGGCAGTCGTGGCAGGTGAACGGCCCGCACTTTCCCGGATGGGAAATCTACCATGTGAAAGGATCGCCGATCGATCCGAATCGCCTCTATGCCTCACAGTCCAGCGGCTGGTTCGGACAGATCATCCAGCGGTCGGACGACGGCGGCGCGTCCTGGAATCCGGTCGACAACACCTTCACCTACGACGGCGTGCCCGGTACACACATGTGGTACGACGGCACGCCACATCCGTGGGAGTTCAAGCGTGTGTGGCATCTGGAACCGTCACTGACCGAGGCCGACGTGGTATACGCCGGTGTGGAAGATGCCGCGATCTTCAAGTCGTCGGACGGCGGCGCCAGCTGGCATGAACTGAGCGGCCTGCGCGGCCACGGTTCGGGCCCGCACTGGCAGCCCGGTGCCGGCGGCATGTGCCTGCACACGATTGTGCAGGATCCGACGAATGCACAACGCCTCTTCGTCGCCATTTCGGCCGCCGGCGCCTTTCGCACCGAGGATGGCGGCGCAACGTGGAGCCCGATCAACAAGGGACTTCGTTCCGAACAGATCCCCGATCAGGACGCCGAGGTCGGTCACTGCGTGCATCGTATTGCGATGCACCCGTCGCGGCCGAATACGCTCTTCATGCAGAAGCAC
>CAZMGX010000112.1:0-13405 GCA_964565915.1 uncultured Gemmatimonas sp.
TCACACCCGGCGCAATGACGCGTCCGATGAGTGACACCCCCAGATAGGCCGCCACGGCAATACCCGCGTGCAGGCCAAGCTTGCGCCGCATGCCGCCCAGCACCACGAAGCCCGCGGCCAGGACGGCCGTCAACGCCGTGGCGCGAATGGCGGGGAGGGTGGCGTGCATGTCGGTGTAGCTGGCGCCGACGAGTGGCCCCGTGGTGGAGAACAGCAGGTTGGCGCTGTCCACGAACCAGAGTTGCACCGCCCAAATGATGAACAACGCGGCCATCAGGATCGCGAGATGGGTGCCGGCCGTTGGCTCGATGCGAAGACGCTGCGGCAACACGACGATGTCACCGCGCACGAAGTAGGTGGCCGTCACCATCAGCAACAGCAGCACGGCCAGGCTGGCCAGCAGCCCCAGCAGGGCCGACAGCGCCGGGACGGTGAACACATAGTACGCGATATCCCGTCCGAAGATCGGGTCAACGGTGCCGAACGCCGTCTGGTTGATCCCCGGCAACACGACATCCCACAGACCGGTGGCGCCGAGGCCGAGGAAGAGCGCCACCGCGATGGCGGCTGGGCGCGTGAATCCTCGTACGCGCGAGCCGACGTCGATCGCGATGTCGCCTTGGGCGGTGCGAAGGCGCAGGCCGACCGAGTCCGGAATCACCCCGCGTTGCGCCAGGAGCAGGTTCACGTAGACCAGCGCGCCGGCCACGACCGCGACGCCCAGAAAGAGCAGGACTTTGGTCGTGAGGGTGCGGGTAAACAGGATGTCGAACCCGATTTCCCGGAACCACCAGAGGTCCACGAGCAGCCCGGTGGACATAGGAAGGACGATCAGCACCAGAAACGCGGCGAACGCGATCAGGATGGCTGGCGATACACGACGTGGAGCCACGGGAACCTCGAATTGTGGTGAGCGGCGCACCATTCACCCCGGGCGCGACGCACGATGAGGAAGTATACCGCCGGGACCCGCGGGGCTCGTGCGAACTCGGCATCGGGCGTAGTGGCGGGCTGTCATCGCGGGGCCGATCGTGGGTTTCGCTCACCGGGATTTGTGTGCACACTTGGGTATGACCCAGCGCATTGGACACTCACGGCCGGCGGGCAGACTCGCGGCGACCGTCGGCCTTGCCGTTACCATCATGCTGCCTGCGGTACTTACGGCGCAGCCCGCAGCGGCACCACCTCGCCAGACGCAGGCCGACGACTACACGCGCTACGAACTGCTGGCTCCCGGCAGCGGCAAGTTCCGCATTCTCTACGACGTCACGGCGACGACACCGGGCGCGACGCACTTCTTCAATGCGATTCGTGCGGGCTCGATCGCGACCGATGAGCGTGTGTTCGACCGCGCGACCGGCAAACCGCTCGCATGGGAAGTTGTCGGGGCATCGGTCGCGCGGGCCGGTGGGGTGCGCGTCGCCGACAGCAGCTCGCAGCAGTACATCCGTGTCACGCTCGCGCGACCCGTACCGGCGGACCCAGGCGAGTCGCGGGTGCTGATCGACAAGACGTACGAAGACGCGAAGAGCTACTTCGTGGACGGCGACGCCATCGTCTTCAACCGCCCGCTTGGCATCAAGCGCAACGCGGTGGTGCTGCCGCTGGACTACGAGTTGGTGTCATGCAACTATCCGTCGCAGGTGCTGCAGGAAGCCGACGGTCGCATTGCGATCAGCTTCTGGAACGCGACACCGGCTGAGGCGCCCCTGATATTGCGGGCGCGGCGTGTGAACGGATTGCGCGCTGGTGCGTCGGCGATGGCAAACAGACTGGACGAACGGGCGAAGCAGAGTCGTGAGATCGTCTACTTCCTGCAGCAGCCCGAGACGCATGCGTTCGACTTGTATCACGACTACACCGAGTCACGGGCCGGCGTGGGCTACTACGTCAACGTGGTGCGGGCGGGCAGTCGTGTGTCGAATCCGTCGGCGCGAAATCTCGACACCGGCGAGTCACTGAAGTTCGAGACGTTGATTGGCGACGCCATCACGCGCGCCAATGTAGGCGTGACCAATGTGACGCCGACGACTGAGGCCGTTGTGTTCCGGTTCCCGCCGGTGATGGCCGGTGGGTCTACACGGCTGCGCATGTCGGAGACGTACACCGACAGTGTGCGGTACACCCTGGTGAACGACGAGTTGGTGTGGGACCGCGCGTTTGGGCGACCCGCCAACGCGGTGGTGTTGCCGGCCGGGTGGGTGCTGACCAACAGCAGTATCCCGGCGACGGTGAGCACGCTCCCCGACGGGCGCGTGCGTCTCGATTTCATCAATCCGCGGCCGGATGAGATTGCCACGGTGATCACCGCTCGGCGGCGCGGAGCACGGTAGGCCCGCGGTTCGGGCCGACACATGCGGCGTCAGGGGCGGCTGAATACAGCGCCGTGCGGCACGCCCTTCGCGCTGCTTCCGTGGGGCCAGGTCTTGTTGTCCATCCGAAAGCCGGACGACGTCGCGCCCTCCTCGCGAAAGCGCGTGTCGCGCGTCAGCATGCCCGTTGCCGCGTCGAAGCGGAGCAGGTGCGCGGTGTGCTGCATGGACGCGTATCCCGTCACGACCACACGACGTTGGTCTGGTGATACCGAGATCCAATGTGGCACGTCCGTCGAATCGAACACGACCCGGCTGACTTCCTTCGGCGCGCGTGGGTTGGAGATGTCGAGGCTGACCACCGCACTCCACGCGGGTACGGTCACGAGGTAGTAGCGCCCGACGATCACCGGAATCGCGCAGGAGGTGCCGTCCTTGCGCGGAAAGGCCCCGACCTGCGTGGCCTTCGGCGCGTCGCCGTCGAGACCGTCCACCAGGAACAGTCCGCAACTGAACGTCGATACCAGCAACGTCTTACCATCGGCCAGCACACGCGGCTCGGCGCTCAGCACACCGTTCGGCCCGGGCAGCGTGATCTGACCGAGCAGTGTGCGATCGGAAAGTCGAAACAGCTGCAGCGTGCGCGACGGATCGAAGAAATCCTTCTCCATGTCCGTCGACGTCGTGACGATGCGATCGATCGCCGGCATGATGGCCGCGCTGTAGACGCGAAGTCCCGAGTCCGCCGCGGGCGTGTCGGCCGAGGCCGAGCGCACGAGAGCGCCGCGCGGTGTGACTTCGACGAGTCCGCCGGCGCGCATATGTTCGCCCGTGTGGCGCATCTGATAGGTGGCCAACACGTTGCCGTTGGGCATTCGCAGGAACGAATGCGGGTGCTGGTAGCCGTCCAGATCGGTGAAGTCCGCGGCGATCTTCGGCGCATCGGGCGTCGAAAGATCGAAGACGAACGTGCGGCCGGTGGCGAAGCCGTTGGCGAAGAGTTGACGGTCCGCCGGGAGTTCGTGTTCGGTGTGGTGCGGGAAGTTCATGCGGCCGGGCACCGCAAGTGTGGTCACGAGGCGACCGTAACGGGCGGTGTCGTTCTCGCCAGCGGTCACATCGACGACCGCCAGAAAGTCGGGCTGGGTGGTGTCGGCCGAGGCCGTCCACAAGTAGAGGTACTCACGTGCAGCCGACGCGCGCATCGGCGATGCCGAGTCCGTGGCCACGCCATCCCGCGGTGTTGAGCAGGCGGCAAAGAGGCACGCGACGGCGAAAAGGCTGGTTCGAGTCATCGGCATCGGACTGAGTGTTTACCCTCGCGCGGCCGACACGGGAATCCCGAGCGTCCTTGTGGCGTGGCGAATGATACCGCGATCATATGGCTTGCGTACGATCGCTGACGATTGAACGAGATGCTCTGGTCAATTGAACGGGGCGTTGCAGTCCACCGGCCGTCGGATCCGTCGTACTGCGTCCTAAACGACTGTATGACATACTGTTGGCGAGGGCGGGCCCACTGGCACAGGACGTGACTGAGGGAGACGTGTCGCGCAGAGCGCGCGCCCGCCGGCCCACACCGGTGCTCCGACTCTTTGAACCGCGGATTCAGCCATGTTGATACGCCGCAGCGCGTTTTCGCTTATCCCGACACTTCTGCTGCCACTTGCGCCGGCCGTCGCGCAGCGACCGGCGGCACCCCGCACCGCGTTCCCCGTCATCGCCCAGTTCGATGACGACACGCCGTTCTACTGGCAGACCGTCTCGCCCGATGGACGGTTTCTGCTGAGTGGGAAAGACAGCATCATGCTGAAGGTGCTGAAGACGGGGCGCGTCACAAAGCTCGCGAACGGCGGCGGCGACCTGTTCGTGTGGTCGTCGAAGATGAATCGCCTTGCGTGGGTGCGACCCGGTGACGGTCCGAATGCCGCGAACACGAACTACGTGTGGAGCATCGCCGTAGACTCGGCCACTGGAACGTCTCGTGGAACGCCACAACGCGTGTCGGCCGGCGCCGCGTTCTCGCCCGGCGTCTCCGCGGACGGTGCCATGATCGCCTATGTCACCTTCGTCACCGGCGATCGTGGCACAGCCGGACGCTACGGCGCGGCCCCTTTTCGCCTGATGGTCGTTGACGCGAACGGCGGTCCGGAACGGGCGGTCGCCAGTGCGCAAGATGGGCTCGACACCCCGTGGTGGAGTCACGACGGCCAAAGCATCTACGTGGCGGGCACACTGGCCGGCAGCGCGCGCGCCGTCATCAACAAGACGTTCCTCGACGGCCGCGCACCGCAGGTCATTCGCACGGGCCAAGGCGAGTGGTTTGCCGGCATGACGCCGGATGGCACGCGGCTGATCACGGTGCCCACCGGATCTCCCGTGGCCGCCGGCGCGCGCGCCGTGGTGATGGATACTACTGGTCGCGAACTGTGGACTGTGCCGCTGCCTGATGGCGCCACCGCCATCTACAACGGACCGATCGGCGACAGTACGCTCATCTGGACGAACAACATGGAGAGTACGACGCTCGTGGTACGCGCATTGGACGGTGGGTCGCTCAAGCGCGTGCCGCTGCTGGGTGAGTCCAACGGCCAGCCGCTGTGGTCACCCGACGGTCGACGGATTGCTTTTCTTGTGCGGACTGGGCGGCGATTTGATCTGGCCGTCATGAACGCCGACGGCAGCAATGTACAGCGATTTCCCGGTACTGATGTTCGCAACGAGCGGTACTTTGCCGCCTGGTCTCCGGACTCCCGAACGCTTGGCTATGTCAATCGCACGGGGAGCACGTTCCGCGTGCTCGACATGGCGACGCGCACGAGCCGTACAGTCTTCAACGATACCACACTCTGGCTCGGCAACTTCGCGTGGACGCCGTCGAGCCAATCGATCGTGGTATTCATGAATCGCGAGCGCAGTGGCGGTGTCAGTGCCTTCGAAGAGGTTTCGCTGCACGGCACGCAGCGTCGCATTATCGCCAGCGCCGACATTCCTGGGGGACGCACCCGTCGTATCACGTTTCTTCCCGACGCGTCGCTCATCGTGCGCAGCGAGGCGGGCATCCATACCATCTCGCCATCCTCCCCGACGCCGCGCAAAATTGTGTCCGTCAGCGAATTCGTCCCCAGTTCGGCGATTGCGACGTCACCGGATCTGGAGTGGCTGGCCGCGCAGCTCACCGGCGGTCGCGCTGGTCAGTTGGAGCTCACGTCACTCAAGACGGGCGAGCGACGCATCTCCAAGCTGCCTTTCTGGTTCATGCCGACCCCCACCCCCGAGTTCACGCGGGACGGACGCAGTGTGCTGCTGAAGGGACGTCAAATAGGTGACTCGTCTGGCACGAACCTGTACCTCGCCCCAACGTCCGGTGCACCCGCTCGGTTCATCGCCAACCTGTGGCTTCCCGGCGAGTTTTCTCTCTCCCCCGACGGCAAGACGCTGGTTCACACGGTACGTCATCGGGGCACCTACACGCTGATGGCCGTCGACATTCGCAATCCCAACCGTTGACCGAACGCCGCATGCCCGAACGTATCCTCCTCGTCGACGACGACTCCACCGTGCGCGCGGCGCTTGGCGATGCGCTGCGCGCCGGTGGGTTTGTCGTGGACGAGGCGGAGAGCGCGGAACAGGCGCTCGTGCGCGTTGGCACACTGCAGCCATCGATCGTGGTCAGTGATGTGCGCATGGCCGGCATGAGTGGCCTCGACATGCTGCGCGAACTGCGCGCTCGTCACGTGACTGCCGACATCGTCCTCATGACGGCATTCGACGACATGCCGACAGTCGTTGAGGCCATGAAGCACGGCGCCGCGGAGTTCCTGGTCAAGCCCCTCGATCTCGATCAGCTGCAGGAGACGCTCGAGCGTATCCTCGCCGATCGACGGTTGCGCCAAGCGGCGTCCGCCGCGTCACCCGATGTCGCCCCACCAGATGCCGTGGCCGCACTGGTGGGTCGCGATCCGCGCATGATCGAGATCTTCAAGTTGGTGGGGCATGCCGCGGCCACACGCGCTGCGGTGCTGGTGCGCGGAGAGAGCGGTACGGGCAAAGAGCTGGTCGCACGCGCGATTCACTCGCATTCGGCGGCCGAGGCGGGGCCGTTCGTTCCAGTCAACTGCGCGGCACTCCCTACGACGCTGTTGGAGTCCGAGCTCTTCGGCCATGTGCGCGGCGCATTCACCGGCGCCGCCGGTGACCGTAAGGGGCGTTTCGCGCAGGCGGGCACGGGCACGATCTTTCTGGACGAGATCGGCGACACGTCGCTCGAGTTCCAGAGCAAGCTGTTGCGCGTGCTGCAGGATCGCGAATACCAGCCCGTCGGCGCCGATCGTACGATGCGCACGGACGCGCGCGTCATCGCCGCGACGCACCAACCCCTTGAAGAGTTGGTGGGCGAGCGCCGCTTTCGTGAAGATCTCTACTACCGCCTGCGCGTCGTGGAGATTGTCATCCCGCCGCTGCGTGAGCGCCCGTCCGACATCCCGCTGCTGGCCGCGCACATCCTGAAGCGGGCCAGTCAATCGCTCTCGGCCGCACCAGCCGTGCTCGCCCCCGACGCGCTGCAGCGCCTCAAGGGCTACGCCTGGCCGGGCAATGTGCGTGAGTTGGAGAACTGCTTGATGCGCGCGGTGGTGATCGCAGCGGGTGGCGTCGTGCGTGCGGAGCATCTGTCGATGTCATCGCCGGCCGCAAAGGTGGAAGGCCGCATCGGATCGCTGGAGGACCTCGAGCGTGATCATGTGCGCCGAGTGTTGCAGATCACGGATGGACACAAGGGGAAGGCGTCGGAAATCCTCGGTGTCTCGCGACCGCGGCTCTCCCGACTGATCGAGAAGTACGGCCTGGAATGACCGCGCCTGACGCTGCGCCGTACCTGCCACGGTCGCTGGCCGCGCGCTTTCTGGCCATTGCGCTGGGCGGCGTGTTGCTGCCGCTGGCACTGGTTGGTCTCTGGTTGTCACGATCCGCCGAACGGGCGGGTATCACCCTGCTGCGCACACAGCTGTCGGATGCGGCGGAAGTGTTGACCAATCGTGTCTCCGCGCGCTGGGTGTTACGCGATGGCGACCTGCAGCTGCTGGCCCGCAACACCAGTGCGGTGGCGTTGCTGCGCGGCCGCGAACTGAAGGACGCGGATCGTGCCTACCTGCGTGACGTCGTGCGCGGCATGGCGCCGGCGATCACTGAAGTGACGTATCGCGATGCGGCGGGCGAAGTCCGCTGGGCCAGTGCCAACGAGGGCACGACGGTCGGGTCGCCGGGCCCGACCGACTATTCGCGCGGATGGGAGCAGGGCGGGCGCATGTTTGCCGTCGAGCGCGCGGTCACGGACGGAGAAACCGACGATGACGCTCAAGTCGGAACCCTGCGCGCCTACGTGCGACTATCGAGTGTGTTGCCACTGGATTCAGCGCCGGTGCTGGTGCCCTCGGCGGCCATCACCATTCTTGCCGATTCGCAGCGGGTCTGGTCGTCAGCCCCCGATACGATCGATCTCACGGCGCGTCCGGCGCCCGTCGACTGGGCCGTGGAACGGCGTGTGATCGAGCCCGCCGGCCTCACCATCGTGGTGGCGGCGCCGATCGTGTCGTTTGTGGCACCCTTCACGCGGGTCACCCGAGTAGGGCTCACGGTATTGGCGCTGGTGGCAGTCATCGCCCTGCTGCTCACGATCGTGCTGACCACACGGGTCACGCGGTCGCTCGAGCGGCTGGTCGTTGCCGCGGCGGCGGTATCGTCCGGCGATCTGCAACGGACCGTCGATGTGGATGGCATCGACGAAATTGGCCGTCTCGCCCGCGCCTTCAACGCCATGACACTCAGTCTGCGCAGTACGTTGGCCCAACTCTCCGAGCAGCGCGCGTTGGCGGCGGTGGGTGAGTTTGCTGCGACGTTGTCGCACGAGGTGCGCAACTCACTGACGGCGATTCGTGTGGACCTGCAGCACGCGTCGCGCTATGTGCCGCGCACGGATTCCGGCGGAATGCTTGTTGGACGGGCGCTCGATTCGGTGCACAGGCTGGATGCCACGGTCACGTCGGCGCTGCGCGTCGCGCGCGGCGGGGCGGTGCCCATGGCGCCGGTGTCCATCTCCCAAGTGCTCGACCGAGCGATCGCCGTGTCGGCGCCCGTGTTTGCCGAACGCGAGGTGACGCTGGCGTACGACGGGACGGCGGCGCACCTCGCGCTCCTCGGGGACTCGGCCGCGTTGGAGCAGTTGTTCGTGAATTTGCTGCTGAATGCGGCGCAGGCGCTGGAGCGCGGTGGGCGTGTCGACCTGCAGGTGACCACACAGCATGGTGCGGGCGATGCCGGTGATTGCGGTGGCGAGCAGATTGCGGTGCGCATCCAGGACAACGGGCCCGGCATGCCGAGCACGGCCGCGCGCGCGGGTCAGGCGCCGTTTCAGAGCACCAAGCCGTACGGCACCGGTTTGGGTTTGCCGATTGCTCGGCGCCTGGCGGAGATGCACGCGGGCACGCTGACAATCGCCGACGCCGAGGGTGGCGGGACGGAGGTGAGCGTCCTGCTCCCGACGACAAGTGGGGAGTCGCTTCCCGCGCTCTGAAAGCGACCGCGGTCGGGCTTGACAAGAGCGCCCACGTGTGAAACTATCTATTACAAAGCTAATAGGAGATCACCTGCCCACGCATCTCACCCGCCGCGAGCTCGACCTCATGGCCGTCATCTGGACGCTCGGCTCAGCCACCGTCGCCGAAGTCAAGGACGGACTCGCCGACGACCTGGCCTACCCCACCGTACTCACCATGCTGCGCACCTTGGAGAGCAAGGGACACGTGCGGCATGAGTTGGATGGGAAGGCGTTTCGCTACTTCCCCGTCCTCGAAAGTGCCGAAGCGGGCAGCAGTGCGCTGTCGCGTGTGCTGGACAAGGTGTATCGCGGCTCGCGTGAAATGCTGGTCGCGGGACTGCTGGAAGACGACGACATCGATGCGGACGAACTCCGTCGTCTCAAGAAGTTGGTCGAGGCCAAACTGAAGGAGACGAAACGATGACCATCGCGTGGCTGTTGGCGTCGATCCTCACCAGCGCCCTGATTGGCACCGCGGCACTGTGCATCGAACGGGTGCTGATGCTGCGTCGTGGTCTGCCCCTGCGCGGAGTGTGGATGACGGCCATCACACTGTCGTTGGCGTGGTCGGCGCGCGGGCTGTTGCCGGCACCCGCACCGCTCATGACACCGTCACCGCTGGCAACGGAGTTCGCTGTGGCCGACCCCATCGTGGCACCGAATGTGACACGCCCTGCGTTGGTGCTTCCCGAGAGCGCGGCGCCCTCAACGACCGTCACGACGTGGTCACTCCCGGATTGGACGCGGGCCCCCTGGCCGGTCGTGTCGGCGCGCACCGAACAGTTGGTGCATGTCTTGTGGGGCGCGACCGCAGCGGCCTTGCTGGTGGCGATGGCTTGGTCTGCCCTGCGCCTGCGCCGTGAGAAGCGGCAGTGGCGGCCGACGTCGCTGGTCGGCACCGACGTGCTCGTGTCGAATGGGTTCGGTCCAGCCATCGTCGGATTGTGGCGCCCGGTGATTGTCGTGCCGTCGTGGGTACTCGAGGTCGATGTGCACACGCAGCGCACGATCCTGCTGCATGAGGACGAACATCGTCGCGCCGGTGACCAGTGGTTGCTGTTGTGGTCGTTCGTGGCCCTGGTGTTGGCGCCGTGGAACGTGGTGCTGTGGGTGATGGGTCGGCGGCTGGCCCGCGCCATCGAGCTCGATTGTGATGAACGAGTGCTCGCGCACGGGGTGGCCGATGTCGAGTACGCGAACGTGTTGCTGAACGCATGGCAGCGCACGCGTCATGTCGTGCCGTGGGTGCCGTCGCCGGCGTTGGCCGAGCATGTGTCGCGGTTGGGTCGTCGGGTTGAACACTTGATGCGGCCGTCGCCGCGGAGGAGAGCCATGAAGACCATTGGTGGCGTAGGTGTATCCGCAGTGCTGCTTGGTATCGCAGTCTTGGTGCCGCGACCGCAGCAGGCGCAGGAACGGGCGGTAGTCGTGAAAGCTGCGCCGGCGATCGTCCCCGCTCCGGCGAAGGCGCCTGTGCCGACGACCGTCGCGTCGGAAGCCGTCAGGCCAGTTCCCGCCAGTGCGCCAGCAACCGCAGCGCCTGCGCCCGCACCGTCCGCAATACCAGCAAAGCCGGCGTCCTCGGCGCGTGCGGCAGTAGACATTGTCCCCGCCCCCAGCGTCAGCGCGCCACCCGTCGTTCCGGCGCAACCTCGGAAAGCGCGCGTGGCGGTAATTCTGCCCTTCGATTCCGTGGGAATGCCCATCGCGGAATTGGTGCACCGGTATCTCGCATCCGACACCGAACGATATCCCGTGCAGATCATTTCGCCTAAGGAGCTCAAGAGCTACCTGAGCGCGTCCGGCTTTCCTACGACGGCGTCGCTGTCGCCGTCTGACGTGCGCGCGCTTGGCACACTGGTGCGCGCCGATCTGGTGGTCTCAGCCACGCTTGGCGGAAGCGGCGATTCAGTCACGATCGACGCCTCCATCGGGGACCCGCGGGATGCGGCGCTGCGAAGGGTGCGAAAAGGCACAGGTCGGCCGCTCGAACTGGCAGAGTTGATCGTTCAGGAATTGAGATCCGACAGCGCGTACATCCGCTTGCAGCGTTCCCCGACGTCGGTTCCGGCGGTCGTGGTTCGGCCAGCCGTCGTCCGCCCTGGATCAATCGGCCCCGCCTATCCGGCCGACCTGCGCCAGAACAGTGTGTCTGGCGACGTGGTCGCGCGATTTGTTGTCGACACGAGTGGCAGCATCGATGAATCCACCATCGCCATTGTGGCATCGGACCGGCCACAGTTTGCCGTGGCGGTGCTACAAAGTCTGCGCGGCATGAAGTTTCTGCCGGCGCAGCGCGACAGCACGAAGGTGAGGCAATCGATGCAGGTGGCCTTTCAGTTCGTACGAGACGGTCAGCAGACCATCGTGCGCTTTGTGACTGACGACGAGACCATGCGCAGCATCCGGCAACGCTTCGAAGCGCGTGCGTCGCGAGGGAGCACGCAATAGGCTATCGCTCCTTACAGCACCTTCCATTTCACGACAATCGCCGCCACCGCGGGCACTCCGAAGATCAAGAGAAAGATCGGCAATTCCTCGGCGGCGGAGTATCCCGCCTTGGCCACGCCGACCCACATGTTGCCCGCGGCGACAAACAGCCACAGCCCGATGAACACCCCCGTCGACCAGGTGGAGGCTGAGGGCAGGTTATCGGAGAACAGCTTGCCGAGGATGGCGGACGCCACGAGCATCAACAAGCCGGCGGTGAGAAAGAGGAGGGTGCGCACGGGCGTGGTGTGAGTGTCGACGCGAACCGCCGCAGAGACGTTGTCGAGGTTCCGGCGAAGCCTGAGGTCGCGTGCGAAATTATCCCCCGCACAAGCGACCTCGCAACCGGCAGGCTTACAGGATCACCCCTCCAGTGAGACGAACAATGGCCAAGTCCAGATCTGCTATCGTCGGCGTGCTCGCGCTATGCATCGTGATCGCATCACGAGCATCCGCGCAGACGCTTGCGGATGTCATTCCGGCAAAAGCTGCACATTGCGCGCTCACGCTGCCGCCGCCGCAAGCAGGGCTCGCGGCGACGCCCGGCGGTTTTGTCATGGTCTTCCCGCGGAACGACGCACTGACCGACGGATTCACGGGGTGCAAACTGCTGTGGATCGTTGATGGTGACCAGACACGTCGCTTCGCCACGTTGTATTTCAAGGGCGGCAAACTGGCCGTGGCCGTCGCCCACGACGTCAGGGATAGCGCCGGCACGTTGACTGGCGCCTGCGCCTTTCCCGAGGGAAAATCGTTGCTGGCGCAGACGGGTCAACGAATGGCTGATGCCGGGTGCGCGGGATTTACAGGAGACGGTTTCTACGCGCTGCGGGTTCCCACGTGGCCGCGGTCCTGTTTGACCGCGCCGCAGGCGGCGGTGTGCGTGGCAGAGCCGCGGTAAGCCGATGGGCCGGCTGCGTACGAGATTTCGCGCGGTGACCCGATCGTCGAGCTGAGCGGACGCCCGGTGCGCGGTTAGTCTTCTCGTATGGCGCGCCAGGGCCCTCCCCCACCCATCAAGTCCGTCCGCGAACGCTTCGGCGCGATGCGCCACGTCATCCCGCTCTTCGGGCTCGTGTGGCGTACCAGTCGTGTGCTCACCCTGTCCACGATGTCGGTGCGCCTGGTGCGGGCACTGCTGCCGGTGATCTCGCTGTACATCGGCAAGCTGATCATCGACGAGGTCATCGCGAAGTCGGCGCTGCCCAATGCCCCGACGTCCCTCACCGATTGGCTGGCCAGCGGCCTGCTGGACCGTGCGCTGTGGTTGATCGGCGCGGAATTCGCGTTGGCGATCGTCTCGGATCTGGCCGGGCGCGCAGGGTCGCTGTTCGACATGATGCTGGGCGCGCAGTTCTCGATCGCGACCAGTGTGCGGCTGATGCAGCACGCCGCCACGCTCGACCTCGAGCAGTTCGAGGACAGCGAGCTGCAGGATCGACTCGAACGCGCGCGGCAACAAGCATCGTCCGGACTGGGCGTGATGGGCCAGGTCTTCGGGCAGGTGCAGAACCTCATCACGATCATCAGCTTCGGCGCGGGCATGGCCGTGTACGCCCCGTGGCTGATTGTCCTGCTGCTCGTTGCGCTTGTCCCCGCGTTCATCGGCGAAGCGCACTTCAACGCCCGCGACTACGCCTTGCAATGGTCACGGGCGCAGGAGCGGCGTCAGCTGGAGTACCTGCGGCAAACCGGTGCCAGCGTCGATACGGCCAAGGAAGTGAAGATCTTCGGCTTGAACAACTTCCTGATCGAACGGTTTCGCTCGCTGTCCACCGACTTCTACCGCGTGAACAGCCGCCTCGCCCGTCAGCGCATGGGCTGGATGGGATTACTGACGGCCATCGGCACCTGTGGCTACTACGCGGCGTATGCGTTCATCACCTGGCGCACCCTTGCCGGACAATTCACGATCGGCGACCTGACCTTTCTGGCCGGATCGTTCCGCCGGTTGAGCGGCTTGCTGGAATCGCTGTTGATCGGCTTCTCATACACAGCCAGTCAGGCG
>CAZMGX010000113.1:0-13291 GCA_964565915.1 uncultured Gemmatimonas sp.
CCTCGGTGTTGGCCAGCTTGCCCAGATGTCCGCGCCAGCAGGCTTCGTCGAAGGCCCCGGTCCAATCGGGCACGGCCGGATAGCTGGTGTAGCGCGGGCCCGGTACGTCATAGCGAGCCAACAGCGCCGGATCGACGCGCGGGACTGATCGCCGAGACGGATCACAGAACAGCGGGTGGCGGAGTGATGCGGTACGCGAGCTTGGTAACGGGGACAACATGAGGGCACTCCAGCGAGCGGTTCACCGACGGCGTTTGCTCACAACGGTGTGACCCTACGGACGTGAATACCATCCGGCGAAAGACGGCTCGCCTGTGAGGGAATATCTCACCGGAACCTCCCTTCGACGTGCGGATTAGACTCGCCGTGGGAGGGAGCTCGTCGACCTATCGCGTGAGGCCGGCCAGCACCTCATCGGCAACTCGCGTGACACGCGCGCGGGCGGCGGCAATATCGGTGTCCCATGCACCGGCGGTGACCGCCATCTCGGGGATACGCCCGATCGCGGCGAGGTAGTAGTCGCGCCACGTCTCGAGGATCACGCGCTCGGCGTCGGCCTTGGCGCCCGATGCAACCGCTGCCCTGGAGAGCGCCGCCTGCGTGCGCAGTTCGCCTTCGGCGACCGTCACGAATTCGGCCAGCGCGGCACGGGTGATCGGCGCGGTACCGCTGGTCAGGAGCAGCCCGGCGTTCAACGCACAATTGCCGACGTGCCCGAGCGTCGCGGCGCTGACGTTCTCGATGCGGTCACGGTCGGTGTGGTAATACTGATCGGTGAAGTGCCACAACAGCACCGCCGGGATGTTCGCGTTGAGAAACGGCGTGTGATCGCTACCGCCCTCGAACGGGTTGGCTTTCACCACCCACCCCGTCGTCGCGGCGCGATCCAGGCAGCGCTGGCGCACGAAGTCGTTGAACCAATGCGCACGAATCTCAGACGCGGGGATCGGACGACCGCCCCATTCGCTGTGCTGGTCCTCGCCGCGAACCCACACGGCCGACGGGTCGGGCATCTTCTCGATCAGGAACGTGCCGCCGGTGAGCGCGGTGTTCTCGCCGACCATGTCGAGCGACATACCCCACTTGATGCCCGTTCGTCGTACGCTGTCCTCCTTGATGAACCGATCCGTCGAGCGGATCTCGTCGCCCCAGAGGAACGTGAGCGTACGTGCCGGATTAACGGTCCCACGCGTCACCAGCACGGCAGCCGTCCGTGCCATCTCGGCCAGCAAGCCGACGCCCGACGCATTGTCGTTGGCGCCCGGCTCCTGCACATGTGCGGAGTACACGAATCGTTCGGCCGGCCGCTGTGACCCGCGCACTTCGGCCACGACGGTACGCTCGGGCCGGTCTTCGAAACGTGTGCTCACCACGGCACGCACCTGCACGGGTCCGCTGGCCAACGCGGCCTTGAGGGAGTCGCGCGCGGCCGCGGACAGGAACAGCACGAACCCGCGGTAGACGGTGTCGCGCGCAATGCTGGTGAACTGAATGGCGGTGGTGTTCTTCGCCTGCTGGTTGTAGGCCGGCAACTTCTGCGCGGCCAGGACGCCACGGGCACCACGCTGCATGGCCTTCAGGTATACGACGCGAAAATTGCCGTCCAACATCACGATCGCATCCTTGAGATCGTGTTTCGCGAGTTCGTCGTCCGTGCCGGCGCCGACGTCCACGACGCGTGCCGTGACACCGCCCGACGGCGTCGACCACGAGTTGATCGCGATCATGTTGTGGTTGGTGGCCCAGCGCAACAGCGGTCCACTGCGGCCGACGATGGTGAGAGACGCGTCGTCGGGTGTCCACGCCGGCGCGGTCATCGGTCGTGATTCAACCCGATAGACCAGCCGCTCTTTCGCGGTCGCGCGGTCTTGCCTCACGTAACCCGCCGCACTCAGCAGCGAAGCGAGTGTATCGATTGAGGCGTCGTATCCGCGGTTGCCCGGCAGGCGGAAGAACTGTTCGACGTACGCGACCGTGCGGTGGGCGCGATCGCCGGAGAGTTCGCGGCCGACCGGTGTGCTGACGGCGGTGAAGGCGTCGGGCACCGCGCGCGACGTTTGCTGTGCGCGCGCTGACACGGGCATTGCCGCGCACACGACGCTGGCCGCCGCGATCACACGCACCATCGATGATTTTCGGGGAGAACGCAGCATCCGCCACCTCGGCGGTCAGGGGACTTTCAGACGACGGGAGCTGCGCGTCGCCGGGGATTCCGCGACGATGCGCATGGAACGCGCTTCAACGACGGGCGATGATGTGAAAACGGGTCCAGTTTCCCGGCACGTCCTCGATCGATGTGGCAAGGATGACGAGACCATACCGTTCTGCGGCGGGTACACCGGCTACCGCACCGACGGCGACATCATTGGCGCCCGCGACGTCCCGGGCGGCACCGGCGGTATCCGCATGCGGAACGGGAGTAAGCCAACCGTGTCGTGCAAAGAAGATACGACACTGCGCCAGCGCCATCGGATGGCTGTGGACATTGCGGAGTCCTTCAATGGTCGCACCACGCGGCGCCATGAGGCAGAGGCGGACGTTGATCCGGACCTCACCGATGCGCTCGCACGAAGACGGCGCGGCGGCGAGTGCAGCGAGTGCGTGGTGTACCGGACCAGCGATGGCGTTTTCGACAGGGATCACCGCGTAGTCGGCCCGACCGTCCGCGACACACGCGATGGCATCTTCGAAGCGTTCGGCGGGAACGACGACCGCGCCGTCGCCCCAGTGTTCGCGGATTGCGAGCTCAGAAAACGCCCCCAACTCGCCTTGAAAGGCGACGCGTGGTGCAGGGGGGTCATTGACAGCGTCGAGGGTGTCGCCTAGCATCCTCGTATGATGCGTCATTTCGCCGCCGCCAGCTATTACTACTTTACGCCGTCCCGCATGGGCCACGGTGTAGGAGCTGTGCGCGACTGACGCGCCAACCATCCTGACGACCGCGAGGCCCGTGCTCACTGCACGGGCCTCGCGTCGTTTCGGGGCCCGGCGGGACACGGGCCACGGCCGCGACTTCACTCTCCGAGGCCCCCATGATCATCGTGACCACACCAGGCATCACCCCCGCCGCACTCGACCGCATCGTCGAGCACATCGAAAGCGCTGGACTGCGCGCGCATATCAGTCGCGGCGAGCACCGGACCGTGGTGGGCTGCATCGGCGATGAGCAGCGTCTTGCCGAGCTGGCGCTGGCGGCACTCGAGGGCGTCGAGCGTGTGGTGCCGGTGCTCAAGCCGTACAAGCTGGCCTCACGCGAATATTCCGCGTCCAACTCGCTGATTCGTCTGGGTGACCCGGCCGGTACGGTGGTTGGTGGCCGCGAGATCGTGGTGATCGCCGGGCCGTGTTCGGTCGAGGGCCGGGAGATGCTGCACGAGACGGCGCGAGCGGTGCAGCGTTCGGGTGCGCGTATGCTGCGCGGCGGCGCCTTCAAGCCACGGTCCTCGCCGTATGCGTTTCAGGGCATGGGCGAGCCGGGGTTGCAACTGCTGGCCGACGTGCGCGCGGAGACAGGCATGCCAGTCGTCACCGAGGTGATGGATCCGCGTCAGGTCGAGTTGGTGGCGTCGTATGCCGACGTGCTGCAGATCGGCGCCCGCAACATGCAGAACTTCGCGTTGCTCACCGAGGTGGGGCGTGTACAGCGGCCCGTGCTGCTCAAGCGCGGGTTGTCGGCGACCATCACGGAGCTCCTGATGGCGGCCGAATACATCATGGCGCAGGGGAATGGCGATGTGATGTTGTGCGAGCGCGGCATCCGCACATATGAAACGGCGACGCGCAACACGTTGGACATTGCCGCCATTCCCGTCCTCAAGCGGGAGACGCACCTTCCGGTCATCGTGGACCCAAGTCACGCAGGTGGTCGCGCCGATCTCGTGACGCCGCTGGCGATGGCAGCCATCGCGGCCGGTGCGGACGGGCTGATCGTCGAGGTGCACCCGGAACCATCAAAGGCCAAGTCAGATGGCGAGCAGTCCCTCGAGCCGTCGGCCTTCGAGACGATGATGCAGCAGGTGTCGGTGATCGCGACGGCGATTGGTCGGGGACCGTCGGCAGTTGACGTGCCGTGGACACGGAGCGTCGCATGATGGCGGCGGTGTCTTCGCTTCGGGCGCAGGTCGAGGCCGTGGACCAACGCCTGATTGCCCTGATCGCCGAGCGGTTGCGGCTCGCGCGCGCGATCGGGGCGATGAAGCGGGCCGCTGGTCAGCCGGTGACCGACCCGGCCCGAGAGGCCGCCGTGGTGGCACGCGCCGCCGGTCTGGCGCGAGACGCAGATATTCCTGAAGAGGAGATGCGCGCGCTCTACTGGCGCCTCCTGGCGATGTCGCGACGCGTGCAGCTCGAGGGCAGCTCAGCCGATCGGGCGCACCGTGCCCTTGGGAACCATGGCCCGCCCGATCGTTCCGCGATCGCTGCCGAACCAGATGCTGCGGGTGGTCTTGTCGAAGACCATATGGCGCACCGTATTCGGAGCGGCGGGGCCGAGGTCGGTGCGTGAGAAGAACTTGGCGCTGCGCGGATCGAAGCCGACCAGGCGGTTGGGCTGCGAGCCCGTCTCGACGAACCAGAGCCGGTCTTCGTCGTCGACGGTCATGGCGTACGGCAGCGAGCCTGCACCTCCGGGCATCGGCCATTCCCTGACGTTGCCGGAGACGGGATCCAGGCGGCCCAGGAATCCACGCGAATAGTCGACATACCACACGGCGCCGTCGCTGGTGAGGGCGATGCGGCGTCCGCGGGCCCGCTCATCTGGAAGCGCGTACTCGCGCACACGCATCGACGTCGGATCGACGGTGCCAACCTTGTTGGTGCCGAAGAGATTGAACCACGGGCGCCCGCTCTTGTCGATGACGATGCCGTACGGGCGCGAACGCGGTGTGGGCATGGTGACCAGTGACACTTTTCCCGTGGCCTGTACCAGATGGCCGATCATGTTGCTGTTCTGCAGCGTGAACCACAGGTTGTCGCGCGCATCGAAGGCGATGGTATGCGGATCACGCGCGGCGGGGTCGGGCATCGGATACCGCGTGATGACACCGGTGCGTCCGTCGATGCGGCCGATCATGCCGTTCCGATTGCCCGTATACCACGCGTTGCCCTTGGAGTCGATCGACACCGTGTGCGGAAAGGTGCCGGAGTCGATTTCGATACGCGTGAATCCGCCGGACTTCGCATCGAGGCGCGCGACGTAGTTGCCTTCCTGACCGACGAACCACACGCGACCGGTAGCGTCGACCGACGGATCGCGCGGACGGGTCTTCTCCCACGGCACCATCCACTCCGTCAGGCGCACCGTGTCGGCGGATGCCGCTGTCGCGGATGCCCCCGTCGCAGGCGCCGCGGCCGCGGACGATTGTGCCGTCAACGTCGAGGTTGGCAACAGCAGGACACCAAACGCGAGGGCACGGACGGCAATCGGCAGGGTCGACATGGGTCGGGTCCAGAGCAGGGTCGACGGGTAGGAAACCACGGAATTCCTTGACCCTACGATCGGTCCACAGGCTGCGCAAGGTGAGGGACGGCCCGTTCCCGCTCGGCGGGTCGACGACGAAACCAACTGGCCACGAGGTAGAACTCGTCGAGGTCGTGCAGCGGAATATCAGCGCCCGAAGGATCTGGTCCCTCGAAGATGCGTTGCGCCATCACCTCGAGTTCACGCTGCTCGTCCGGCGTGCGCGGCGCCGGGATCTCCGCCCGCACGGTCCCGCGTCGCACGAGGTAGACCCACTCGGCGTCGTCTGCCCCTGTGGCGTGATACCGGAAGGTGAGCCGATCAACGTTGGCATGAAAATGCCGCACGCGCTCGTGCAACCACGACACCCGTTCCAGTCGATCACGCAGGACGGCAGCGCGCTCGAACGCCAATGACGCCGCGGCCTCCTGCATGGCGTGCGTCAGTGACACCACGGGCGCGTCGGATCGCCCCTCGAGGAACTCACGCACCATGGCCGCTTGCGCCCGATACTCGGCTCCGTCGCCGCGACCGATACAGGGGCCGACACAGGTGCCGAGGTCATGGCGCAGACATCCTGGCGCACGGGTTCGGTTCGACGTCTTTGGTCGCGACGCGGTGCGCACTGTCCGTGCAGGTGCTCCCATCGTGTCATCGGCGTCGAACCAGAGGGAACGCGTGCGTACCGCGCCGGTCATCTCGTCCAGCGAACAGTCGCGAATACCCGTGGCATCGGCGAGCGCGCGCACAGCCTCACGCAATCGCGAGACGCGACGGAACGGACCGAACATGGCCACGGCCGACGGTTCATCCGATCGTGGCACGATCGTGAGCCCCGGCACAGCGCCCCCGGTCAGCGCGACGTAGGCCCGCGGCCACTCGTCGGCCACCATCATCGCGTTGAAGTGCGGTCGATGCTGTTTGATGAGTCGCAGCTCGCGCAGCAGGGCGGCAAACTCGGTGCTGGTGTACTCCCACTCGATGCGAAAGGCGTGTCGCAGAATTCGCGCGGCCTTGTTGCGCCGCCCCTTGGCGCGAAAGTACGACAGCAGGCGGGTGCGCAACACGCGCGACTGGCCTACATACAGAACGATGCCGGTCGGTCCGAGCATGCGGTACACGCCGGGGCGCCGTTCACACTCCGCGCGCACGACGTCGCGCAGGGCCTTGCGCTGAGCGGGCGTGGACTGCGGCGGTTTGACGTGAAGGCGGCCAGAAGGTTCCACGCCCAAACATAACTGCGGGGGACGGAACGCCGGGGTACCCGGAGGTTAGCAGTCAGCTGACCTGTCCTTCCACGCGCGACCCGGACCCTATCGTTCCAACAGTACTCGGTACCTCGTACCTCGTACTTCGACAAAGACTACCCAACCGGTACCACGACAGAGATCCAGGACGAAGAGGGCAGACGGACGAGCGGAGACAGGGTCGTCGGTCTGCGGTCGGGGATATCGGCCGTCTCCCGTCGCACGTCTGCGGTTGTTCGCGCTCACCAACACGATCACGCCGCACGAAACACCCAGTCAATCATCATTCTGTCAGCCTGCGGTTCCCTCGTATTGCAGCGATTCCCGAAACGCCGTGGCGCGTCGTCGAATGCTGACCAGTTCCTCCGTCGGCATCGCCTCCACGTGCTTCAACATCATGCGCATGCGCGGATGTTTCGCGAACCGCTCGCGGTGCCGGTCGAGAAAGTCCCAGTAGAGCGTATTCATCGGACACGCGTCGTCGCCGACGCGTTTGGTCACGTCGTACCGGCATCCGTCGCAGTAGTTGCTCATGCGCTTGATGTATGCGCCGGATGCGACATACGGTTTCGACGCCAGCTGGCCGCCGTCGCCCCACGTGCCCATGCCGACCACGTTCGGCAACTCGACCCATTCGTAGGCGTCGGTGAAGGCACTCCAGTACCAGCGAGACAACGCGGCGGGTTCGACACCAAGAAGCGTCGCGAAGTTGCATTGCACCATCAGCCGGGCGATGTGATGCACGCGGCCGTGGTCGCGCACCTGCCGGATCGTATCGGCGAGGCAGCGCATGCCGCAGGCGTCGCCGGTTTGTCCTGACGCGTCATACGCCTCGCCATCTGGCGCCCAGAACCACCGGGGCAACGGCAAGGGGGCGTTCAGCGCATTCGCCGTGCGCAGGCCCGGCATGAGATGCCAATACATGCCGCGGATGTACTCGCGCCAGCCGATGATCTGGCGAATGAAGCCCTCGGCCGATTCGATCGGCACGAGACCGTTGCGCCACGCGGCTTCGGCGGCCCGCACGACCTCCAGCGGATGCAGCAGGCCCACGTTGATGATCGACGACAACGTCGAGTGCAGCAGGTCGGGCGCCCCATGCACCAGCGCGTCCTCGTACGGGCCAAATTCGGGGAGACGTTCCGCGATGAAGCGGTGCAGCCATGCTTTCGCATCGGCACGGGTAACGGGCAGCGCAAACGTATCCACACGTCCCCATCGTCCCGACCATTTCGCCACGCGGGCCATCTGCTCGCGCGTGAGCTCGTCAGGTTCGACGCGCCAGACCGGCGGCACGGCACGGCCCTTGGGCCATGGTTTTCGGTTGTCCGCATCGAAGTTCCACTGGCCGCCGCTGGGTTGCCCATCCGGCTCCATCAGCACCTGGTGCTTGCGGCGCATTTCGCGGTAGAACCACTCCATGCGATGCTCCTTGCGACCGCGCGCCCATTCGGCGAACTCGCTGCGGGTGGCCACGAAGCCGCGATCTTCGCGCAGCACCAGCGCCACGCCATCGGTGGCAAGGGCATCAGCCGCCCGCGTCAACTCGTCGACCATGTCCTGTTCGCGGCCTTCCGTCGCCACGACACGGTGTGCACCGGTTTCGCGTGCGAGGTCGCGCAACCCCTCGGCGTATGACGCCGCGCGCCGAAAGATCACGCGATAGCCGGCCCGTTCGAGCGCGGCGGCAAAGTGGCGCATCGCCGACAGCAGCAGGACGAGCTTCTGGCGATGCCACGGCAGCGCGGCACCCTTGGCCACCGATTCGAGCAGCACGACGATGACGTCGTCACGCGGCTCGCGCGGAATGTTCGCGACAGCTCGCGAACATTCCCAGGGGGCGACGAACGCCAGCGTGATAGCGGCCGGGACACTGGTCATGGACTCGCCTAACGGCGGCGAGTTCGGAGCCGTTCCCGCAAGAACGCCTGACGCGGATCACGCGGACGAGCGCGGATGGCTCCGCTCACGGGCGAGACCTCGTCGCTCCGGCCGCTACTCGGTCTGATCCATGTCCACTTGTCCGCTCAGCCGTCGAGAGAGATGCGACCAGCTCATGCCGACCGCCAGCAGCAATGCCGTGCAGATCAACACCACATAGGTCAGCCCGCGACCGGATTTGGCGGAGACGATCCCGAAGTCGAGGAGAATCCAGACCAGCGCGCCGGAGATGGCCAGCACGAGGATCGAACCGCCAATACCGATGGAGCGTCGCGTGGCCGTCAAGAACACGACCCATCCGGCAATGAGGGCAATGCCAGCGAGGAACTTCACGGACATCGGCCCGGCGGTCGTAGTGCCATCGATCAGCGGTGCGAGTGCCCAGTGATAGAACGACACACCCTCGGGATTGTAGGTGGCGAAGACGAGCACGAGGGCTGCCAGCGCACGCAGGGCGATACCGCCGAAAGAGGGTCCGTTGGCCATGGGTACGGCGGTTGAGTGAAGGGGGGTGATGAACGATCAAGCGATGGGCGCCGATCGTCCGCCGGTCAGGCGTCGGCCGATGGCGGCCAGACACCAGAGCGCCGCGAGCAGCACCAGCAGGAACTTGATCGCGGCGGAGATCGTCGCCAAGTGCATCGATCCGTCCGACGCGCCGGCGTCCAGCATCCGCCACAACAGCAGGTTCTCGGTCGCGTCCAGCGGAATGCACAACAAGACGCCGCGCGCGGCCCACTGTCCCAGCCGGTCGAAGGTCGAGGGCGGCGTGCGTACCAGCAGGCGGATGGCCGTGAAGAACATCATCGGGTAGGCGAGCAGGAAGACGAAGTCCATGCCAAGGCTGACCTTCGCGGTTTCCAACACGTCATTGCGACGCCAGGCCGTGATGATCTCGTTGCCACGTGCTGCCGACCACGCGAGTTCGTAGCCGACGATGCCGCCGGGGGTGTCCGGCAGCCGCAAGTCGCTGTCGAGGCCGCGCAGCTGCAGCATCAGGATCAGCGACAGGGTCGCAAAGAACAGCCAGGTCAGTACGCGCATCAGCTTCCGGGTTTGGCGACCATGCACCAGACAGCGTAGATCAGCGGGATCGTGGCCGCCCAACCCGTGATGTTCCACCGATGGTACGCCTGTGTCAACGCGTCGGCGTCATCGGAGGTGGCCCGCAGCATCACACGCTGGGCAGGCACGAGCACCACCAGCCACGCCACCGTCGAAACGCTCAGGGCGATGATCGCCTGCCGGATCCACGGCGTCGCCCAGATGGGGAAGCCACGGCCGAACGCGAGACCGATACCCGAGAGCACGAGGACGGCCCCGCCGCCAAACGTGAAGATCCAGTCGGTCAGCACGATCGCACGGGCCGCCACCCGGAAGTCGAGCGTCGCGCGTGCGCGGAAGTACACGGCGGTCCAAACGCCGGTCACCACGACGTTGCCGACGAACAACACGGCAGCGAGGACGTGCAGCGTCTTGAGTGTGGAGAAAAGGGTTGGTGTCATCTCGCCTGCTGGATACCTTCAATTCCGTGCCTGATCCTGAACGCCCGACTTACGGGCCCGCTCGTTTGCTGAGCCGTCGCCGATTTCTGACGCAGCTGGGGCTGCTGTCGGGTGCCGTCGCCGTGACCGGTATCAGCCCGCTGCACGCCGCGCCTGACGCCAGTCTTCGGCGCCGCTCAGGGGCATCGTCGTACGAGTTCGTGTTCGCTCGCCTGCGCTACGACTCCGGTGACTGGGACTACAACCCCAAGGTCTGCGCGAATCTGCTCGACGCGGTCGTGCAGTATACCGATATCCCGGTCAATCAGCAGGAGATCGTGATCACGGCCGACTCGGCCGAGCTGACGGCGTTTCCCTTCCTGTTCATGACGGGCCACAAGCTGGTCCGCTTCAGCGAAAAGGAGCGTCAGGGGTTGGTGCGCTATGTGGAGAATGGCGGCCTGCTGTTCAGCGACGACTGCAATCACGACGTGAACGGCCTCTATGCCAAGACGTTCGAATCGGAAATGGTGAAGGCGTTCGGGCCGAACCCGATGCCGAAGTTGCCGAAGCAGCACCCGCTGTACTCCAGCTTCTTCTCGTTTCCCGACGGGCCGCCGCGTACCACCCATGAGTTGAATGGATGGGGCGACAACATCGTGCACGAGTACCTGCGCGGCGTCGAACGACGCGGTCGGCTTGGTGTGTTGTACAGCAACAAGGACTACGGCTGCGAGTGGGACTACGATTGGCGCAACAAACGATTCCGTGCGCGCGACAACACGAAGTTCGGCGTGAACATCGTCGTCTACACGATGACCTGAGCGGCCCTCCGGGTGTCCGCGCCATGCCGTCGTGGCGCATGACGAACCGTGGTCACCGCGGCGCCGGCGCGACCACCAACAGGGAGTCCTGACGTAGCGTCTGCAGCACTCGTGTCAGCAATGCGCTGTGCAGTCCCTGCGGAAATCGACTGACCAGTCGCAGTTGTTCGAGCTGCGCGACATTCATGACCGCGCCGGCCGGCAGGTCGAAGCCGCCGCCAAACCCGATCACATCCATCGAGCGCATGGCAGACCATGGTACCTGCGTCAGCAGGTCGGCCTTCACCAGTGCCCCGATCGAATCCACGGCGTAGAGTTCACCACGCAGTGGCCACGTCTGAGCAGGCAGCATGATGGCGACCTGGGCCCCAGCGGCCGCCAGGAGCGGATCCAGCTTCTTCGGCGTGGTGCCCCACTGACAGGCGCCGAGGCTCACCAGCAGGGCGACGGCCAAACGCCGAGCGAACGTAACGCGACGGTCGACGAGCAACGCCTTCTGCGGCAGCATGCGTGGGGTACTCATCGGACGGGAACCTTCGACGCGTAGAACTGCCGCTCGAACGACTCCTTCCGCGTACGCCACCGTTCGAGGGCGGTCTCGACCGCCGCATCGCCGGGCACGAACGCCTCGCGGCGCGCTGGGTCACGCAGCCAGCTCCCGCGGATCCACTCGCGATACCAACCCTGCCACTCCAGCAGGTAGGTGGATACCGAGTCGGCTCCCGGAGACCGATCGGGCGCAAACACGAGCGTCATGCGCTGGCCCGGTCGTGTTTCGAGATAGGCTTTGTCGGGCGCACTGATGGCATGCAATCCCGCGGAGTCCCGCAGGGAATGTTGACCGACGGCCGGCGTGGGAACCTCGATGTCGGCAACCGGCAGTTGAGTGAATGACGGCCGTGACACACTGCCGGCGACCTGCAGCGCATCGATGCGCCAGTTGTCGGCCACAAAACGCAGCCGGATCCGAGCCGTCGTGGCATTGTGCGCAGCGCGCGGCAACACAAGCGCGACATCACGAAATGCGATCGGGCCAACATCACCGATACGTGCGACATGCCCACGTTCGTCGCCGCCCGGGGTGAGCACTCCCTGCACGGTGGCGCGCATTCCCATGGTGTTCCGATACCAGACGCCCAGTGTTGCCGCCGTGCCGAGATCCTTGAGGCCACGATCAAGCCATTCGGCGGCATCGCGTCCGCCCAGCATCCCTTCATACAAGAGGATCGTGTTGAGGAGTGAATTGCGCAGACGCAGCACCACCCCGACGGAGTCGCCGGGGGGGAGATTGCCCACTTCGAGATCGATCCAGTCGTCCAGATCGCCCGCGTGCGCGCGCTGCAGCACGTCGGGTGAGGTCTGATACAGGTCACCGTCGGCGGCGGCCAACAAGCGCCGGACGTCCCGTCCGTGGCGATCGACGGCCCGATGCACCGTGCCGAGGGCCGCTACCGCGACGGGCGTACCGCCCTGATCCGGCACCACTCGCGCGCCTGGCGCGTGCCGGACCGCCAGCAACCCGATGTGATTGATGAAGTGGGTTTCCAGCGCCTCATTCCGCAGCTCGAGGCGGATGACGCCGTGGCTGTCGGGACGAGCGCGCAGCGGATCCAGGTCGCGATTCTCGAAGAAGGGTGCAATCGCGTACGAGAACCCCTCGGCCTGAAGGGCCAACCCGGCCCCCGTGTCCGCGTAGACGGTCGGACACGATCCGAAGATGGCGACGGCGAGTCCTGCTACGGCAAACGGCGTAATGGCGGTCGCGGCCAATGAGACCACCGTCGTGGTGGCCCCGTCCAGCTTGCTGGCGATACTCTCCAGCGCCACGACGCTGTCCATATGGACCCAGCCGATTGGTGATGATGCGGCGGACAGCAACGGGAAGTAGTCGGCGCGTCCGCCGCGGATCGTGTCGCGACTGATCCACGCACTGTCGCGGAACACGGCGGTCGCGCCGCTGGCGAGATGGGCGCGGACGTTCGCCCGAACGAGCGTCGGCGGCCCGGCCACCGACGGACGACTCACCGTCTTCGCCTCCCCGCGATAGAAGAAGTGAAAACATCCGGCCGTCGACACCGAACAGACGAACACACCCAGCAGCCCCGCGCGTTGCCACACATTCCGCTGACTCATAAGTGCCTCACCGAGGGAAAAGGGCATACGTGCCGTCATGCGATGCGTCGGCATGAACATCGGTCTGCACTCCACTGCGGTCGATACGTCAAGCGACGTACCCGATGACCGAAGGCTATCCGCCGGCCATCGCACCAACCACCAGCAACGGCTCACGACCGTCACGGACCGCCTCCGGAAGCGGCACGTCCGGTGAATCGAGCG
>CAZMGX010000114.1:0-8335 GCA_964565915.1 uncultured Gemmatimonas sp.
CGACGATGACCTTGCGCAGTTCACGCGTGATGCGGTCGCCGGTGCCTTGCAGCCGGTCGGCCAGCGTGGCGTCATCGAGACGGTCGAGTTCAGCGGGAGCGGTCATCGGGGCAGGAGAGAGGGGAGGGCAGGGGCAGGTGGTCGTTACGTCGCACGATCATCGCGTCAGCGCGTAGATGATGTAGTTCACGCCGATCTTGTACGCCTCATTCGACTGCTCCACCGGAAAGAACCCCTCGTCGGAGAACTCCCACAGCTCGGACATGTCGAAGTTGTAGTTGGCGATGGCCAGCAGGCGCTTCGTCGGGTCGTTGTCCTCGAACACCCCGTAGAACACGGCCTTGAGGCCGCGATAGTACGGATGCCAGAGGTCGATCGACTTGATCTTGTAGAAGGAATCGAAAACCGGGTGCGTCAGGGGCAGCTCGATCGGGCGCAACTTGGGAAACACCTTGCCCAACTGTTCCTCGAAGTTGTTCCAGTGCTCGCCGGCGAAGTCGTCGAACACCATGAAGCCGCCCTTGGCGATGTAGTTCCGCATGCCGACGACCTCGAGATCGTTCGGCCGCCAGAAGCCCGGCTCCGTCAGCACGGCGATCGGGTACTTGGTCAGTTGCGGATCATCGAGCGTGAGGATGTTGCTGCCCTTGGTGTGCAACCGGATCGTGGACAGCTCGGCCATCACCTTCGCGAAGTTCCGTTCGCCGCGCGGGTAGTCGTGCGCCCACTTGATGTCGCCACCGCCAAATCCGCCGAAGTCGGGCAACTCATAGCGAATGCGCACATAGGTGTACCGTCCGTCATAGGGCACGTTCGGCTCAAACACCTGCTGCTGCCGGCCACGGCCACGGCCGCGTTGCGCCTCGGCCACCGGCGCCACCGCCACGAGGAGCAGCGCAGCGGTCAGCGCGAGACGTGGACCGCGCAGCCAGCGCGTGCGCGTCGATCGCAAGGTCATGCCGCGGCACTCCCGTCCAGCATCGGGCCGTTCTCCTCGAGGGGACTCGTCGATTTGCCACGCAACTCGAGCAGTAGCGCCTGGGCTTTCTCGAACGACGGAGCCTGCTCGAGCACCTGCAGCAGTTCGCGCCGCGCTCCGGCCACGTCTCCCGAGGCCGCCAGCGCTCGCGCCAACTCGTAGCGCGCCGTCAACAGATCGGCGGGCTGATTGGCCAGTACGGCGCGACGTTCGCGCAGCGCGAGCGCGTGATCCCCGCGACGGGTGGCGAGGTTCGCGAGACGGTCGTGGACCGCGTTGTCGTACGGTGAAATCCACAGCAGTCGCTCCAGCGCGGCCATCGCCCCCGCCGCGTCGCCGCGACGTTCCCGCAAGTCGGCCTCCAGCAAATTGGCCTGCCAGGCCGTCTCGTTGCGACTCGTCATGATCGCGAGTTGGGCCAGCGCCGTCGCCGTATCACCGCGCTCTCGCGCCAGCTCGGCCAGCATCATGGCCGGACTGTCATCGCCCGCATAGTCGGGAAACAGCGCCTGCGCACGCTCGAGTCGGGCGCGCGTCGAGTCTTTCTGCTGGCGCTCCATGGCCTCCATCGCCGATTTCATGGCGTCAATGAACGCACCACCGGTCGCCACGAGACCGGCGGTGACGGGGCGACTGCCGGGCGCGCCTGCGCCCGTCGGACCACCCGAGATGGTACGCTGGGCCGTGATGGAGCGCAGCGGAACGACGAACTTCGCCCTCATCCACGTCTCGAACTGCGCATCGACCTTGTCGGCGCTCAGCCCCAGCACCTGCTGGAACACCGCCGGTGTGCCAAGCCCATCGCGATACGCCTTCAGCATGGCCGACAGCGCCTTCGTTCCATTTACCGACTCCACCATCTCGCAGAACAACGACGCCTGGTAGTAGCTGAACCCCACTTCATCGGGGAACCGTGGACGCAGAAAGCCTTCGTTCAACTGACTGATCGGCCGCAACAACCCGGCCTGCAACGCCGCGAGATACTGCACGCTGGCATCTGCGCCCCAGCCGCGCTGGGCGCGGCGCTCCTCAAGCACGGACATTCCTTCGGACAGCCACCGCGGCACCCGATGCGCCGACGCACCGAGCGTGAACGCGTGCGTGAGTTCGTGCCACGCGGTCGATCCCCAATTGAACGCGCCCCGATCGCGCGCACTCGGGGTGTCCATCGCCAGCAGGCTGCCGAAGCTCACCCCGAGTGCGCCCAGTCCGGTAAGCCCCACGCTGCGCACGGAGAAGTCCGCGTGATAGCGATAGAACTCGAGGCGGACCGGCGTCGGCGGCGCGAAGCCGTATCGCGTCTGTAGTGAATCGAAGGCCCGCTCGAGAAGCGGAACGATGTACAGCGCGAGCAGGTCGGCCTCTTCGGCGGGCGCGACCACTTCGAAGCGCCCCTGCCGGATCGTGCGGAAGGTCTTGAGCTTGTCCAACAGGTCCAGCGTGTTCTTGTGCCAGACGTTGAACGCGTCGAGCGCAAATGCACGATCGAGCGTGGCCTGCCCCTCGGCCATCCTGCCGGTACGCAGCTGATTCGTGCCAAGCACCCCGAGCGCGCGTACGGACAGACTGTCGTACGCGACAGCCTGCTGCGCGATACGCACGGCTTCCGCGTAGCGCCGCTGACGCACCGCGGCCTCGGCCAACTCGGCGTAGAACTCGACCGGCTTCGGCTGCAACCGGGTGGCGGCAGCAAGCGCCGAACGGTACGTGGCCGAGTCGCCGTGCAGCCACGCGGCGGCGCCAAGGACCGACCACCCCATCATCGACGAGGAGTCGACAGCCAGCGCACGATTCGCGTACACGGTGGCTGAATCCCACTGCTCGGCCTCGAGCTGCATCCGCGCCACCAACGCGAGCGCATCGGGTAGCCGCGGGTCCACTGTCAATGCACGGCGGACCGTCGCGAGTGCTGTGGACTTGCCTTCAAATGCCTCGACCTGCGCCAGGCCGAGCAACGCCCTGGCATCGTCCGGCGCGCGCTTGAGCACGGACTCGTATGACAGGCGCGCGTCCGGTGCATTGTACTTCTCGAGAAACAGGTCGCCGGCGCGACGCGTGGCCTCGAGATTCGTATTGTCGGCAGCGCCGGCATCGAACGCCTTGAGCGCCGCGCGCGCCGCGCTGGCATCGCCGGTACTCAGCAGCACATAGGCGCGTCCCGCGACGACGTGCTCCGCGCTGGTGCGTGCACCGTTGCGTGTGTAGTCGTTCACGATCACCGTGGCGAGCCGCGTCGCTTCCGCGCGGTCGCCGCGACGCGCGGCGGCTTCCGCCTGCGCAATGCCGGCATCCCAGCGTGTCGGCGGCGACTGGGCCGGTGAATCGCTGGCGGAGCACGCCGCGAGAAGAAACGCCAGCGCGACGACGGTGAACGGGCGCATCATGGCTTGCCTCCAGCGGCACGAATGGCCTGGGTCTTCTCGGCAATGGCGATGAGCAAGCGTTCCAGTTCCTTGTCGTAGGCGGCCACGTCCATCGTGGCCTTCTTGGCGCGCAGCGCAGCCACGTCGGATTCGAGCGCTTGGCGCTCGGCGATCAACGCCGTGACACGCGGGTCGGTGCTGACGGTGGTCTTGCCAAACGACACGAGCCGTGCGCGCGTCGAGTCGCTGAGTCGCGCGTGTTCGGTCTGCATGCGGCCGCTGGTCTCATACACCTTGCCCACCTCGCGCGTGGTGAACTGAAACGCCTCCAGCACCGACACGCGCCCGTCCTTGTCGCCATCGGACTCATCGGACGACAGTGCCTTCGCGAAGAAGCCGGCGAACACCGATTCATTCTTCTCGACGGCGCTGCGCGTGGCCGTGACGACAACCCGCCCCGGACCTTCGAGGGCCGGCACGAAGTCGCCACTGCCGGTTGCGGCGTTCACGAACACCACCGATTGCCGACTGAATCCGGCAATCCAGGTCGCGTAGTCCGCCGCGGTCGCGTCGGGGCCCGGAAGGTTCACCTTCGAGCCGGGGCCCTCGCCGCTGCCGTGCCCGAGGAGGAGCACCAGCAACACATCACCCGGCTGCACGCGCGTGCTGAGCGTCGTGAAAGCCTTCGCCACGGCGTCGCGTGTCGAACGACCACGCGAGAGTGCCGTCGGCACGGAGTCTTCAGTCAGCACGATGAGGCTCGAATCGGCGACGTTCCAGCGCGAACGTGCGGCGTCCCTGACCGTCGTGGTGATCTGCTGGAACGACCGCTTGAACGCGGGGTCACCGGAAAGTCCGGACACGATCAGCACGTGCGTGCGCTGCGCGTGCACCTCACGTGACGAGAAGACGCCCACGAGGGCCGTCAGCGCGAAGAGGCCGCCGCGCGCCAGGCGTGCCAGCGTGCGCGCGCTCATGCCAACCCCCGCCAGCGACGATATGCCCACTCGCCGCCCAACAGCAGCGCCAGCAGGATGAACACGATCGGCATGTCCCAGAGATCCTTTGCTTCACGGACGGTGACGCCGCTCTCGGTGAACATCGCGTCATCGCCCAGCTGCGCGACATTGTCGAGTGTGTAGTAGCGGCCGCCCGTCTCGTCGGCGATGCGTCGCAGCACGGCGGGCCGTTGCTCCGCCTGCGCGACATCGGCGCCACGATCATCGACGAGCAACGTGGTCGTGGCGATGCGTGCCGAGTCCGTGCCGCGGGTGGCCGTGGCGCTGATGGCGTAGCGGCCCGAGTCGGCCACGGTGAATCGACCCGCGTACGAGCCGTCTTCGCGCAGCGCCCACTCCATCGGCACCGTCATCGTGTTGCCGGACGGCGTGGTCACGGTGGCCACGATGTTGGCATCGTTGATGTCGGCGAAGAACGGATCGGCGAGGTGCGCGCGCAGCGTCACCGGCTCGCCCGGCGCGACGCGCGACGGAGACGCCGCGATCTCAAACGCCGCCGGTGCGTCGTCAACGAGCCAGCGCACCATCTGCCGCCAGAACGTCTGGTGCGTCACATCCTCGACCGCCACGGTGGCATCCATGCGCCACAACCACGAATCCTGCACCGAGAAGACGGCGCTCATGCCGCGCCCGTACCGTTGCCACGCGAGCACCGGCACGTCGGCGCGTCCGCCTTCGACCTGACCCGCCATCAACACGGTGGCACCGGCACGGAGTGAGCCCGCGCGGTTGACGGAAGTGAGCGGCGGCATCGAATCCCACCGGGCGCGTGATGCCCCCACCGATCCACGTACCTGCAAGGCCGCATGTGCTTCACCGGCACGGGTGGGGCGAATCTTCATCGTCGTCGCGGGGCCGTCGACATTCGGTTCGCCACGCGTCAGCGTGATTGGCAGCACGTCGGCAAGCGGCGTGTCGGCAAATCCGCCTTCGGACAGTGACGCGCGGCCGCCCAGCACCAGCAGGCCACCACCACGACGGCTCACGAAGTCGGAGATCATGCGCAATTGATCGGCCGAGAAGAACGACGCTTCGATGCTGCCCAGGATGATCGCGCGATAGCCGAAAAGCTCTTCGCGACTCGTGGGGAATCCGCCCAGCAGTTCGAGGCTGTCACGTACGCCGAGCCGCAGGAACTTGCGTTCGGCGCTGCGCATCAGTCCGACGACCTGCACCCCGCTGTCGGCGGCGACGGCGCGCCGGATGAACGCAAACTCGGGGCGCGGTTCGCCTTCGACATACAGCACCCGATCCGGTCCGGCGCGGACTTCAATCGTGGTGTGCCATTCGTTGTTCTCCGTCACCGTCTCGTTCGGCAGCGGGCGCGCACGCACCGCAATGCGATGGATGCCTGCGTCCAGTGGCGGCACGCGCAGCCGCAAGTGCGCGACATCACCGTTGGCAGGGGGCTTCACGGTATCGGTCGATACGACCCGCCCATCAGCTTCGACGGTCACGGTCGCCACGTCGCGACCGGCGCCGCGCACGCGCACATCCGCCTCGACGATCACGTTGGCGCCGGCCAGGGTACGACGCGGCGCCTGCACATTTTCGACGGCCACGTCTCGATCGAACCGCTCGCGACCGACACCCACGGTATAGACGGGAATGCGACGGGCGCGCAGCGCCAGCAGGGCGTCGTCGTAGCGCGAGCCACCGTTGTCGGCGCCATCGGACACCAGGACCACGCCGGCCAGCGGCAGTCCGTTCAGATCTTCGCGCACCTCGTCGAGCGCCCGCGCGAGGTCCGAGCGCGTCCCCGATCCGGTCAGGTCACGCGCGCTGGCCAACGGTGAGGCCTCGGCGCCGAACTTGAAGCGACGTAGGGCGAACCGCTCACCCAGGCGGCGACTCAACGCCGCCGTGTCGTCAAACGCGCGCTGCACCAGCGACAGGCGCGAGGAGTCGGCGACGTCGCGGATCCGCATGCTGCGCGAATCGTCGAGCAGCACCGCGAAAACGTTGCGCTGGGGCACGGCGGAGGCAATGACGAGTCCCGGACGCAGCAGGCAGCCCAGCACCAGCAGCACGGCCAACGTGCGCAAGGACGCGAGGACGATCCGATCGCGCATGCCCAGTGTGCGGACGCGGGCGTAGAGGACGCTCACGAGCAGTACGGCCGCAGCGGCCGCGAGGATGATCACGAGCACCGGAACGACCGGGGCAATGACCATCTCGCCGCGCGCGAACACGCGCATGGGAAACTTGAAGAAGAACGTGACGATGGCGTCGACGACCGATGTCACGAGAGCGGGTCAGGGTGAGGAAGGAGACCGGGACGGACGACAGTGCACCGGCGCACGCCGATCGTCTACCCCGTGACGCGGAAGATGGCCATACCGTTGGGATGCACCGCGGCTGGCGGGTACGAAGGGATCGCCGTCAGGCGCGCCTTAACGTCAGACCCCGTCGGCCGTCAAACCGCACGAAGCGAACGCTGGTGCCAACCCTGGCAGTGCGAACGCCCAACACATCGAGGAAGATTCCCATGCGACCGCTCTCAACGAGTGCGATGGCCATTGTCGTCAGCGCGCTGACGTCAGCCGTCGCCGTGGCGCAAGCCCGCCCGGCGACTCCACCACGTCCGGCCCGGTCGGCGCAGGGCGCGCCAATCGGGCCAGATAGCCAACCCGCAGCGCGTCGGGGCGGTCCGCGTGGACCGCGGTCCGGACTCGGCGGCGGACCGGCGGACCAACTCCTGCGCATGCGGTCACAGCTGGAATTGACCGATGATCAGGTCGCCAAGCTGGAAGCGCTGCGCTCGGCGCCGCGGCCGACGCTGAACCAGGCGGATATGCTGCGCGCGCAGGCCGACCTGATGGACGCCACCAAAGGCGATGTGAATACCGAGAAGGCGCGCGCGGCGTTCGACAAGATGGCGCGCCTGCGGACGGACATGCAGGTCGCGCAGCTCAAGTCGCGGCAGGACGTGCGCAACGTGCTCACACCGGCGCAACGCTCGAAGATGGACGCGTTTGCGACGAACATGCGCGGCCGCCGCGGCGATGGAATGCGCGGTCCGGGCAAGCTCGGTCGTGGCAATCAGATGCGCGGCGGCGGACCACGTCCGCAGATGCGCGGACCCGGGGGCCAAGGGTTCCGCGGCGCCCCAAACGTCGGGCCGCAGAATCGTCGTGGCATGGAGCCCGGTCAGGGACCGGGCTTCGCAGGGCCGCGTGGCCGACGCGGCATGATGGTGCCGCCTGGTCCGCCGGCCGGCCCGCCGCAAACGGATCACTGACGACGAACACGACGGGAGGCGCCGCGAGGATCGCGCGGCACCTCCCGTCGTCTTTTGTGCCCGGGTGTCTACCGGCTGATCGCGACCGCCGCGATCAAGCGGATCAAGCCATCCACATCGCGGAGGTCCAGCACCTCACCCGGTGTGTGGGAATACCGGCCCGGCCACGACAAGCCCACGTTCGGAGCACCGTATGGGGCGATGGCACTGCCGTCCGTCGATCCATGCGTGGTGCCGACCTGTAGTGGGATTCCCTGCTGCCGGGCGATCCGCTGCACCCGCTCGCGCTCGGCGCGGGGGGTGAGTGAGCCGTCATCGAGCCCGCGCAGGACCGGGCCGCGGCCGAGTGGAGCGAACGCAAACATCGGCTGTTCCAGCGGCGTGTCCGACGACACGAACGTATCGATGCTGTAGATCCGCCGGAGGCTCGCCCCGTGTTCGGCGCCGAACGCACTCGCACCGAGCAGCCCGCCCTCTTCGCGGGTGCTCCAGACGAACAGCACCTTGTGCGGCAGGGTCGCCGGATCGATCCGCTTGAGCGCGTGCAACATCGCCGTCGAACCCGTGCGATCATCACTGCCGCGGGCGGTGAGACGAGTGCCCGCAAGCCGTGTGGCGTGCTTGTAGCCGGTAATGGCCGAGCCGACACGGACGCCGCGTGCGACGAGGCCTGCGGAGTCGGTACCAAACCACGCGGTAAGCGTATTGAGCGACTTGGTACGGGCCGAGTCGC
>CAZMGX010000114.1:8345-12928 GCA_964565915.1 uncultured Gemmatimonas sp.
CAGTGACGGCGTCACGTTGCCGCTGGCGTCGCGATCGAAGTGCAGCATTGCCGGCTGCCCTTCCCACGCCGTGAGTACGACTCCGCCACGACGCGCCAATCGGACGCGTCCGTCGCCCACGATCCCTTCGACCTCGAAGGCCACCTCGTCCATGTGCGCGATGAAGGCGACCGAATCGCGATCCGGGCCGACCGCCAGAATCAGGTTGCCGGCCGTATCGACCGTGGCGCGCGCCGCGGCCCACGCGGGCAACTGTGCGCGAATCGCGTCGCGCACACGCCACTCGTGCCCCGGCACGCCGGCCAAGTCGGCGATGGAGAAGAACGTCCGCTCGATCGCCGCGAAGGCATCGCGACGAGCCTCCAATCGGACCGCCGTGTCGACGGCGGGGGTGATCCAGCGTGCGCCCGCGTCGGACAGTCCCGCCGCGTCCAAGGCGGCGCGCTGCAATGCGCGCGCATCGTCGGCGTGGATCGACTCGACCATCGAGCCGGCGAAACGCACGCGGGGCACGACGATCCGGACGCTGTCCCCGGCGAGTGTCGGTGGCAACACGCGCGCGAGGCGCTGACGGCTGTTGCCGAGGCGCGCGATGGGGAGCATCGAGGTGGTGGTGCGCGTCGCATCGCGCCCTTCATCGAGCAGCGTGAGCGCGTCGACCCGGCCCAGTCGCGCCACCACCGCTCCAAGCCCGACCCACCCGAAGGCGCGCTGGGTCGAGAGGACAAAGACCGTTTCGCCGACTCGATTGGGAGTCGCCGCCGCCGCGTCCGCCACGCTCGCCACGGCCGCGCAGCCGGCACGCGCGCCTGCTGCAGGACCGGCCGCATGGCCCTCGTAGGTCCACAGCGGACGGATCGCCGTGACGGGATCGAGAAGGGCCACACCGAGCGCTTCCGCCTGTGCGCGCGTCTCGACGCCAAGGTCCACCCAGAGCTGATCCACCGTCACGATGGCGGTGTCACCGCGATGCTGGCGCGCAAAGTGTCCGTTCGCGATGGCCACGACACCCGTCACGGATCCAGTCGCCGTCAGGACCCGCACCTGTTGCGCTTCATGAAATTGATCCCACAGCGGATGCCCGCCGGCGCCCGTGCGATGGAGGCGCACGAATCCTTCGTCAGTGATCTGGCTGACCACGAAGCCCGGGATGTCCATGGCGCACGCGATGACCGAGCGCGGTGACCCGACGCCGACACGGCGCACGAGATTCCCGAAGCCATCGACTGTCCATCCGCGCAGCGTCCCGGTGAGTGCAGCCCGTGCCGCCGATTCGGCGCCGGGCGGCGCGGAGAGCTGGATCCACGCGGCGACGGTCGCGGCGATTGCGTCGCGGTCCGTCGCCTGCGCGCTGACGCGGTCCAGCGGCCAGAGGACGGCAACGGCGACCAACACACGCGCGGCCTGTCGGCGCACCACGGGAAGACGACCAGACATCGGAACTCCGTCGCAGGGTGAGGATGAACCACGAGGCGATCCCCGGGGATCGCGGTGGTCCGCCGCACAACATACGGTCGGCGGTCAGGATTCGTGGGACGGCGCACCCCGCCACCGCTGGACATCTTCCGGCGTGTCGAGATCGAAGCTGCCCTGTTCGAGGTGGACCGTGCGCGTGTCGGGCGCCTGCAAAATGGCCCGAGCGCCGCGGTCACCGGCGAGCGCGGCAAGGGCCGGCCAGTCGGCTCGGGGCAGGACGGCGGGGATGCCGCGCACCACGGCGCCGTCCAGACCCGCATAGCTCGAGGCCACACGATCGCGCCCGCCGTTCGATTGCTGCACCAGCGCGCGAACGTGGTCGGCGGTGACACTCGGCATGTCGCAGGCCGCGATGACGGTGCCAAGCATCGGCGCCTCCTGCTGTGTCAGCCAATGGATCGCCGCGCGAATGGACGAGCCCATGCCCTCGCTCCAGGCCTCGTTGAGGAGAAGGGGTACTCCGAGCTGTTCGACGGCGCGGGCGACCTCGTCATGCGCGGCCCCGGTCACCACGAGCACCGGCAAACAGCCCGCATCGAGCAGCTGCCGCGCGGCCACGACCACCAGCGGCTCTCCGCCGTCGTGCTGCAGCAATTGCTTGGGTTGCCCCAGCCGCGTGGACGCGCCGGCGGCCAGCACCACGCCGGCCACGTGCCCGTCACGTGGGACGCTCATCGCCTGCGACGCGCCCTGCGCCTCACGGGGTCGGGTTCGGCGTGGGCGAGCGCGTATGGATGGGACTCTGTCGCTCGCGAAGGGCGCCGCCGGGACGACCGTGGATGACGGCTTCGATTTCGGCGATGGCCGCCAACGCGATCGACTCGGGCGATTCGCCGCCCAGATCGAGCCCGATCGGCGCGTGCAACACATGCTGCATGCGCGGTGTGATCGCGAGGCCGCCGTCGCGCAGGCTGTCCAGCAGTTGCGCCGCGCGGAGCCTCGAGCCCAGGACGCCGATGTAGCCGATCGGCAGCGGGAGCAACTGCCGCAGCCATTCCCCGTCGATCGCGAACTGATGTGTCAGCAGCGCCACCGCCGTGCGCGCATCGCGGGTGATGTGGGCGACGCCGTCGTCAGCCCGTGCGTGAATGCGCGTCACGGCGTCCGGAAGCACCACCGAGCTCAGCACGAACGGCCGATGGTCGATGAGCGTCACGGTCCACCCAAGCGTGCGCGCGATGCTGGCGAAGGCCTCGGCGCCTCGCCCGGCGCCGATCAATACCAGGGCGACTGGGGGAACCAGCGGGTCGACGAACAGTTCAGCGGCCTCCCCGTCGATGGACACGGCACCGGAGACCGGTTGTTCCGTGAGACGGGCCGCCTCGATCATCCCGCTCATCACGTGCTGCCATGCGGGAGGGCACTGCTCGACGAGCCGGGTGCCGCCGCCCGTCGATTCTTCGAGGACGGTCACGAGGGCGCCGTGCTGCCGCGACGCGCGAATCATCGCGGCCCGGTCGAGCCATTCAGCCGTGGTCAGCGGCTCGAGCAGGATGTGCGCGACGCCATCACACATCGCGCCGAATCCCCAGATCGACTCGAGGTCGTCGCGCAGGTCGTAGGTGAGTCGCTTGGGGACACCGGCGGCGCACACGCCGGCGGCGTGGGTGGCAATGTCGCCTTCGAGACAGCCGCCGCTGACGGCCCCGGCGAGCACTCGTCCCTCGGTGTCGACGAGCAGACGCGCGCCGGGCTGGCGATACGAGGATCCCTCGACGGCATGCAGCGTCGCGAGCGCGAGCGCCACGTCAGGGCGTTCGGCGCGCGCCCGCCTGACCGCGATGGTGAGTTCGTCGAGTCCGGACATGATCGGAAGTATGTCGAAGGATCACCGCCGCGTCACGGCAGTCTGGCGCCGTCGCCGACGTGGCGACGTTCAGAAAGTCAGGGCGACCTTGCCAATGACGCCATTCGTCTCGAGCAGCGCATGGGCCTCCGCGATGCGTTCGAGTGGGAACCGGGCGTCGATGCGCATGGCGACCGTTCCGTCGGCCAGCCAAGGCACCACTTCCCGTTCGAAGTGCTGGGTGACGACGATCCGTTCCTCGAGGGGGCGGCTGCGCATGACAGTGCCGTGTACGCTGAGGCGGCGCGCCAGGAGGGTCCCGAGATCCATGGTGGATTCTCGACCGGCCAGCAAACCGACGACAACAATGCGCCCCTTAAGCGCCATTATCGAAACACTATCACGAAAATAGTCGCCACCGACCAAATCGATTACGACGTCGATGCCACGCCCGCCGGTCCAGCGCTTCACGGGTTCAGTCAGCCACCCGCGATCGCCCGGTGTGACGCCGTCCTCCATCCCCGCGACGGATGCCGCCGAGAGTTTGTCGGCGCCTCGGGCCGTGCCAAACACCCGTGCGCCCAAACGGCGGGCAATCTGTACCACCGCGAGGCCGACCCCACTGCCCACCGCGTGCACCAGCACCGTGTCGCCCGGCCGGATGGACGCTCGCTGTAACGCATCGTGAGCGGTGATGCAGGCCTCGGGTGCCGCGCCGGCCTGTTCCCAGGAAAGTCCGTCGGGCAGAGCCGCCACCGCGCGCTCATGGGTTACCAGGTACTCGGCGTGCGCGCCGCCGCCAACCAGCCCGCCCACTCGCGAGCCGACCGGCCAGCGTGAGGCGCCCGGTCCGGTCGCCGCGACCTCGCCGGCAAACTCCAACCCGGGCACGTCGACGGGCACGCCGGGGGGCGGATTGTAGCGGCCCGCCCGCTGCAAGAGGTCGGCCCGGTTGAGCGCGCTGGCGCGCACGCGTACGAGAATCTCGCCCGTGCCCGGCAGCGGTACCGGCCGTTGGTGGATGGCGAGGACGTCGGGGCCGCCGGCGGCCGTTATGACAGCGGCGCGCATGGTACCGGGAGGGGCGCTCGGACCGGTGTCCGGAACTGGAGGGAAAGGACGCATCCTGCAATATCGGACGCGCCGCAACGGTCCACTCGCAGCCCGTGCGTCGCCTCGTGGCGGAGGGGGACTTTCGGGTTCTGTTCGGAAACAGTAGGTTTTCACCGTCGCCTGCGATTTTACCAAAGAGTGCAAGTACCCACTTGCTGGCAAGCATGTACTTGCATTACCGTCCCTCCATGATTGACGACCATCGTAA